>JBKEBN010000103.1:0-29831 GCA_047973175.1 Leucobacter sp.
CCGGCCCGGGCGGCGATCGTGAGCGCGACGAACACGACGATGAAGGCGAACTGCACGGTGATGAGCACGACGTTCGCGCGGGCGACCGAGACCACTCCGAGCAGGTTCAGCGTGGTGATGAGCACGAGCGAACCGACGATGAACACCCACTCCGGCACCCCCGGGAACGCGGCGCCGAGGTAGATGCCGATCACCAGGTAGCAGAGCATCGGCAGGAAGAGGTAGTCGAGGAGCAGCGCCCAGCCGGTGAGGAAGCCGGGGCCTCCTCCGAAGCTGCACTGCGTGTAGACGTAGGCGGATCCCGCGTAGGGGTAGGCCTGCACCATGCGCGCGTACGAACGGGCTGTGAACACCATCGCGATGAGCGTGATGACGTAGGCCGAGGCGACCCGGCCGCCGGTCAGCTGCGTGACGATGCCATAGGTCGTGAAGACCGTGAGGGGCAGCATGTAGGTGAGCCCGAACAGCACGAGCGAGGGCGTGCCGAGCACTCGCTTGAGCGTCGTGGGTGCCTCTGCGGCGGCGGTGGCGTTCGTCATGGCGCTGCTCACAGCCGCTCGTCGGTGCGGTCCCAGGCGATGAGCTCCTCCGAGCGCGCGGCCGGGTCGCCGTAGCCGCCGCCGCCCGCGGTTTCGAAGCGCACGATCGTGCCGGGCTCGAGGATGCGGGAGGTCTTGCGCGGCACCTGGATCTGCTCTCCGTCGGGGCCGATCACGGTGATGATCATGGGCGAGGCGCCCGATCCGCCGCCCGCGCCCTCCGGAGCGTACCGCGCATCGGTCTGCTCGGCGTAGAACGTGACGTGCTGCGGGTGCTTCAGGATCTCGTACTCGCGGCGCAGGCCGAGCCCGCCGTTGTGCTCGCCGCGGCCCTGGGAGCCGGGCACGAACTCGGTCTTGCGGAGGCGGATGTGGTAGTTCGTCTCCACGACCGCGGTCGGCAGGACGCCCACGTTCGACAGGTAGGTGTCGACCCCGTCGAGCCCGTCGGACTCGGGGGTGCCGCCCGTGCCGCCGCCGACGACGTCGGCCATCACCGAGGGGAGCCCGGTGAGCGGGCTCGTCGAACCGGCGTTGAAGCAGGCGAAGCTCACGGTGCTCGAGGCGACCGCGCGATCCGGCCAGATGTCCTGCATGGCGCGGATCAGCGTGTCCGCGAGGCGCTGGCAGGTGTTGTGGCGGATGGACACCGCGGCCGGGGCGACCGGATTGATCACGGTGCCCTCGGGGGCGATGATGTCGACGTTGCGCAGCAGGCCGTCGTTCGAGCCGATGCCCGGGGCGACGACGCAGCGCACCGCGTAGACGAGGCCCGCGCGGGCGCTCGCCCATGGCACGTTCATCGCGCCAGCGGTCTGCGGGTCGGAGCCCGACAGGTCGATCTCGAGGCGATTGCCGCACTTCGTGATTCTCGCGTGCACGCGGGTCGGGGGGCCGTCGCGGCCGTCGTCGTCGAGCGCGCCCTCGGCCTCGCCGACGCCGTCGGGAAGGTCGGACAGCGCGTGAGCGACGGCCTGCTCGACGACGTCGAGCATGCGGTCCATCACGGCGAGCAGTCTATCGGTGCCGTAGAGGCGAGCGAGCTCCTGCACGCGGTCGTCGCCGAGCTTGCAGGCCGCGCGCTGGGCGCGGAGGTCGCTGAGGGTCGAGAGCGGGTCGCGGAAGTTCTCGGTGAGGAGATCCACGAGGTCCTCGTTCTCGACGCCCGCGATCGAGAGGCGGAGCGGCGGCATGACGATGCCCTCGCCGTAGAGCTCCGTGAGCTCGGGGCCCTCGGAGCCGGGGTTCACGCCGCCGACGTCGATGTGGTGGGCGGCGGTGCCGGCCCAGGCGCGCAGCTCGCCGTCGATGAAGATCGGGGTGACGATGTTGACGTCGGGGAGGTGCATCGCGCCCTGGTAGGGGTGGTTGCAGATGAACGCGTCGTCCTCGTTGATCCTGCCGCGCCAGCGACTCAGCACGGACTTCACTACGAGCGACATCGCGCCCAGCTGCGCCGGGATGTAGTCGGCCTGGGCGACGAGGTCGCCGTCGGCGGTGAAGATCGCACAGGAGAAGTCGTCCATGTCGCGGATGATCGGGCTATAGCTCGAGCGCTTCAGCACGGAGCCCATCTCCTCGGCCGCCGACAGCAGCGCTGCGGAGGCGACCTCGAAGGTGACGGCGTCCATTTCTAGTGTGGTGTTCATGATCCGCTCAGGCCTTTCGCGAGTGATCGGTGACGATGAGGTCGTGGGTGCTGAGCGCCTCCACGGTCTGCTCGGGGAGGATCACGGTCGTGGCGTCCATCTGCTGGATGACGGCCGGGCCCTCGAAGCGGGCGCCCACGGGAATGCGGGAGCGCTCGATGACCTGCACGGACAGCTCGCCGTAGCCGGGCAGGATGATGTCGCGGCGAGCGACGATCGCCTTTTCGGGGAGATCGACCGCCGGCACCTCCTCGATGTGCTCCTCGATGCGGTCGATCTCGCCCGTCGAGGCGAGGCGGATCGTGACGATCTCGACCGGCTCCTCGAGGTTCGAGTGGCCGTAGCGCTCGCGGTGCGCCTCGTGGAAGAGGGCCGGGATCTGCTGCAGGCTTTCGAGGCTCCAGTCGGCGATCGGGATGCTGAGCTCGAAGCCCTGGCCGCGGTAGCGGCAGTCGACCGACGCCTCCTCGCGGATGTGGTCGGCGGGGACGCCGTCGTGCTCGAGCTGCGATCGCGACGAGGCGCTGGTCTCGTCGAACCACTCGATGAGGGCCGGGTAGGCCTCGTCGGAGGCGTTCGTGAGCACGGTCTGCGAGTGGTCGCTGCGGAGGCCCGCGACGAGCAGGCCGTCGGCGGAGAAGAGGCCCGGACGCAGCGGCACGATGCCCTGCTTCAGGTCCATGTGGCGCAGCAGCAGGCCGGTGTGGAGCGGGCCCGCGCCGCCGAAGGGCACGAGGGAGAACTCGCGCGGATCCAGACCCCGCTCGACACTCACCTTGCGCAGCGCGCGCACCATGTGCGCGAGGCCGATCGCGAGAATCGCCTCGGCACCCTCCTCGATCGTGAAGCCGAGGGGCTCCGCGATGGTGCGCACGGCCTCGCGGGCCTTCTCGCGGTCGAGCACGAGGCCGCCGGCGAGTTCGCCGGTGCCGAGAGTGCCGAGCACGGCGTGCGCGTCGGTGATCGTGGGGCGGGTGCCGCCGCGACTGTAGCACGCGGGGCCGGGCACGGCCTTCGCCGACTCGGGGCCGACGCGGAGGCGGCCGGTGGAGTCGATCCAGGCGATCGAGCCGCCGCCCGCGCCGATCGTGTGAATGTCGACGGAGGGGGCGAGCAGCGTGTGATCCTGCACGTCCTGCAGCGTGGTGAAGGGCAGCTGGCCGTCGCGCACGAGACAGACGTCGGTCGAGGTGCCACCCATGTCGAGACTGATGAGGTGCGGCTCGTCGAGGGCTTCGGCGAGCGCGACGAGGCCCGCGACGCCGCCGGCGGGGCCGGAGAGCACGAGGCGATGCGCCTCGACGCCGGCGCGCTCGGCTGGAACCGACCCGCCGTTCGACTGCATGACCACGAAGGGGGCCTCTACTCCGCTCTCGGCGAGCGCGTTGCTCGCCTTGTTCAGGTAGCGCTCGACCAGGGGGCGGAGCGCCGCGTTGATGCCGGCGGTCGCGGTGCGGGGGTACTCGCGGAACTCGCGGGCGACCTCGCTGGAGAGGGTGACCGGGGTCTCGGGGAAGGCCTCGCGCAGCGCCGCACCCACGCGGGCCTCGTGGCCGTCGTTCAGGTAGCTGAAGAGGAACGAGACGGCGATGGCCTCGGGAGCCTCCTCGCGGATGCGCTCGATGACCTCGTCGAGTTCGTCTTCGGCGAGGTCGGTGACGACGTTGCCGGCCGAGTCGAGGCGCTCGGTGACCTCGTAGCGCAGGCCGCGCTGCACGAGCTCGGTCGGGCGCGCCGGCGTGAGGCTGTAGACGTCGGGACGGTTCGACTGGCGGTAGCCGAGCACGTCGCGGAAGCCGCGTGTCGTGACGAGCGCGATGCGCGCGAGGTTGCCGGTCAGGGTCGCGTTGGTCGCGACCGTGGTGCCGTGGCACACCAGCGACACGTCTTCGCGGGGCACGCCCTGGTCGGCGAGGGCCGCGACCGCGTTGAACAGGCCGCGCGAGGGGTCATCCGGGGTCGAGGCGACTTTGGCCTCGCGGATCGCGCCGTCCGCGCGCCGTGCGATCGCATCGGTGAAGGTGCCACCCGCGTCGATGCTGATCGTCCACCGTGGTTCGCTCACGATGGGCTCCTTTCGTCATTGAAATATCCGGCAGGTCGGTGCCGGCTGGAGGTTCCGCCAGTAGGGGGTCGCGAAACGAGGATGTGCTGGGTCCGTGTCTGGCAAGGCGGAGGAGGAGGGCTTCACTGGTGGTGAAGACTCCGACGACAACGCAGCCAGACGCGGACCCAGCACACCGCAGTCGCGATCCCCTACTGGCGGAACCTCTGACTCCAGTGTTCCGATCCGGGGAAACCCCGTCATGCGTCATCCAACGGATCTGCGGTGCGCGCGGGGCCGGAAGCAGCGCCGCACCGTACGTCATTCGACGGATGGTGCGTGCGAGGTGCGCGATCACTGGGCTTCGGGATCGGGGCCTGCGGCCCGTACGTCATTCTCCCGTTGCTCCGCGCTTCGAACGGCTTGTACTGTGTGACTCTCACCCAACGTGGCTCTCACCCAACCGCACGAGGAGCAATGATGATCAACGGCAAGGTGTCGCACTGGTGGCAGCAGATCGGAGCGCCGAAGCAGCGGCCCGAGCTACCCGGATACGTCTCGGCCGACGTCGCGATCGTCGGTGCCGGATACACGGGGCTGTGGACGGCCTACTACCTCAAGCAGGCGCGGCCCGATCTCGACGTGGTGATCGTCGAGCAGCGGCACGCCGGCTACGGCGCGTCGGGCCGCAACGGCGGCTGGCTGACCTCCGCGATGACGGGAGGGCGCGCCCAGTACGAGCCGACCCACGGTCGCGACGCGGCCGAGCGGTTCCAGCGCGCCATGAACGAGACCGTGGACGAGGTGATCCGGGTCGCAGAGGCGGAGGGGATCGACGCCGACATCGTGAAGGGCGGTGAGTTCAACGTCGCCTACACGCCCGCGCAGGAAGCGCGCATCCGCGCCTTCGCCGCCGAGGAGCAGTCGTGGAAGTACACCGACCTCGAACTGCTGGAGGCGGACGAGGCGACGGCGAAGATCAACGTGGCCGGCACGCGCGCGGCGGTGTGGCACCCGCACGCCGCGCGGATCCAACCCGCGAAGCTGGCGGCGGGGCTCGCCGACGCGGTCGAGCGACTCGGCGTGAAGATCTACGAGGGCACCCGGGTCATCGAGATCGAACCGCACCGCCTCACCACCACGCACGGAACCGTCACGGCCGAGTACATCGTGCGCGCCACCGAGGGCTTCACCGCCGGCATCAAGGGGCTCAAGCGCCTGTGGTTGCCGATGAACTCGTCGCTCATCGCGACGGAACCGCTCTCGCCCGCGGTGTGGGACGAGCTGCGGTGGAGCGAAGGCGAGGTGCTGGGCGACTTCGCGCACGTCTACATGTACGCGCAGCGCACGGCAGACGACCGCATCGCGATCGGGGGTCGCGGCGTGCCCTATCGCTACGGCTCGAAGACCGACACCGACGGCCAGACACCCGCCGTGACGGTCGACACGCTCAGCGAGATCATGCACCGCTTCTTCCCCGCGACGCGCGGCGCGGCCGTCGATCACGTGTGGTCGGGCGTGCTCGGCGTGCCCCGGGACTGGGCGGCCACCGTCGGCCTCGACCGGGAGACGGGGATCGCGTGGGGCGGCGGCTACGTCGGCACCGGCGTCACCTCGACCAACCTCGCCGGACGCACCATCGCCGACCTGATTCTCGGTGAGGACACCGAGATCGCCTCACTGCCGTGGGTGAACCACCGCGTGCGCAAGTGGGAACCGGAGCCGCTGCGGTGGATCGCGACCAAGGGCCTGTACGCCGCCTACGGTGTCGCCGACCGCACCGAGCTCGCCGGCCGGGAGACGACCTCCCCGATCGCCCGCATCGCCGACGTCGTCACCGGCCGCGGGTAACCGATCGCGCCCACCCCCGCAGGTGATTGAGCCGACGTTTTGAGGAAGACGTTTTGAGGAGGTTCCTGGTCGGTAGTTTCGACTTCGGCCTTTGGCCTCCGCTCAACCACCTGCAAAAGCGAAGCGCAGTCGAAATCACGAACCGGAGCGCCTCGGCTATTCTTAACTGATCGCACCGATAGGGGCTGCGGCACGAGGGGACCGTATGGATCAGGGCTTCGAGTTCGAGGGCGTGCTGAGTCGGGCGACTCCGCGCGAGGCGCTTTCGCCCCAGATCCCCGACCAGCTGTGGGACTACGCCCGGGCCTTTCTGCGCATCGAGCGCCAGTCGCTGAAGTTCATCTGGCAGGCGAACAGGGTCTGGCTCGACGTCACCCTCGAACGGCGCGAGGCCCTCGACGCCTCCGGCTACCCCGACCCGAAGGTGCTGGTGAGGGCGCAGCGCATCGAACTGCCGTGCGGCATCACCGCTCGCGAACTCGACGTGCTCACCCTCACCGCGCTCGGCCTGACCAACGGCGGCATCGCGGAGCGCCTCGGCACCTCGGCTCGCACGGTCTCCACGCAGCTGGAGCGGCTGCTGAAGAAGCTCTCGCAGGCCACCCGCGGCGGCCTCGCCGCCCTCGCCGTCGACGCCGGCCTCCTCCGGCTCCCGCTCCCCGGCGGCGCGCCCGAGACCGGCGGCATCGGCATTGCGGCTCTCGAGCTCGCGGCTCAGCACCAGATGGACTACCTCCACTCGCCTATCCGCAGCTACCGCTCCGAGCGGTCACCGATTCCGCTGGGGCTGGTGATCCCGAACGGAGTCGGCGGCGACGGCGACGAACTGCACCGCGGTGCACGTCTGGCCGTCGACGAACTCAATCAGCAGGGCGGCATCGCGGGCCGCAAGATCCAACTGGTCGAGGTCGAGGTCGAGATGTTCGACTGGCAGAGCGTGCGCTCCGGTCTCGAGGATCTCTTCGAGGCCGAGGTCGCCGCGATCTGCACCGGCTACGTGAGCGCCGAGCACCCCGGTTTTCTCGAACTCATCGCCGATTTCGGCTCCCCGTTTCTACACACCGCGACCTTCGGTGCCGACGTGCTGCGCACCCAGTCCGACCCGTCGCGCTACTCGACGGTGTTCCAGACCTGCGCCTCCGAGGTGCACTACGGCCCGGGTCTGCTGCGCTTCCTCGACGCGATCGAGCGGGAGGGTCTCTGGGCACCGCGCCGCCGACGCATCCTCAGCCTCGAACAGGCCTCCGAGAGCATGCACCTGACCTCGGACGCCTTCATCACGCAGGCGCGCGAGCAGCGCTGGGAGGTCGCGCCGCCCATCTCCACCCCCGCCGGCGACACCGACTGGGAGGAGACGATCACGCGCGCCCGCGAGAGCGATCCCGACGTGCTGTTCGTCGCGAACTTTCTCGAAGACGAGCTCGTCGCCTTTCAGCAGGCGCTGCTGCGCGATCCGATCCCGGCCCTCGTCTACACCGTGTACGCGCCGTCGATCCCGAGCTTCTCCGAGCGGCTCGGCGCGCAGGCCGACGGCGTGGTCTGGGCCACGACCACCGGCACCTACGACGACGAGCTCGGGCGTCGCTTCCGGCGCAAGTACACCGAGCGTTTCGGGCGCGAGCCCGGGTGGTCGCAGGCCGGAGCCGCCTACGACCAGGTGCGCATGCTCGCCGCAGCCTGGTCGGCGGTCGACGCGCGCTCGAGCGACGAGGTGATCCGCTACCTGCGCCGCTGGCCGCACCGCGGGGTCAACGGCGTCTACTACTTCGGCGAGCACGGCCAGGAGCCGCTGCTCTACCCCGACACCACGCAGGACGCGGCGCTCAGCCAGGCCCACCTCGTCTATCAGATTCAGGATCGCGGCCAGGTGCTTCTCGCCCCTGAGCCATTTGGCCACGCCCGCGACTTCAAGACCCCGCCCTGGGCCCTCGCCGGCTGAGGTGCCTGCCCACCGGTTGACACGCCTACCCGCCGGTTGAGCTTGTCGAAACCGAGCGAGGCTGCGGGCGCACCTCGGAAGGCACGACCGTACCGGGTGTCAGTGCGCCGCGGCTCCGTGCACGGCGCTTGTGCCGAGATCGCTTTTCGGGAGGGCATCGCTCGCGGCAAGGGCGTCGATCCACGCATCGGTTGTGGCGACAGCTGCCCAGTTCGAATGCAGCAGCGTCAGCACCGTCGCATGCACCTGCTGCGCGGACACGCTGCCTGCGTCGTTCGCGAGGTGGATCGCGCCTGTCGCATCGGATCGGCCTGTGCCTCGGCGCATTCCCCGTGGCCGCGAGCGGGATCCTCGATGGCCGGAGCGCGTCGACGCACTGGCAGATGACGGACCAGCTCGCCCGCAGGTATCCAGCGGTGCAAGTTCGATCTGACGCCATTTACGTCGACCACGGCGATGTACTGACCTCGGCGGGCACGGCAGCCGGGCTCGACGCCTGCCTGTACATTATCCGCAAGCGCCTCGGAGCAACCGCGGCGACCGCCATCGCTCGCCACCTGGTGGTTGCTCCGCATCGAGACGGCGGACAGGCCCCGTTCATCGAACGCCCGCTACCGGTCGCAACGACTGGGCCGATCGGCGATACGGTCACGTGGGCTCTGGCGAATCTCGATCAGAACCTCACGGTCGTCGAATTGGCCACACACGCACAGATGAGCCCGCGCAACTTCAGCCGGCGATTCCGCGACGCAATGGGTACCAGCCCTGCCAGATGGGTGCTCGCCCGTCGTCTCGATGAGGCCTGCCGACTCCTCGAGAGCACGAGCTGGGGCATCGAACGCATTGCGAGCACCTGCGGATTCGCCAGCGTCGTGACCTTCCGACAGAGCTTCTCCGCGCGATTTGCGACAACGCCGAGCTCGTACCGACGACGCTTCAACGACGGAAGTGCTCCCGCAGGCCGGGAAGCGCGAAATCGACCAGCCCATGCCCCACGGGCTGGATCAGCCCTGCATCTATGAGCCGGGACCTGTAGTTGCCGATCGTGTTCTTGCGGTCTCCGAGTCTCTGACCGATATCTGCGGTTGACGTTGGCCCATCATCCTCGGACATGGCCGTTAGGAAGTCGATCTCCTTGGGGGAAGCGGTAGAGAGCGCGGCGGCGATGACCACACGATTGTTTCGCCGATGGGCAGCAGCCAGGGCCACTTCGATGTCTACCTGCGCGAGTGGGGCATCCGAGGCCTCAGCCACTTGCCAGACGTGGTAGCCGACCAGTTGAATCAGAAACGGATACCCGCCGGTCGACTCCGCCGCTGTACGGATGAGTGCGGGGTCCAAAGGATGCCTCAGACTCGCGAAGGTGTGACGGTAGGAGAGTTCGACCTCATCGATGGCTGCGGCATGTAAGTCGATGCGATCAGCACGGCGCAGGAACGTAGCAACCCCTTCGTTCAGCAGGTCAGACACCGCAGCAGGAAGACCCGCGAAGACGAGAGCGATCGGCAATCCGTCACGGATGAAGTGTTGAACGGATGCGGCCAGCTGCGCCAACTCGTCGCGATCAGCACCGTGAATCTCATCCAGTGTGATGACCAGCCCCGTGCCCCGCGCATCGAGAAGACCCAGCAGTTGCTCACCGAGCTGCCGCCATCCCGACTGTTGCTCAGGAGGAAGCTGAGTGGTAATGGAGAACCCGGCCGCGCTGATCCCTGTGATCCTTCGCCCTGTCGGCCCGTCTCCGATCTCATCAGCCCATCTACGCATGGTCTCGCCGATCCGCCCGAGAAACCCGCGTGTTGCAGTTTCCGATACGACGACCCAGCCCCGGGCACGCGCAGCGCTCTCCGCTTCGCCAAGCATGACGGTCTTCCCGATGCCCCTGGCGCCGGTGAAGATCGTGAGCAATCCCGGTGCTCCAGAACGAATACCGAGACCATAGATGAACTCGTCCAGCAACCCAGTGCGGCCGATCAACTGCGGAGGCTCGGCACCAGCGGTTGGACGAAACGGGTTCTGCGGTTGGCCAGTCATCGCAACCTCCTGTGAACTTCAGTGTACCTTGTGTACCTTGTGTACTTGGCAGTTGATCGCTGCACTGCCTGCCGTCACGGTATACCGAACCTCCGACACCGTACTGCGCGGAGGGCCAAGAAGGGTGGCGATGGCGCGGAGAGGGGCGGGGCCACCGGATACTTCATCCGGCGGCCCCGCCCCGCGTGCTCAGCGCGACTACTTGCCCCAGCCCTTGAGGTAGGCCGACTTGTAGTCGATCTTCGAGACGAACGGGCCCGACTCGGGCATGTTGTGCTCTTCGTCGTAGATCTCGATGCCGATACCGCTCGACGCGGTCGGAGCATCCTGGAACAGGCGGTTCAGGTTGTCGACGCCCGACCAGCCCTCCCACTCGTTGTCGAGGCCGACGCCCGCGGCGACGACGCCCTTGCGCACGTAGTCCATGGCGGCGTCGGATCCCTCGCCGCCGGTCAGCACGTAGTTCTGGCCGCTCTTGGAGGCCTGCTGCACCGCGTCGGCGACACCGCTCAGCAGGATCGCGTCGTAGGCGACGCCCACCGAGTTCACGTCGGGGCGCTTCAGCAGCTGCTGCTGCAGATCCTGGCTCACGCCCTCGCCGTACAGCTTGTCGAACGAGTACTCGATACACCTCGGCGTTGCAGTCGGGGCAGCGCTCCATCATGCGGTTGAAGCCGGCGACCACGTGCTCGGTGCCGATCGCGGCGTTGTCGGCGATGAAGAGCGTGTCGGCGTAGCCGCGGGTCTCGGTGATGAGGTAGGCCGCCGATCCCGCACCGAAGTCTTCGATCCAGGTGAGCAGATCGCCCTCGACGTACGACACGCTGTAGGTGAAGAGCGGCTCGGCTGCGGGGTCGGCGACGTCGCAGTCAACGCCCTCCGCCTGCACCACGGGGATGCCCGCCTCCTTCGCCTCCTGCAGCGGTTTCTGCATGTAGCTGCAGTCGATGAAGTAGACGAAGATGCCGTCCATGCCCGAGGCGATGGCCTGACGGATTCCGTCGCCCGCCTTGGCGAGATCGCCCTTGGTGTCGTAGACGGTCGACTTCCAGCCGATCGCGTCGGCGGCGTCCTCCGCGCCCTGAATGCCGCGAGCGCACGAGCTGGTCGACTGCCCGCACGAGATCAGCATGATCTCCTTGTCATCCGCGGCCTTCGGGCTGTCGGAGATGTCGGGCTCGACGCTGGTGCCGTCGAACCACTTCTGCAGGTCGTCGGCCACGGCGGCGACACCGGCACCTTCTTCTTTGTTCTCGTCGACGGCGTTGCCTCCGCCGCCCGCGCAGCCGGTGAGCAGGAGGGCTCCCGCGGCGAGCGCTGCCGCTACGGCAAACCCGAAACGACGCCGTTTCGCTGTTGTGTTCATGAGGATGGACCTTTCGTGGGGGTCTGGAGTGGTGAGATCAGGCGCGCTTGCGGCGGAGGACCGCGGAGAGGGAGACACCCGCGATGAGCGCGATGCCGTTGGCGAAGTCGTTGACGTAGGAGTCGACGCCGAGCAGGTTGAGGCCGCTGTTGAGCACGGCGAGGAAGATGATGGCGACGAACGCGCCCCAGACGTTGAAGCGGCCGGGCTTGATCGCGGCGACGCTCAGGAACGCGGCGGCGATCGCGGGGAGCATGAACTCGGGGCCGACACGCGGGTTGCCCGCGCCGGTGATGCCGAGCAGGATCACGCCGGCGACGCCGGAGTAGAACGCCGAGAGCAGGAAGGCGGTGAGCGTGTAGCGCTTCGTCGGGAGGCCGACGAGGTGCGCGGCCGAGGCGTTCGAGCCGATCGCGTGCAGGTAGCGGCCGAAGGGGGTGTTCTTCAGCACGAAGGCCGTGATGAAGGTGATCAGCAGTGCGAGCACGAACGAGATCGGGATCCCGATCACAATGGGGTTCGAAATCGCGAGCAGCGACTCGGGAATGCCGGTGACGATGCTCTTGCCCGAGGTGTACCAGGTGACGAGGCCCGCGAGCAGGGTGGTCATGGCGAGCGTCACGATCACGGAGTCGACGCCCACGAAGGTGACGAGCGCGCCGTTGATCGCGCCGATCACGAGCGAGACGGCGAGGGCGATGAGGATCGCCACGGGCAGCGGCAGGCCGGCGTTGAGGGCACCGGCTGCGAACAGCGAGGAGACGCCGCAGAGCGCGCCGTCGCGCATGATCAGGATCCTTTGGGAGAGGAACACGAGTTCCTCGAGGTCCGAGCTCACGACGAGGATCGCCGTGCCCCGGGCTGCCGCGGTGCGCGCGATCTCCCAGATCTCGGAGCGCGCGCCGACGTCGACGCCCTGCGACGGTTCGTCGAGCAGCAGCAGCCGGGGCGGTTCGTCGAGCAGCCACCGGGCGACCGAGACCTTCTGCGCGTTGCCGCCCGAGAGCTGGGATACGAGCTTGGCCTCGGACTCGGTCTTGATGCCGAAGTCGACGATCGCGTCGCGGCTGGCTCGTCGTTCGGCGGCGCGATCCACGAGGCCCGCGCGGGTGAAGTTCTGCATGTGGCCGACGGAGAGGTTCTCCGAGATCGGCAGGTCGGGGAAGATCGCGTCTTTCGGGCGGTCCTCTGGAACGAAGGCGACGCCGCGGTTCATCGCGTCGCGCGGGTTGCCCGGCGCGTACGGTGCACCGTGCAGCACGACCTCGCCGCGCTCGGGCCGCTGCGCTCCGAAGAGCATGCGCAGCAGGGTGCTGCGCCCCGATCCCGCGAGGCCCGCGACGCCCACGATCTCACCGGGGCGCACCTCGAACGAAGCGCGCTTCAGCGAGCCGCCGCCGAGGTCGCGCACTTCGAGCACGGGCGGGTCGGGGTCGGGCACGGTCGCCTCTGACGAGGTGATCTCGACGGCCTTGCCCGCGATGAGCTCGATGAGGCCGTCGCGGTCGATCTCCTCGATGCGCTTGTGGCCGACCATGTTGCCGTCGCGCAGCGCAGTGACGCTGTCGGCGATCTGGAAGATCTCGTCGAGTCGGTGCGAGATGAACATCACGCCCTGGCCGTCGTCGGCGAAGCGCTGCAGGGCCTCCAGCAGGAAGTCGACCTCCTGCGGCGGCAGGCTCGCGGTCGGCTCGTCGAGCACGAGCACGCCGTCGCCCGCGCCGGTGCGATCCTGCAGCGCTCGCGCGATCTCGACCATCGTCTGGGCCGCGGGGCGCAGGTCGCCGAGCAGGGTGTCGGGCCTGCAGCCGATCCCGTACTCCTCGATGAGGGTCTCAGCGCGCTTGCGGGCCGCGCCCCATCGGATGTTCCCCGCCGCACCGGTCTCGAAGCCGCGACCGATCGAGAGATTCTCGGTCACCGTGAGGTCGTTGAAGGTGGTGCGGTGCTGGTGCACCATGTACAGGCCGCACGAGCGCGAGTCGTGCGGGGAGAAGGAGGTGAGATCGTAGTCCCTCCCCCCGATGCGCAGCGTGCCCTCGTCGGGGTGTACGACGCCGGCGAGCGACTTCACGAGCGTCGACTTGCCCGAACCGTTGCCACCGACGAGCGCCATGATCTCCCCCTGGTGCACTTCGAGGTCGACGCCGCGCAGGGCTCGGGTCGCACCGTACGACTTGCGCAGGTTTCGCACATCGAGGGCGAGCGGAGCCAGCGCCCCGGGTGGATCGGGCGAGTGCGTCGCTGCTGGGTTCGTCATGGCGTCTCCTTTGACTCTGACCTGGCGGTTATCGGCGGGGTTCGCGATGCGGGATCCGGGATCCGGGGCCCTCAGCGCACCACCAGCTCGCGATTGCGGCCCGGTGTCAGCACTTCGCAGCCCGACTCGGTGACGACGACGCTCTCGCTGAAGCCGGTGCCGTATTGGCCTGGCACGAACACGCACTGCGGCAGGTGGAACGCCATGCCGGGCTTCAGCTCGATGTCGATGCCGGGGGCGATGTAGACGGGGGCCTCGCACCAGGTGGGCTGCATGCCCATGCCGATCCCGTAGCCGTAGGCACCGTGGAACCACATCTCGTCGGCCACCGGGTCGTAGCCGTGCTTCACGGCCTCGGCGATGTCGTGGCCGGTGCGGCCCGGGCGGATGTTCTCGATGAGCAGTTCGAGTGTGTGGATCGCCGCGTCGGCGAGGCGCTGCAGGCCGGCCGACGGGGTGCCGATCACGCCGCTGCGCATGCTCGGCGCGTTGTAGCGGTTGTAGGTGCCGGTGAACTCGAGGTACATCGAGTCGCCCTGCTTGAGGGTGGTGCGCTTGAACGGCATGTGCGGGCCGATCTTGGCCCGCTCGCCGACCATCACCATGCCGTCGATCGAGGTCAGCTCCAACCCTGCGGCGAACATCGCCTCGTACCCGGCCGCGACCATGTCCTGATCGGTCTTGCCCTCGGCCGCGGCGGCGAGCGCGGCGTCGAGGCCGAGCCCGGTGATCTCGCCGGCCTTCTTCATGAACGCGATCTCCTCGGCGTTCTTGATCATGCGATGCTCCATGATGAGCTGGGTCGCATCTTCGAACTTCGACTCGGGGATCACCCGCTGCAGAGTCAGGAAGCTCAGGGCGTCGTAGGCACCGGGGCCGAAGGTGTCGGGGTAGGCCATCTCGACGCCGATGGTCTTGCCCGCCTCGCCGGCGTCGCGGAGCACGCCCGCGAGCTGCTCGGCCATGGAGCGGTTGTCATACCAGTCGTACACGCGAACGTCGGTGACGACCGAGTTGGCGAGCGCGCAGGGTGCCTCGAGCTCGGCCGTGTGCACGGCGAGCTCGCCGTTCGAGAAGACGATGCCGACGCCGTAGCAGGAGGGCATCGTGGTGTCGTAGCCGGTGAGCCACGCCCAGTTCGCCGTGTTCGAGACGAGGAGCACGTCGATGCCCTGCGCGGCCATGCTGCCGCGCACCTTCGCGAGGCGCGAAGCGTACTCCTCATCGGAGAAGATGCGGTAGTTCGGGAGTTCCACGGCCTTGAGCATGTCGACGTAGGGGCGCGGGTTGATCATGATCTGTCACTTCCTCGTGTTCATTCGGAGTTCGCGGCACCGACGCTGGCCCGTGTCGGCTGGCACCCGTCAGCGGCGAAGTAGTGCTACCGTGGCCTGATTTCCCCGCAAAGACATCAGTCAAATGACGTACCACACACTCCGATCGCACAACTTTGTGCAAAATTGGAGTATTTGACGTGCGTTTTGATCGCTAAAGAACGATCTTTGTTACGCGATGGTTAAAATTGCGACCGTGGAATCATATTCCCGGTGACGGAGGGAGCCCCATGGACGCACTCGACTGGAGGATCATCGAGGCGCTACAAGAAGACGGCCGCCTGGGCTATCGAGAGCTGGCCCGAGACCTCGGCGTATCGCCCGGCACGATCCGGCTCAGAACGAGGCAGTTGCTCGACGAGGGTCACCTGCGCGTCATCGCGGTGCCCACGACGAAGCTGCTCGAGGGCCTGTACCAGGCGACGATCGGGCTGCGACTCGCCCCCGGCCACGCGCGCGAGGCATCCGACATTCTCTCAGCGCGCCCCGAGGTGGGCTGGGTCGGGCTGACGAGTTCGGGGCAGTACGACCTGCTCTTCGAGGTGATCCTCGCCGACAGCGCAGACCTGGGGCCCTACCGCGAGGAGTTTCTCGCGAGTCTGCCCGGCTGCGAGGCCATCGAGGTGTTCAACATCTGGGAGGTCTCGAAGTTCGGCTACGACATCGCTCGCGCGCACGCCAAGCTGCAGTGGTCAGCCCAGCACTCGGATCAGGATCCGGCCGCGTAGTCGCTTGGGCTCGGCCGCACCGCACCGCACCGGCATCGGCCCGGCCCGGTCCGGCACCGGCCCACCCGTCACTCCGGCTGCGACGCCTCGTCGGGTGCCCAGGCCGTGACGAACACCTCGGACCCCTCGACGATGTCGAGCACCGGACGGCTCGGCCACGAAACACGGGGATCGCCCGGCACCGCTGCGGCGTGCACCGCGGTCGCGACGAGGGCTCCGTGAGTGGAGTTCGCGTTCCAGCCGATGAAGGAGATCGCGAATGCCCCGGGTGCCAGCGTCACGGTCTGCGGCCCAGGATCCTGCGCCATGAAAGAACTGCCCTGCTCCACGGTCGCGTCGAGCAGGTGACCGTTCTGATCCTCGAATGCGACGTCGGGATAGCCGCCGATATCGCACGGCTCCTCCGAGATGTTGACCACGCGCAGCGGCAGCACCCGGTGCCCCGTCGCCGCGTCGGGGTTTCCCAGCATCAGTGTCAGCTCGTCGGCCTCGCACCGGGCGGAATCGCGCGTTCCTTCGGGGGATGCCGCTTCCGGTACCGGATCTCCCTGGGCACCGGGATCGACCGACACACCGTCCTCCTCGCTCACGAGCCCTTCCGCCTCGGCCGCCTCCTGCGCCGCGACTTGGGAGGCCGCCCGCGAGCCCGCCACCGCGGCACCCCCGTAGGCGAGGCCGAGCACCAGCGCGACCGCGAGCGGCACGGCCAGCACGGCCGTGCGCGTACGGCGGGGTGCGCGACGCGCCACGATCAGCGCGACGATCCAACCCTGAATCAGCCCCCAGTAGGCACCCACGGCCGCCGATGCCGCCGGGCCCCGAAAGCTCAGGGCCTGTCGCAGCCCAGTTCGCTGCAACCAGTCGATGACGAACGCGACGTCGATGAGCGCTCCGGCCCACGCGCCCACGGCCACCACGACCAGCCAGGCGGACAGCCGCCCGAGCGCGCCTCTCGCTCGCAGCAGCAGGAGCAGAGCGACCGCGGCCGCACCCACCGCGGCCGCGCCGAGGAGTACCGCTGCGATGCTCCAGGGCAGCGGCCACACCCAGACCGTGCCTGGCATGGTCTCGGGCAGCACGATTCCGGCAGCCGGGGCGTAGTCCGTGAACCAACGCAGCGCCTGCAGCACGCCGCCGCTCGCCAGCCAGAGCACCGCTGCGACAGCTCCGGCCAGCACGATGCGCGCGGTCGAATCGTGCCGCTGCCCGGACGGGGCCTCGGGCTGCCGGCCGTGCTGCGGCACGGCGCTCGTCTCGCTCACGGGGTCGCTCGGCGGGTCGCCGCGATTACCAGATGGTGACGCGCTGTTCGGGATCGAGCCACAGGCCGTCGCCCGGCCGCGTGGCATAGGCCGCGTGGAAGGGCGCGAGGTTGCGCACGATCTGGTTGCAGCGGAACTCGTTGGGCGAGTGCGGGTCGATGGTGAGCAGTCGCACGGTCTCCTCGGGCCGCGACTTCTGCTGCCACGCCTGCGCCCAGGCCAGGAAGAAGCGCTCAGCGCCGGTGAGTCCGTCGATAACGGGCGGTTCTTCTCCGCGGAGCGACCGCAGGTATGCTTTCCACGCGATCTCGAGCCCTGAGAGGTCGCCGATGTTCTCGCCGATCGTCAGTTCGCCGTTGACGGTCTGCCCGTCGGCTCCCTCGGGCGAGAGCTCGTTGTACTGGCCGATGAGCGCGCCGGTCAGCCGCTCGAACGCCTCGCGATCCGTCTCGGTCCACCAGTCGGTGAGCTTGCCGTCACCGTCGTAGCGTGATCCCTGGTCGTCGAAACCGTGCCCGATCTCGTGCCCGATCACCGCGCCGATCGCGCCGAAGTTCGTCGCCGCGTCCCACGAGGCGTCGAAGAAGGGCTGCTGCAGAATGGCGGCGGGAAACACGATCTCGTTGAAGCCCGGGTTGTAGTAGGCGTTGACCGTCTGCGGGGTCATGAACCACTCGTCGCGGTCGATGGGCTTGCCCACCTTGCCGAGCTCACGCGCGAACTCGGCCTCGGCGACGCGGCGCGAGTTGCCCAGCAGCTCGCCCGCGTCGACGGCGAGCGCCGAGTAGTCGCGCCACTTGACGGGGTAGCCGATCTTCGGGGTGAAGCTGTCGAGCTTCGCGAGCGCGCGCTCACGGGTCTCGGGGCCCATCCACTCAAGGCGCTGGATCGAATCGCGATACGCCTCGATGAGGTGCCCCACGAGCTCGTCCATGGCAGCCTTCGAGTTCTCGTCGAAGTGGCGCTCCACGTAGAGCCGCCCGACGGCCTCGCCCATCGCGCCCTCGACGAACGAGACGCCGCGACGCCAGCGCTCCCGCTGCTCGGGTGCGCCGGTGAGCGCGGTGCCGTAGAAGTCGAAGTTGGCGCGCGAGATCTCCTGCGACAGCAGCGCAGCCGAGGAGCGCACGATCGACCACACCAGCCAGGCCCGCCACGCCTCGAGCTCGTCATCCACGAGCAGCTCGGCGAGCCCCGCGAGCGCCTCCGGCTGCGCGGCTACGACCTCGGCGAGCGCCGACTCGGGAGCTCCCATCGCCGCGAGGTATGCCGACCAGTCGAGCTGCGGCGTGATCTGCTGCAGCCCCTCGAAGGTGCGCAGGTTGTAGAGCTTCTGAATGTCGCGGCTCGCCACCCGATCCCAGTGCGATGCGGCGATGCGGCCTTCGAGATCGTGGGCGAGACCCGCCAGCCGCTCGGCCTCCGGCTCGGCGAAGCCGACCAGCTGCAGCATGCGGGCGATGTGAGCGCGGTACTGACGCCGAATCTCGGCGAACTGCTCTTCGCGGTAGTACGACTCGTCGGGCAGCCCGATGCCGCCCTGCGTGACGAACACGATGTAGCGCGTCGGATCGCCCGGGTCGTTGTCGACGAACAGCCCGTAGAACCCGCCCAGCCCCTGTCGCTCGAGCGCAGCCACGGTCTCGACCAGCTCGGCGACCGACGAGACGGCGAGCGCCCGCTCGAGATCACCCGCGATTGGCTCGGCCCCGAGGCCGTCTGCGCGATCCACGTCCATGAAGCTCGCGTAGAGCGCAGCGACCTTGTCGGCCTCGCGACCCGCGCCCTCGATGAGCACCCCGGCAGGCGGTGCCTCACTACTCGTGATGATCTCGCGCACCGCCTCCTCGGCGTTCTCGGCGAGCACCGCGAAGGAGCCGTAGCGCGCCTTGTCGGCGGGAATCTCGGTGCGCGCGATCCACGCCCCGTTGACGTGCCTGAAGAGGTCGTCTTGCGGGCGAACCTCGGGGTCGAGTTCTGCGAGGTCGATGCCTGAGAGGGGTGTTGCGGGCGCTGCGTTGCTCATGCGATCCACCCTAACGGTGGCCACTGACAAAGCTGCTGATGCGGCGGCTGACGCGGGGGTGGATCCCGATCCCGAAGCTACTCGCCGGCCTTGCGAGCCCGCCGAGCCGCACGCCATGCGCGCCACCGCTCCCAGAACCGCGCCAGCTTCTGCCGCAGCCAACCGAGCAGCCGCCGTGCCCAGTGGTACTCGGTGCCGAGGATCGCGAGACCGAAGAAGATCGCGAGCCATCCGGGCCCGGGCGTGACGAGCATGATGACGCCCGCGAGGATCACGAGCACGCCGATGATCGTGACGAGCACCTTGTAGGGGCCGCGCAGCCAGGGCCTGCGGTCGATCCAGCCCCGCCAGCGCTCCGTGAATCGCGCAAAACCGCGGCCCATGCGGCGGGCGCGTTCGGCGTCGTCGGCGTAGGGATCAGTCATGACACCTGTCAGCGTAACTGATCGCGCGGATAGAGGCTACGGCTGCGGCGCCATGAGCGCAGAAGCGAACCAGCACAGTAGCCCGCACTCAACCGTCGTCACTCACCTTCGACCTGTGTGAGCACGTGCAGCACACTCGGCGCGAAGAAACGTCGCTGATACACCTCCCGCCCCCCGACCGTCCTCAGCATTCCGAGTTCGACGAGCTGCCCGATGAGTGCGTTCGCGCGTCCGTAGGAGAGTCCGATTCCCGCTGCTGCACGCCGCACGGTGAACGACGGGTTCGCCACCGCGAACTCGACGAGCGAGTGCGCGCTCTGAGCCCGCAGCGCCGACTCCTCCAGCTGCTGGTTGAGCCGCTCCTGCACCTGAACCAGCGCAAGCATTTGCCGACGCGTCGTATTCGCGGCCACCTCGATGCCTCGCGCGAAGAACCGCACATAGGCGTCCCAGTCGCCCAGCGTGCTCACACCGAGCAACCGGTCATAGTAGTCAGGTCGACGAGCTTCAAACCAGGGAGAGACCGTGAGCGTCGGCTCGCTCAAAATGCCCTGAACCTGCAGGTGCAGCGCGATGAGGTAGCGGCCGACCCGCCCGTTCCCGTCATGGAATGGATGCAGCGTTTCGAACTGATAGTGCGCCATCGCCGCAGCCACAACCGGATCGATGCGCTTGGAGTGGTCCTGTCGCATCCAGTCCGTGAGATCACGCACGCGCATCTCAAGTTCCGGAGACGCCGGAGCCGGTACGAACCTGGCCGCGTGCACCGGAAACCCGAAAGGGTCGGCTCCCGCTCGTCGACCGATGACAACCTGCCGATCACGTACTCTGCCAGACACCTCCTGCAGCGGTGTTCCCCGCATCAGCAGCTCGTGGAGTTCCCCGAGCAGCGTCACCGAGAGGTGCTGCCCTGCCGCAATCTTGGCGAACCCGAGGTTCGCCATGGACACGTAGTTGAGCACCTCGACCAACTCGGGCGTCGAGGGCGCATCTTCGTCGGCGGTCAACACCTCGGCAAGCGGAGCATAGGTTCCCTCGAGTGCCGAAGTGCTCTGCGCCTCTCGACGGAGTGCGGGAATGCGAAGCAGTGTTGGATCGGGGAGCTGCCTTGCGGTCGCATCGAGCGCGCCGAGTGCCCCACGCGCATTCATCACCACCAGATAGGTCTCCGGCGAGAGTACGGGAGAGTCCTCGCCAAGGGCATCGGGCAGGAAGGCAGAGTGCGTCCACTCGCCGAGCTGCGGGTCGGTACCGTGAATGGGCACGAGGCTCCCCGGCGCGTGCGTTCCGAACATTGAGAGGTCCATGACATCATTTTATGCGATATAACAGACATAGCGTGTGGTCAAATATCTGAAATATCTATAAAGCAGATATTTGATGCGGCCCTGTGCTCGGGATCGGCACGTACCTCAATCTTCACCTTTCCGCCCCTCCCTCTTCCCTTCCGCCCCTCCGCCATTCCACTTCCTTCCGACCCTCCCCTTCCAACCATTCCTCTTCCGGCGTGGATTCGACTAACGGCGTGAGTTTTGCTCGGGATCGGCACGCCGTTACTCGAATCCACGCCGCAAGGCCACACAACTCCAGCAGCCACAGCCTCGACCCCAAAGCAAGGTCAGATCCACCGAGTAACGTGGTGGGGTGACAGAACCGGCGACCGCAAGCAGCAACAGCAGCAACAGCAGCAACAGCACACCCGGCGACAGCACCAGCACCAGCACCAGCACCGACCGCAAGCGCGTCGACCGCAGCATCGCCCACCTCGCCTTCCCCGCGCTCGGTGCGCTGATCGCCGAGCCGCTGTTCCTCGTGGTCGACTCGGCGCTCGTCGGGCACCTGGGTGCCGCGCCGCTGGCGGGCCTCGCGGTGGCGTCGGCGATTCTGCAGACCGCGGTGGGCCTCATGATCTTTCTCGCGTACTCGACCACGCCGCTCGTGGCGCGCCGCCGCGGGGCGGGGGATCTGCGGGGAGCGGTGCAGGCCGGCATCGACGGGCTGTGGCTCGCGCTCGGCATCGGCGTCGTGGTGGGCGCGGCGATGTGGGCGGCGAGCGGTCAGCTGGTCGGGGCGTTCGGCACCGACGCCGACGCCGCCGAGCAGGCGCGCATCTTCCTGTCGGTGTCGTGCCTCGGCATTCCCGCGATGCTGGTCGTGTTCGCGGCGAGCGGCCTGCTGCGCGGTCTGCAAGACACGAAGACGCCCCTCGCGGTCGCCACCGTCGGCTTCGCGGCGAATGCACTGCTGAACTGGTGGTTCATCTACGGTCTCGGCTTCGGCATCGCCGGCAGCGCGTTCGGCACGGTGCTGGCGCAGTGGGGCATGGTGGCGGTCTATCTCGCGGTCATCGCGCGGCACGCCCGCCGCGCCGGAGCCGGGTTTCTGCCGCGACGCGACGGGCTCGGGCACGCGGGGCGCAGCGGCGGATGGCTGTTCATCCGCACCGTCGGCCTGCGCGCCGCACTGCTCGCGACCGTGTTCGCCGCGACGAGTCACGGCACGGCGGCGACCGCGGGATACCAGGTCGTCTTCACCATCTTCTCCACCGCCGCGTTCGCCCTCGACGCGCTTGCCATCGCCGCGCAGGCGCTGGTCGGCGACGCCCTGGGCTCGCGCAACGCCGAGCGGGCGCGGTTCATCGTGCGGCGCACGGTGTTCTGGGGCGTCGTCTGCGGGGTCGGGATCGGCGCACTGCTCACCGCAACCAGCACCGTGCTGGGGCGCATCTTCACGAGCGATGAGGTCGTGCTCGCGATCCTGCCCCTTCCGCTCGTGGTGCTAGGCGTCTCACTGCCGCTCGCGGGTTACGTGTTCGTGCTCGACGGTGTGCTGATGGGCGCGGGCGACGCGCGCTACCTCGCCTGGACGAGCCTCGTCAACCTCGCCTGCTACCTGCCGGTGCTCTGGATCGCGACCGTGCTCGTTCCGAGCGGTGCAGCGGCGCTCACCGCCCTGACCGCCGCGTTCACGGTGGTGTTCATGGCGGCGCGGGCGCTGACCCTGGGGCTGCGCACCCGCAGCGGGCGCTGGATCACGCTCGGCGTCTGATCCCGAACCCCTCTCTCGGCACGGTTCACCCCACAGGCTCACTCCACCCCATAGACTCGCGGTCCACTCCACAGGCTTCTGTCCCCACCTGCCTCCACTTCCCTGCCCATCTCAGGCTCCCCTGTCTATTTTCGGCTCCCCACCTGTCTCCAGCTCCCTGCCCGTCTCCAGTTCCCCACCTGTCTCCAGTTCCCCACCTGTCTCCAGCTCCCTGCCCGTCTTCTTCCGGCGTGGATTCGACTAACGGCGTGCCAAAACCGCGAAAAACTCACGCCGTTAGTCGAATCCACGCCGGAAGAAGCGGAAGAGAAGGAAGAAAGACTGAGCTCCGCAGACCACGCCGGAAGAAGAGCCCCCAAACTCGCGCCGGAAGAAGAGCCCCGCAAGACGAACCCGGCGACGATCAACCCGGGTGCGCGCACCCCGCGCCCGCCCCGTACACTCGAACGGTGACATTCGACGCTCAAGCCCAACCCGCGCACGGGGCCGCCGAGCGCCGATCCACCGTGCGCTGGGTGCGCGCGGTCACGGTGATGTTCCTGGTGATCGGGCTGAGCCTCGGCACCTGGCTGAGCCGCCTACCGGCGGTGCGGGATCAGCTCGGCGCGAGCTCCGTCGAGATGAGCATCTTCGGGCTCTGCCTCGCGATCGGCAGCCTCGGCGGGCTCGCGCTCTCCGGGCGCATCGTCGACCGCTACGCCCCACGCACGGTCGTCGCGGTCTGCTGCGCCGTCGCGGCCGTCACACTGCCGGGGGCGGCGGCGATCCTGCTCGGCGGCTCCGTGCCGCTGGGCCTCGCGGTGCTCTTCGTCTTCGGCTTCTTCTTCAGCGTCTCGGACGTGGCGATCAACGTCAGCGGTGCCAACGCCGAGAAGGCCTACGGTCGCCCCCGGATGACGCTCATGCACGCCGGCTTCAGCCTCGGCGGCGTCACATCGACCGGCATCGGCGCGCTCGCCGAGAACCTCGGCGTCCCGGTGCCGGTCCACTTCGCGCTCGTCATGGGTGCGGGGCTGATCGTGCTGTTCGCGCTGCTGCCGATGCTGCCGCGCGACGAGCTGGCGGTTCGACTGGCCGCCGAGGCGGTTCGGGATCGCGCGCCCGCCGATCCCGAACCCCGCACCGCGAGCGCGGAACACGCTGAGCGCACCGACCACGCCGACACGGACTCTCCCGTCGGCCCCGGCTCCCCCGCCGACACCGCCAGCCCGGCCCCCCAGCAGGGAACACGATCCCGCCCCTACAGCCCGTGGCGCGACCGCCGCATCGTGCTCATCGGCCTGATCACGCTCTCCTTCGGCCTCATCGAGGGCACCGCCGCCGACTGGCTGTCCCTCGCGGTCGTTGACGGCCGCGGGGTCAGCAACGGCTTCGGCACCGCACTGCTGAGCATTTTCTTCACCTCGGTGCTCGTGCTGCGCCTGATCGGCTCCTGGCTGCTGCTGCGCTTCGGGCGGGTCACCATGCTGCGCGCCACCGCCGCACTCGCCGCGGTCGGCATCGCGATGACCATCACGCTGCCGGGGCAGACCGGGTTGATCATCGGCGTCGTCGCGTGGGGCTGCGGCTGCGGAATCGGCATGCCGCTCACCATCTCGGCCGCGGCCGACCGCGCCGAGACCGCCGCGCGCGACGTCGCCGCCGTGACGGTGTTCGGCTACGGCGCGCTGCTGATCGGGCCGCTCGCGTTCGGTTTCCTCGGCGAGCACATCGGCCTGCTCACCGCGTTCTGGGCGCTGCTGCCCTTCATCGCGTACGTGCTCATCATGGCCGGAATCGCGCGCGAACGCGAGGGGTGAACGGAGCGGATCCCGCACCGCGCACCGCGCAGGCGCATTTCTCGCCGATTCGGTGCCGCGAGCGCGATCCCGCACCGCAGCCGCAGTCCCTATCCGTGCGATCACGTACCCAGGGTTCGCAGAAATGCGCATGTAGGCTGGAAACTGGCCGATTTCTGCGGCTGCGCCGGTCAATACCGGGCCGCACCGCTCGGCACCGTGCCGCGCGGAAGCCGCATCGAGTCGCGCCGGCAGTACCGCACGAAGCAGCACCGCACGTAAGGAGCGCGCGCCCGCGAGCACGCGCCTGGAGAGGGTTAACCAGTTGACTGAAGCATCGAACGGCAAGCCGCTACGAGTGCTGATCGTCGCCGAGACGTATCCTCCCGAGATCAACGGTGCCGCGATCGCCGCCGAGCGCCTGGCCCACGGTCTTCTGGAGCGCGGGCACGCCGTGCGCGTCATCGCGCCGCGATCGTCGGCCGGGCCGTCGCACACCCTCACCGACTCGGCGGGCATGACCGTGCACCAGGTGCGCTCGCACTCCGTGCCCACCCACGACTCCTTCCGCATCTGCTACTCGTGGGAGATCCGGGGCACCATCCGCGAGGTGCTCGACGAGTTCCGGCCCGACGTGGTGCACTCCCAGAGCCACTTCGCCATCTGCGCGACCGCCATGAAAGAGGCGCGCCGCCGCGGCATCCGCGTCGTCTCGACCAACCACTTCCTGCCCGCGAACATGATGCCGTTCCTACCGTTCCCGAGCGGCGTCAAGCGCGTCGTCGCCGCAGGGCTCTGGCGCGACATGAACCGCAAGCTGAGCAAGGCCGACGCGCTCACCACCCCCACCCCGCGATCCGTCGACGAAATGGTGCGCAACGGCATCTCGAACCACGTGCGGGCCGTGTCGAACGGCATCGACATGCGCAAGTACGCGCTGCGCGAGGGCGAGCAGATCCCGCAGCCCGAGCGCCCCGTCGCGCTGTTCGTGGGCCGCCTCGCCCAGGAGAAGCACGTCGACGAGCTGATTCGCGCGGCGGCCTTCGCCTCCGACGTCGAGTTCGACGTCGAGATCGTGGGCGGCGGCGAGCAGCGGCCGAAGCTCGAGGCCCTGGCCGAGTCGCTGGGGGTGGCGGATCGCGTGCGCTTCCTGGGTGCGGTCACGGACGAGGAGCTGCGCGAGGCCTACCTGCGCTGCACCTTCTTCTGCCTGCCGAGCACGGCCGACCTGCAGTCGCTCGCCACGCTCGAAGCCCTCGCCTCGTCGAAGCCCGTCGTGCTCGCCAACGCACTCGCCCTGCCGCACCTCGTGCACGAGGGCGTCAACGGCTACCTCTTCGAGCCGGGCGACGTGCCGCAGCTATCGGAGAAGATCCGCGCCCTGCTCTCGCTGTCTCCCGAGCAGCTCGAGCAGATGGGCCGCGAGAGCCACGCCATGGCCGAGAAGCACAGCTTCGAGCGATCCCTCGACATCTTCGAGGAGTGCTACCGGGGGTAGCGGGGCGCGGGCAGCGGCTATGGGCGCGCGCAGCGGGTAGCGAACACGGGTGCACGGCGAGTGGTCGGGCACCCGCAGCGGGTAGTCGGGCGCACGGCGGATAGTCGGGCGCGCAGAAGCGCCCGCTGCGTGTCGCTTCCCGAGCGAGACCCGGTAAACTACCGCGGGTGCGAATCGTTGTTGCAGACTGCTCGGTCGACTATGCGGGCCGCCTTTCGGCGCACCTGCCGCGTGCGAGGCGCGTGCTCATGCTCAAGAGCGACGGCTCGATCCTAGTGCACAGCGACGGCGGCTCCTACAAGCCGCTCAACTGGATGAGCCCGCCGTGCTCGCTCGCGCCGCTCGAACTCGACGACGAGCAGACCGCGGCCGGCATCGTCGAGGCCTGGCAGGTCACGCACAAGAAGACCGCCGACAAGCTGATCGTCTCGCTCTTCGAGATCGTCCACGACTCGTCGCACGACCTGGGCGTCGACCCCGGTCTCATCAAAGACGGCGTCGAAGCCCACCTGCAGGAGCTGCTCGCCGACCAGATCGAGCTCGTGGGCGACGGCCACACGCTGGTGCGCCGCGAGTACATGACCGCGATCGGCCCGGTCGACATTCTCGCGCGCGACGCCTCGGGATCCTCCGTCGCGATCGAGATCAAGCGCCGCGGCGAGATCGACGGCGTCGAGCAGCTCACGCGCTACCTCGAACTGATGAATCGGGATCCGCGCCTTGCACCCGTCGCCGGCGTCTTCGCGGCCCAGGAGATCAAACCGCAGGCGCGCACGCTCGCCGAGGACCGCGGGATCCGCTGCCTCGTGCTCGACTACGACGCGATGCGCGGTATGGAGGATCAGAACACACTGTTCTGAGAAATCCCCCTAGATCACCGGGAACTATTGGCTTGAGTCCGCACAGAGTCCGCAGTAGCTGCAGGACGGGCAGCGAACACAGCCGCTACCGCATTCCGTGACGACTCGTCCGAGTCCGGCCAGAGATGCCCGTAGATATCGAGCGTCGTCTTCGCGAACTTGTGCCGTAGCCTCGCCTGGACCATCTTCACGTCGAGGCCAGCAGCGATCAGCATCGAGGCGTAGTAGTGCCGCAGATCGTGGATGCGGAATCCTTCTGGCAAGGTCTGCACCTTCTCGCGCGCTTCACCAAACGCGGTGTTGACGTACTGCGGCGTGGCCGGACGGCCGAGAGAGTTCACGACGATCTTCTCGCCCCCCCACTTGGCCGGCATCTTGTTGAGCTCGAGTGCGAGTTCCTGCGGGATCGGGATCGGCTGTTTCGACTCGTCCGTCTTGAGCGGCTCGGCCGGGTATTGAATCGCCGGGGTGATGATGCCGCGCATGAAGTCGATGTCCTCGACCCGCAACGCGATGATCTCGTTGCGGCGCAGACCGGCGAACGCCCCGAGCAGGACGACAGCACGCAAGTGCTCCGGCATCGCGTCATGGAGCGCCCAGACCTGCTCTGTGGTGGCGACGTAGGGGCGCTGGTCCGGCATGGCCGGTGAGGTCCGTTTGGAGGCCGGCGACTTGGGGATGAGCCCGTCGAGCACGGCATCGCTGAGGATCTGCGCGAACCGTTGATATGCGGCTCTCACAGTGGCTTTTGAGAAGCCGGCGTCCTGCAGCTCAGCTATCCAGGTTTTTACTTCTGAGGGTCGGATCGACGCGAGTTTCCGGTTGCCGAATTTCTTGTTGATGCGCTTGATCTGTGTCTTGGCCTGGCTGATCGAGGCGGGCCGCTTGCTGTATCCGGCGATCCATAGTTCGCACCATTCGGCGACGGTGGTGTCGGCGTGGCTGGGGTCGACGTAGTTGCCGGTCCTCACCGCGGTGGTGATGCCGTCGAGCCAGTGCTGGGCGGAGTTCTCGGGGTCGCGAGGGTTGTCCTTGTACTTGAAATGGCGTGCGTGCTCTTTACCGTCAGCGTCGCGGTAGCGGGCACGCCAGACCACCTTGCCGGTTTTGCGCCATACGCCCTTGCCGGTGCCGGGGTCACGGAGCTGCTTGCCGTTCTCGTCCTTGACGGGCTCGCGCAGCTCGTACCGCTTAATGCTCGCCATCGTCGCCCTCGACATACTCAATCAACTCTTCGAGCATGTACTGTTCACGTTGCTTCACCACTGGCGTCTTATCGAGATTAACGAACCTTCGAATGCGCGCCAGTTCCATCCTGAGCTGATTGTCAAGACGCTCTACGGGATCGCTATTTACAAGCATTTCTTCGATCATCTCGTACAGGTGCAAGTTGACGTTCGCCTTCAACACGTCAGAGATCGGCGCAAGCCCCTCTTCGCTGTAAGGCAGCCATTTGTCTAGCTCTCGCGCAACCCACCATCGCTGCGCAATCAAGTCTTTCGCTGCTTCATCGAAGGCAGCGCGCGGCGCTTTCAGGGAGTCCGCTAAATACCTGAGCCTGACTGTTTCTCTTGACTCGGCGAGATACTCAAGCGAGGTTTCAAGGATGCGCGACAACGCTACGGCTTCGGCAGCACGCAGCGCGCGCTCACCTTTCTCGATACGTGCAATCGTCGTCTGGTGAATACCTCTGACACCAGCGCTCTTCGCCATGTCGGCGACGTCAGCTTGAGACAGGCCTAGCTTCTCGCGCTGAGCCTTCAGGTTCTTGCCGATGTTCGCGTCGATGTCCGCGATCAGATCAGCGCTCTGCTCCTCTGCCGCCATTTCCCAATCCTCCCACGTGTCGGCATTGACAGTCAACACAAACCAGCATTATGCTGATACGTGTTCGGAGTCGAACACACAGAAAGGTCAAGTGATGACGACACAAATGGCCGTGGCGATCTCGCTGCTCACCGTGAAGGAGACAGCCGAGATGCTACGCAAGAGCGAAGCGCAGATGCGGTGGATGATCCACACCGGCACCGCGCCCAAGTCCGCCCTGATCGGCGGGCGTCGGATGTTCAGACAGTCCGACATCGAAAAGTACATCGAGGAGGCATTCAGTGCAGCAGACGACTGACAACGAAAATGCCCTCAACGCGGAGAAGCTTGCCGGCCACCGCGAAGAGGGCGAACACCGAGACCCCAACACCTACCAAGTGAAAGGAACCACGATGACTTCTATCGTAGCGGAGGCCACCGTCAACGGCGAGGCCGACGACTTCGCGACGATCCGTGTTGCAGGTGCGACCGTGCGCCCGCA
The DNA here is from genome assembly GCA_047973175.1 of Leucobacter sp. Taxonomy (GTDB): domain Bacteria; phylum Actinomycetota; class Actinomycetes; order Actinomycetales; family Microbacteriaceae; genus Leucobacter. The sequence goes on from JBKEBN010000103.1 coordinate 28,950, forward strand.
CCACCTCATTGACGGCACCCTTACTGTCGAGCTCGACCATGGTGACGAAGGCGGGATCAAGATCTACACGCTCGGCGCGGCGTGTGCTCTCGCCGCAGCACTGCAGGCCGTCGCGGTGCACCAGCTCGAGCAGGGCGAACCCGAGGCGGTGGCGGCATGAGCGCCGCGATGATGGACACCAGCCGCATCGAGCACGCGGTCAGCAAGGGAGCGGAGTACATCAACCCCGTCGCTCTCCGCGAAGCGCTGAGCAAGTTCTGCGAAGAGAACCGCCTGCCCTTCTTTGAGCAGGTCCTCCCGCAGTACCGCGAGGACGGCACCAGGATCGGGCCCGAGATGCGGATCAGCGCCGAGGCCGCGACGATGCTGCTCGAGGCCGGTGAGCGCCTCGAGCGAGAGTTCCGCCGCTACCTCACTAGGCTTCTGCCTCTCCCCGAGCCTGAGCCGGTCGAGGAGCCTAATCCGGTGGCGTGCCGGTACACGTGGTGCGACGCCATCCACCCCACTGCCGAAGACGCGGCGAGCGATTACTTCCACATCGAGGCCGGCATCGACCGCGACGAGGACGGTGTGATCCGCACCGACCACGTGCTCCAAGATGGCAAGCTCGGGATCTCGTTTGTCGACGAGTTCGACTGGCATGTCGATGTCGAAGACTCGGCAGCGTTCTTTCAGAAGATGCGCGCCGCGATCGACGAAGCGGAACAGCGCTTCGGGGCTTTCGTCGAGAGGGTAGGCCGACCGCTCGAGCGGCACACCGAACCTGGCAGCCCTGGTCTCGAAGACCTTCAGCTTCCTGAGGTGCCCTGCTGATGCGTCCGGTCTTGAGTGAGCCCGCCCGACGATGGCTCACGGCCGCGGAAGACGGGCTCGCTCGAGGCA
>JBKEBN010000112.1:0-18926 GCA_047973175.1 Leucobacter sp.
CACGCCGTTCTCTTGTCGTTCCTGGTTTCGGATTTGAACACCCAAAAACCTAGACGAGGAACGGCGTGCACCCGCCTCAGCGCGCCACAGACACCCACGGAACAATCACAAGAGCCCAAAAAACCCTCCAAGGGGCCTCATCGTGTCAGCCGCGACGTTTCCGCAGCCCGGTCTTCCACGGCCCGGCCTTCGGTAGTCCGGCCTTCGATGCCCGCGACTCCTCGGCTCTTCGCAGCATGTACCTGACACCGTCGTCCATTTTGAGCGCCCACAGTCGAACGGCTTCCTCCTGGTCTCCGCGACGCACCGCTTCGAAGACGGTTCGGCCTTCTCTGAGGATCTGGGCTGGGGGAAAGTCGTAGTGCACGCCGATGAGCGCGATGTACATGAGGAGTTGCTTCGTGAGGGATTCGAGCATCGCGGGGACACGGGAGAGGCCGCAGCTTTGAGCGAGCGCGATCTGGAAGGCGACATCGACGTGCTGCGCACGATCGATCTCTCCGTTGGCGGCGCAGTCGCCCAGTTCGTCTAGCAGCTCGACGAGTCGGTCCGTCGGCAGGTCGTGTCTGCGGCTCGCGGCACGCACGATGATAGCCCCGAGTGCCTTGCGTGCGGCGTAGAGCTCTTGCATATCGAGCGTGGAGGGCAGTCGCACCGCCATGCCGCTCTCCGCGGTCACGGTGACGAGGCCCTCCTCGGCGAGGCTGCGCAAGCCCCTCCGAATTCTTCCCCGGCTCATTCCGAGTCGACTGGCGAGCACTCGCTCCGAGATGTCGTCACCGACGACGAAGGTGCCGTCATCGATGCCGGTGCGAATTCCGTGGAACACTTCGTCTTCGGGTCGCCCCGCCTCGCCGATGAGGTGCTCGGCAGTGCGACCGCTGGGCACCTCCGTTGGAGTGGCGGCGCCGACGGCGTGAGGCCGTGGGGACAGCCAGAGGAACTCGTCATCAGGATCGTGATACCACCTCCTCAGCTGTTGCTCAAGACTCGTGAGCCTCTCCGCGATCGCTGCCTCCGATAGCAGGCTGAGTGAGGAGAAGAGTCCGTGCCACTCGGGATCGCTCGCGAACGTCAGCACCTCGATCCGCTGTCGAGTCGCGTGCGGCACCTGTTCCCGGTCGGTAGTCAGCAGGATGGCCTGATCCGGAGCCGCGCGTTGCCAGAACTCGCTCTTGGCCGCGGACGCAGCGGTTTCGGGCCAGTGGTCGATGTCGTCGCGTGCGGTGTTCGCAGCGAGGAGGCACCGCAGGCGTTGCCGGCTTCTCACGCTCGCCGGAGCCCGGTTTCGTGGAGAGCTGCCGGCAACCGGTTCGAGGAGCATGTGAGTGCCGGCTCGTTCGACGAGGTAGCCGGCGACGGTCATTTCACGCTGCTGGAGCAGCGCGTGAAGCGTTGACGCGGCCTCGGTCTCAACCGGGTAGGCGCGTTGGATCCGTGCAACGCTCGATTGACTCGTACCGACGGCAGCAGCGATCGCTCTCGTCGAGCAGCTTCGTGAGGAGAGAACCAGCGGGGCGGTGAGTACGGCGTGGCAGATTCTCTGACGTCGATGGTCTTCGGCCTCCCGATCCCGAGCGCTCGCGCGAGAACCCCGTTTCACAATAACCGTCACCTCCGACACTCGCGCTCGATCCGCCCCGGCCTATCACGCATACTACGTGATCGCCGTCCCCGAACCGGCGCTTCAGACTCAGTGACTCAAACGCTGGCCACTGGCGCATCGCTTTTCCTCCCGGGTCATCCCACAGCGGTATCGTCGGTCCTATTAATCGCCCGGGTTCACCGGTAGGTCCGGGCTCAACATTCGGCACAACAACAGTTGGAGAACCCTGTGGACTGGTCGGGCAAGCTGGAGATCGTAGATTGTCACGCAGAGGGCGAGGTCGGGCGGGTCATCGTCGGAGGCGTTCCCGAGCTTCCGGGCGAAACGGTGCTGGAGAAGAAGATCTGGCTCGAAGAGAACGTCGACGAGCTGCGCCAGTTCATACTCTTCGAGCCCCGCGGTGCCGTCTGGCACAACGTGAACCTGCTGGTCCCCTCGAACAATCCCGAGGCCCAGATGGGTTTCATCGTGATGGAGTCGACCGAGTACCCGGCGATGTCGGGAGCCAATACGATCTGCGTGGCGACGGTGCTTCTTGAAGAGGGCATCGTGCCGATGACCGAGCCGGTGACCGAACTCACGCTCGAATCGGGTGCCGGGTTGATCCGCGTGCGCTGCGAGTGCTCGGACGGGAAAGTGACTCAGGTGCGCTTCGTGAACCAGCCCGCCTTCAACTACTTTCAGAACGCGATGATCGAGGTTCCGGATCTTGGAACCCTGCGTGTCGATGTCGCTTTCGGCGGTATGAGTTACGTGCTCGTCGAGGCCGAGGATCTCGGGTTCTCCATCGAGCCCTCCGAAGCGAGAACCCTGTGCGAGTACGGAGAACGGATCAAGCTCGCCGCGGCTGAGCAGATCCCCGTGACTCACCCGACCATACCGAACCTGGCAGGCATCACCAATACCGAGTTCATGGGGCCGCTGACGCGCGACAACGGGGTGCTGACCTCGCGAAACACCGTGGTCGTCTCGCCCGGGCGCTGCGACCGATCACCGTGCGGCACGGGTTCGTCTGCGCGTCTGGCGCTCTTGCACGCTCGTGGCGACCTTCAGGTCGGCGAGCTCTTCCGACACACGTCGATCACCGGAAGCACGTTCGACTGCGAGATCGAGAGTCTGACGACCGTGGGCCCGTACCAGGCCGTGATTCCCGCGATTGCAGGTCGTGCCTGCATTTCGGGATACACCCAGACCGTACTGAGCGCTACGGATCCCTACCCCAACGGATTCGCGCTCACCGACACCTGGTTCGACCTGTCGAACCTCAAGGGCGAGCAGTGGCGCAGAATCGCAGGCCGGCACCAGGGAGCAGCCTAGTGTCGGCGTTTCTCGATCAACCGGTCTCCCGCGCGGCGGGATCAACCGTAGACGTGCTCGCATATGACGCTTTCGCTTCTCAGCTGAGGTGGCCGGAGGCCGTTCGCGCGTTGCGGGAGGGGCACCGGCACGGCCGTCCCGAACTCGCAGACATGTTGATCGGCCCCGAGGATGCGCTCCTGCTGAATCGAGCGGCGTTCGTCAGGGGACTCGGCTACGCGGTGAAGGCAGAAACCGTTGTCCCCGCCAACGCCGCTTCCGGCCGCGATGCCGTGCAGGGTGCGGTGGTGGTCTACGACGAGCACACCGGCACCGTGCGGGGAATCATCGAGAGCAAGCTGATCACGGAGTTCAAGACGGCCGCCGACTCCGTGCTCGGTGCCGAACTCCTCGCGCGCCCGGATAGCGGCCGCCTGCTGGTGATAGGTGCGGGTCCCGTCGCCCAGAGCACCGCGCGAGCGTACGCGGCCTCCTTTGCCCAGCTCAAGACGATACGTGTTTGGGCGCGTCGCCCGGAGCGCGCCAGCGCACTTGTCGCAGCGGTGGAAGATCTCCAGCTCGAATGCGCGGCGGTCTCCGATCTGGAGGCCGCCGCCGGCGAGGCCGACATCATCGTGGCGGCCACAAGCGCGAAAGCCCCGGTCCTGTTCGGAGACTGGGTCTCGCCGGGCACCCACATCGACCTCATCGGAGCGTTCACCCCTGACATGCGCGAGGCAGACGACGCGCTGATGGCGAAGGCCCGGGTCTTCGTAGACTATCGCGAGACGACCGTGGACTGCATAGGAGAGATCATGCAGCCGATCGCTTCAGGCGCGATCGGTCGCGAACACGTGCTCGGCGATCTGTACGAGCTCTTGGCCGGGGAGCAGCAAGGGCGCGAGACCGCCGAAGACGTGACCGTGTTCAAGAACGGCGGCGGAGCGCACCTCGACCTGATGACCGCGAAATACGTTCTTGAGGTAGCCCTCCGAGGAAACGCCGAATATAGGTGATTGAGCGAGAGCGAAGCGGAGTCGAAATTACCTACCAAAGCCCTCCAAGGAACACCGGATATTAGGTGATTGAGCGGAGCTGCGGAGCAGCGCAGTCGAAATCCCTGGATTGAGTGCGGGATCTACTCAGGTGAGATCGCATCGCGATCTCACGTAGATCCCGGTGGCGCCACCGCGCCAGAGCGGAGTCGAAATCACGGGCTCGAGGTTCCTCAGAATGTCGGCGTCCCTGGTTTCGACTGCGCTGCGCTCTGCTCAACCAACGAAGCAGCTGGAGCTCAGCGCAGCTTCACCTCCGCGGCCCTCGACTCCACTCGAACGACGTGCTTCGAGTTCTTGCTGACGGCGAGTCGATTGTCCACGGCTCCGAAGGCCGCGTTCGTCTCCACGCGATACTCCTGCTTCGGCAACTGCACCGTTGCGCTGCCCGTGACGGCGTCGATCTCCACACTGCCCGGGGCCTTTCCGGTGAACTCGACGTTCGCCTCGCCCACTCGCACGTCGATCTGCGCCGCGCTCACATCGGCGACCTCGACGTCGGCCTGCCCCGCATTCACTTCGAGGCCGAACTCCCGAGCACCGCCCTCGAACGCCAGCTGCCCGGCGTTCAACTCCAGCTCGAGTCGCCCGAAGTCTCCCGAGCCGCGCAGCTCTCCGCCGTTCAGCGTGATGTCGGCATCGAGCACGCCGCGCTCGCCCAGGCTCTGCGGCAGGGTCAGGGTGACGCGATCCGGAGCCCCGCGCAGACCTCGGCCTTGCTCGCGCTCGACCGTCAGGTCTTCATCGTCTGCCGAGAGGATCCACGACCCTCCGGCCGGATTCGTGCCGTCGGCACCGGAGACCGAGAGCGTCGCCTCTTTCACGTCGGCGAACTCGAGCGTGAACAGCGCGGCGTTCGCGTCGACCTCGACGCTCGTAACACCGTCGACCGGCACCGACTGCTCACCGCCCGTCACGGTGACCTCGCTCCCCTGCCCGGTACCCGCACCGCGGTCGCTGCGGTCCCAGCGGCCCTCGTCGCCGCCGCGGTCGATGCCCTGCTCGGACCCGTTCCAGCCCGGCTCACCGCTCCAATCGGGCCCGGCCCACCCCGATTCGCCGCCGGTTCCGCTCCAGGCACCGCCCGCATACTGCTCCACGATGTCCGGCACGAACAGGGTTCGCGGCAGGAAGGCTCCCACCGCGCTCGATACGCCGACGCCGAGCAGTGCGACGCCGCCGAACACCGCGGTGGCCACCGTGATCACCGTTCGCACCTGCGAAGACTGCGAAGCCCGCGAAGACGCTGCCGGCTGCGAAGGCTCCGGCACCGATCCGGGCTCCGGCACCGATCCGGGCTGCGCGCCCGGCTGAAACTGATCCGAGTTACTCATGAGTTGGTTCCCATCTGGTGCGAGGCAGGCGACTGCGAGGCGGGCGACTGCGAGACCGCTGACGGCGAGCCCTGCACCCCCGCCCCTGAGGTGCTTTCGATGTGTGCGATGGCCGCGAGCACGCGGCGGTTGCCGCCGTCTTCGGCGTCGAGCCCGAGCTTCTGGAAGATCGCGGTGATGTGCTTCTCGACGCTGGCCTCCGAGAGGAAGAGCAGCGCCGCGATGGACTGGTTGGAGCGGCCCTCGGCGAGTGCCGCGAGCACGGTGCGCTCGCGGTCGGTGAGGGATCGCATGCGCTCGTCGCGCGAACGCCGCGTCAGCAGCTGGGCGACGACCTCGGGGTCGAGCACCGTGGCACCGGCCGCGATGCGCTCGACCGACTCCACGAACTCCCCCACGTCCGCGACGCGATCCTTCAGCAGGTAGCCGAAGGCACCGCCCTGGGCTGCGATGAGTTCGCTGGCGTAGCGCTCCTCGACGTACTGCGACAGCACGAGCAGAGCGAGCGCGGGCCGGGCGCGACGCAGCGCGAGCGCGGCGCGGATCCCCTCGTCGGTGTAGCTCGGCGGAAGACGCACATCCAGTATGCACAGTTCCGGATCCACCGCCTGCACCGTGCCCATCAGCTCCTCGGCGTCGGCGAGCGCCGCGACCACCTCGTGGCCGCTGTGCTCGAGCAGTCGCACCAGCCCCTCGCGCAGCAGCACGGAATCTTCACAGATCAGAATGCGCATGGCACGCTCACCTCCAGCGATGTCGGTCCGCCCTGCGGGCTGTCGAGGCGGGTGTCTCCCCCGGCCGCGAGCACCCGGTTGATCACGCCGTCGAGACCGCCGCCCGGGGTGACGCGCGCGCCGCCGATGCCGTTGTCTTCGACGCGGGCCCAGAGCACGTCGTCGTCGCGCAGCCGCACCGCGACGCGGCACTCGCTCGCCCGCGAGTGCTTCGCGGCGTTGGTGAGCGACTCGGCGATGGCGAAGTACACGGCCGCCTCTGCGTCTCTGGGGCAGCGCCGCGGCAGGCGCACGTCGAGCTGCACCGGAATGTGGGATCGCGCGGCCAGCGCCGACAGCGCCGCATCGAGCCCGCGGTCGTCGAGCACCGAGGCGTAGATGCCCCGTGCGAGCTGTCGCAGTTCGGTGATGGCCGCCTTGGTCGAGGTGTGCGCCTCCGACACGAGCGCCTTCGCGGCTTCGGGATCGGAGTCGATCTTCTGCTGCGCGAGGCCGAGCGTCATCGCGACCGAGACGAGCCGCGGCTGCACGCCGTCGTGGAGATCCCGCTCGATGCGGGTGCGCTCGACGTCGGCTGCCCGCACGGCACCCTCGCGCTGCGCGCTCGTCGCGCGCACCTGCTCGGTCAGCTGCTCCTCCACTGCGTCTCCACCGATGATCGCGACCGAGATGACCCGGTGCAGCAGCGCCGCGCCGATGATGCCGGCCGCGCTGAACAGCCCGCCCATGATCTTGGTGAACGCGAACTGCGTGAAATCATCGAACGTCCAGAACAGCATCGAGTCGATGAACCATCGCACGCACCCGACCATGATCGTGCCGAGAATGGTCGAGATCCCGAAGTTCGCAAGCGCCCGCCACATGCGGCCGTCGACCGACTGCCGCCCGAGCGAACCCAGCCAGCCCTTGAAGCCGAGCTGTCGCCGCGGCTGCAAGCGCAGGTTCGGCACGTCGAGGCGATACAGGCCGCTCACGCGCTGGATCTCGAACCAGGCGATCCCGAACAGCGCATACACCAGGCCGACGAGCGCGATGAGGCCGATGCCCAGCAAGAAGGTGAGCCCGATACCCGCGGCGAGTATGCCGAACAGCGTGCCGATGATCGCGAAGCCGACGAGACCGAGCGCGGCGAGGTGCAGGATGGTGAACCCGATGCGGAACGGCGGGCGCTGCGCGGGTGCGGGGGGCGAGGTGAGCGGTGTCTGGCCCGCTGGTGTGTGCGGGGGCGGGGCCGCCGGCGGGGTCTGCGGCGATGCCGCGGGTGCCAGCGGGGTCGTCGGTGCCAGCGGGGTCGTCGGTGCCGGATCGGGGGCCTCAGTCGCTGCAGCAGCCGCATCGGTCGCGTCCGAAGGGAGCGGCCGCGTGGCCGCGGGGTCGGGGTGGGCTGTGTCTTGGGGATGCGTCGTAGCTTGAGTGCCCGTGTTCTCGGGTGGCGTGCCGGTGCGCGCGGTATCGAGGGGCGACGTGTCTTGAGTCGACGTGCGCTCTGGTGAACTGATCATGCCTCTACGCTAGGCCGTGCTCCGTTCTCGGCCCACCGAGGCAGCTGGAGAGAAGCTTTCGGGTTTTCCCTACCCTGCCCACTCTGTCGCCCCACGGCCGTTCTTCGCTCCGCGCCGCGGCCGCCGCCCCACCGCCCTTCGCCGGTTGAAAATGCACCCTAAACCCTGCTCATAGAGGGCATATCCAACCGGCGAACAGACCCGACCAGCAAACGAACTCAACCGGCGAACAGATCCAACCGGCGAACGGACTCAGCCGGCGAACGACGCCCCGCGGGCGAGATCGGAGGCGACCCGCTCGACGTCGGCCTCGGTGGTCGCGCGCCCCAGCGACAGTCGCAGCGCGCCGAGCGCGAGATCCGGCGCGATCCCCATCTCGAGCAGCGTCCGGGCCGGCGTGTGCACGCCCGAGTGGCAGGCGCTGCCGGTGGAGGCTGTGACACCGCTCGCCGCGTCGAGCAGTTCGCTGCCGATCCTGCCCGGCACCGCGACCATGAGGGTGTTCGGCAGGCACCCGGTGCGCGGGCTCACGCGCACGAGGTTCGGGATCGCGGCCGCGAGCCGTTCCCAGAGCAGTTCGCGCAGCCGCTCCTCGCGCGCGGCCTCCGAACCGTCACCGGCAACGGGATCGGCGAGGAGGCTTGCGGCGAGCGCGGCGGCCGCGCCGAGCCCGACGATGCTCGCGACGTTCTCGGTGCCCGGGCGCAGCCCCCGCTCCTGGCCGGCCCCGACGAGCACGGGCTCGATCGCCGTGCCGCGCCGCACGTAGAGCGCGCCGACGCCCTTGGGCGCGTACAGCTTGTGCCCGGCGACGCTGAGCAGGTCGACGCCGAGATCATCGACCTCGACCGGTATCTTGCCGACCGCCTGGGCTGCATCGGCGTGCATCGCACCACCCGCCGCGTGCACCATCTCGGCGACCTCGGCGACCGGCTGCACGGTGCCGACCTCGTTCTGGGCGAGAATCAGCGTGCCGACGTCGAGCGGTCCCTCGGGCACGGCAGCGGGATCGACCCGCCCCTCAGCATCGACGCCGAGGCGGTGGACTCGCCAGCCCGCCTCGGCGAGCAGCGCGACTGGCTGGGCCGTGGCGGGGTGCTCGACGACCGAGGTCAGCAGCGTGCGCCGCGACTGCCGGGCGGCATCGAGACCGAGCGCCCGAGCGGCACCCCGAATCGCGAGGTTGTTCGCCTCGGTGCCACCGGAGGTGAAGGTGATCTCGTCGGTATGCGCGCCGAGCAGAGCCGCGAGCTGCTCGCGCGCGATGTCGACGGCCTGCCGCGCGATGCGCCCCTGCGGCGTCGCGCTCGAGGGGTTGCCGAACCGCTCGGTCAGGTACGGCCACATGGCATCGGCCACCTCCGGGGCGATCGGTGTCGTGCCGTTGTGGTCGAGGTAGACCGGGTCCGTGGTCATGCGCTGTGTCCTCCTCTGTTCTGTCTCTGTTCTGTTCCGTCTCTGTTCTGCGTTCAGTTCATCATTCGGCCTCAAGTTCGTCCCCCACCCGCAGGATCCCGCCCCGGCCACTCGGCAACATCAGTCGCCCGAGGGTCGGCTCCCGCTGTCCGATCTTCCTCGTGAGCCCGGTCAGCACGGGCGCGTCGCGGACGCCCGTGTCGGGGTTCGCGTGCGTGGCGAGGCAGCGCACGATCGGCCCCTCCACCGAGAAGCCCACCTCTCCGATGCGCACCGGCCCGCGCCACTCCAGCTCGCGCCACGCTGCGAGACCGGCGACGACCACGTTGGAGCGAAACCGCCGATCGTCGATCGGCATCCCGAGAGCCGCGGCGAGTTCGGCCACACTCCCCTCGCCGTGCACGGATATGTAACCGCGGGGGCGATCCTGAAACCTCGACGTCTCACCGTCACCGACCAGCACGAGCGGCAACCTGCCCGGCCGGCGCAGCCGGGCACCCTCGGGCGACCGCAGCACGTAGTCGGTCACTGCCTCGACGATGGCCCCGCGGCCCGCGCCGTCGAGGGTCTCATCGACCAGAACCCCGGTTCCGAGCGCAATGCGCACCCGCTTCTCGGCGTCGTCGTAGTCGAGCCGCAGCTCGGCCAGCGCGGGAAAATCCTGCAGCGACAGCCCCTTCGCCTTCGGCCAGTAGTCGAGCCCGTCGCGCTGTTCGGGATCGGCCGCCGTCGCAAAGCGGAACGCCAGCACGCGATCCCCCGCGATTCTGCCGTCGGGCTGCACCGTCAGGCTCTCGCGGCGCTCGGGCGTGAACCCCTTCACGGGATATCGATACAGTGCCGAGACGGCGGCGGTTGCCATGGTACTCATCCTCACACATCGGGGTTCGAGCCGCTGCCAGAAACCAACCGCCGGGGTCCTGGCGCAAAGAGGCACCCACAGGCTCAGAGGGGTACCAACAGGGCCTCCTTCGTCGCTGCGCGGCGAACTAGTGTCCTGCGCTGGAGGTTCGTTCGTATAGACCGGTGCTCTCGGGGGGTCTCGCAAGGCGGAGGAGGAGGCTTTGCTGGTGGCAAAGTCGACGACGACAACGCGGCGAGACGCCCCGAGAGTGACGGGATATACGGCACGAATTTCCGGCGCAGGACACTAGTGTGGGGACATGGACAACCGAGCAGAGGTGCGCGATTTCCTCTCGACCAGGCGCGCCCGCGTGCTCCCGCAGCAGGTCGGCCTGCCCGCGGGGGCGAACCGGCGCGTCGCGGGGCTGCGACGCAGCGAGGTCGCGGCGCTCGCAGGGGTGAGCGTCGAGTACTACACCAGAATCGAGCGCGGCGGGATCGGCAGCGCGTCTCCCGAGGTGCTCGACTCGATCGCGAGAGCCCTGCTGCTCGACGACGCCGAGCGCGCCCACCTGTTCGACCTCGCGCACGCGGCGAGCCCGATCGCCCGCCCGCCGAAGAGGCGCAGCCCAAAATCCTGGTGCCCGCACCCGAGCCTGCAGTGGATGCTCGACGCGGTCACAGAGGGGCCGGCATTCGTGCGAAACGGACGCATGGACGTGCTGGCCGCGAACCGCCTCGCGCGAGCGTTCTACAGAGACGTGTACGACATGCCCGGCCAGCCGCCGAACATCGCAAGGTTCACCTTCCTCGACGAACGGGCATACGAGTTCTATCCGAACTGGGGCCTGTTCGCCGAGGTGACCGTCGCGATCCTCCGCACCGAGGCCGGTCGCGATCCCCACAACAAAGAACTGCACGACCTCATCGGTGAGCTGAGCACGCTCAGCTCCGACTTTCGCGCGCTCTGGGGCGGTCACAACGTGCGTCACCACGGCACCGGATCCAAAACCTTCAACCACCCGGTCGTCGGCGAGATGACCCTCGCCTTCGAGGGGTTGGCACTCGAATCAGAGCCCGGGCTCACGCTCACGATCTACACCGCGGAACCGGGATCCCCCTCGGCAGAGCGGCTGCGGCTGCTCGCGTCTTGGGCCGCGAGCGAATACGGCAGCATCGAAGCTGCGGAAACCGTCACCATCGAACTCGCCGACTGAGCGGAAGCGCCGCAGCGCGCGACGCGCACGGCACCGTTCGCCGATGCCGGTCTCAGCATCGCTGGCGTCACGAGGCCGACGCAGAGGGTGAGCCTAAACCTCATCTCTCACAGCCCCCAACCTCACCCTCTGCGCGCTGCGTCGCGCCGCTAGCGTGACCCTACAGAGGCGCGTGCGGTCGTCCTCTGCCAATTTTCATGCGCTGAATTCTTCGCGATACCGACGGGGTGCCAGAATGACGAATAAGAACGACGAGTGGGTCAAGCGGGTCGCCGACGCGGCGGAACACGCCTCGGAGGTGTACGAAGAGGTCGTTCGCATCGAGCACCGAATCGACGACGCCGACGAGCAAGGCGCGAACGAGACAGTCGACCTCGAAGAGCAGATCGAGCAGAACGTCGAGGCCGTCGCACACCGCATCGAAGACGTGCTCGACGCCGAGGGCGAGGACGCCGAGAGCGGTGGTGACGCCGAGGACGCCGAGAGCGGTGGTGACGCCGAGCCGAGCGCTGCCGACGGCCAGGGCGAAGCCGGCGCAGCGAGCGCGGCCGGCGCAGCGAGCACCGCCAGCGCACCCAACCAGCCGAGCGAGTCCGAGAAGTCGAGCGAACACGCCGCAGCGAAGGTCGGGGGCACCGGCAGTGGAGCCCCGACCACCGTTCTGCACAACGCGCGCCTGATCGACGGCACCGGCAGCGATCCCGTAGCGGATGCCGTGATCGTCATCGAGGCCAACAAGATCGTCTACGCGGGTCCGGCAGCGGGTGCACCGCAGGTCGATGACTCGGCCACCAGGGTCGACGTCGGGGGCAACACCGTCACGCCCGGCTTCTTCGACTGCCACGTGCACCTGGCATTGCCCGGTACCAAGGGCTCGCCGGTGCAGATGGCGATGCTCACCGAGTCGTTCCGCACTTTCCAGCTCATCGGGCGCTCGAAGCCGGCGTCACGACCGTGCGCGACCTCATGGGCGTCGACACCGGCGTGCGCGACCTCATGGGCGTCGACACCGGCGTGCGCGACGCGATCGCGTTCGGCATGATCCCGGGCCCCCGCCTGCTCGTGGCCGACAGGATGCTGAGCCAGACGGGCGGCCACGCAGACTTCCACCTCAAGTCGGGGCTCAGCGCCACCGGTCTCATCGGGGGTGTGCTGGTCGACTCGGTGGACGATGCCCGGCGCGCCGTGCGCGGACTGCTGCGCGACGGCGTCGACGTCATCAAGGTCGCCTCCTCGGGCGGCGTCACCTCCCCGAACGACGACCCCGACTGGCTGGGCGCGCGCACCGAGATCGTTGCCGCCCTCGTCGAGGAGGCGAACAACTACGGCGGTCGCCCGGTTGCAGCGCACGCGATCGGCCTGGCTGGCATCCGCGCCGCCGTGCAGGGCGGAGTGCACAGCGTCGAGCACGGCTACGCGCTGACCGACGAGCTGCGTCAGGAGATGGTCGAGCGCGGCCAGTTCCTCGTGCCCACGCTGATCGAGACGCTCAAGCCCGACACGGCGACACCGCAGGCGATCGCCAAGAGCGAGAAGTGGCACGCGCTCGCGCAGGAGTCGATTCAAGCCTCGGTGGAGGCCGGCATCAAGGTGGCGGTCGGCACCGACGCGGGCCTCGTGCCCGACCACGGCGACACCCTCGGCGAGGTCGGGCTGCTCGTCAAGTTCGGCGGCATGACTCCCATGCAGGCCATCGTCGCAGGAACCCGCACCTCGGCAGAGCTGTGCGGCGTGGCAGATAAGCTCGGCACGCTCGAAGCCGGCAAGCTCGCCGACGTCGTCGTGGTGAAGGGCGACCCGCTCGCCGACATCGACTCGCTCGCCGATCACTCGAACATCCTGCTCGTGCTCAAGGAGGGGCGCACCGCCAGCAACCGCGGCGCATTCGCCATCTGAGCGAGCGGGCCGCGGTTCGGGATCCGGCCCGGGCCCCGCATCGGCCCGGGCCTGGGATCGGGATCGGGATCCCGCTCTGGATCGACCTCACTGATCGCGCGGATAGGCACTGCCCATAAACAACGCTACGTAGCGTAGCATTAGATTATGAAAGAAGCGCAGCCCGGACGCGAGAGGCCAGTCGGCTCAGTTCGAGTTCGCTGCCGGGAGCATCGCCGTCACGCCGGAAAGAACAGCTCGACGAAGCAGAGCCGCATCCCGCAGACCCAACAGGTGGACCTGCGCATACGGAATTCCCAGCAGCGCCGCATGCACCAGCTCGACATCGGCCGCCTCTCTCAGCTCGCCTCGGGCAAGCGCTCGATCGAGCATCGCGGCGATATCCGCGCGAGCCGCACCGACGAAGCTCTCCCGCAAGCGATCCGTGAGATCGGGATCCCCCGCCATATCGGCCAGCAGGCCCGGCAGCACACTGCGACCCGGATCGTCGGAGACCAGGCGAACGGCGCGTTCGGCCAGCACCTCCAGGTCTCCCTTGAGAGAACCGGTGTCAAATGTCGTGACTTCATCTGCGCGATGAATCGCAAGGTCGAACACCATCTCCGCCTTCGATCTCCAGCGCCGGTAGATGGTCGTCTTGGCAACACCCGACTTCGCAGCGACCCCCTCGATCGTCAACGCGGCGTAACCCTGCTCCCCCAGCTGCTCGCGCACGGTCGCCGCCAGTCGGTCGTCAGTGCGCGCCCGGCGCGCTGCGGCACCGTGGTCTCCGGATCCCGACATCTGCGCATCTCCTCCAACAGCCCGACTATGAGGCTACGAACTACTACGCTACGAAGCGTAGTTCAGGATCGTCGCCCCGCGGCGATACGAGGGATCCGAGGGGCGCGAATATGAGCCCCGACCTCGTTATATGGATCAGCGTGACGCTCTTCATGATCCACGAATTCGAAGAGATCATCTGCATCCGTCCCTGGCTCGACCGCCACCGGAACGACCCGCGGGCACCCAAGCAGGTGTTCTGGAGATTCCGCGACACCAGCACAGCGACGATTGCCGCTCTCATCTTCGAGGAGTACCTGCTCTTCAGCGCCGTCGCTCTCGCGGCCACGCTGGCGAACGGCGGCGAGCTCTTCTTCGCGGGACTGCTGGTGCCCTACGCCTTCCACCTGATCGGTCACATCTGCGAAGCGGTGAGGCTCAGAATGCGCACACCCTCGCTGGTGAGCTCCGCTATCACCCTTCCCTGGTACATCTACGCGGTCGTCGAGCTGACCCCGCAATCGCCCAGCGGGATCTTCGCCGTCGCAGCGTGGAGCCTGCTGTTCACGGCTGTTATCGTGGCCAACTTCGCCCTGCTCTACCGGCTGGAACCGCGCGTCGACCGGTGCCTTCGCGGTGATTCGCCCCTCGGCCAAGACCGCTCAGGGTAGCGGTGCGTGTTGCGGATAGTGACCATGTGGCTGCGGTGGGCCGCTGTGGGCCGCTGTGTGCTGCGGTCGTACGCGATCCCGCGATTCTGGTGCCCGCGAGTCTGGTGCCCGCGATTCTGGTGCCCGCGCCCGCGGCCCAGTCGATCCACTACCGCGTGCGGTGCTCATAGAGGGCGATCCCTGCCGCGACCGAGACATTGAGAGACTCGACGTTTGGAGTCATCGGGATCGCGTACCGGTAGGTGGTGACGCTCTCGAGCTCGCGTGATACCCCGCGGCGTTCGGATCCCAAGACGAACGCGAGGCGCTCTGCAACAGTGCGGATCGAGCGCAGCGGCTCCGAGGCACCCGCTGCGAGGGCGGCAACGGGCAGGCCCTCTCGTTCGATGAGGGCGACGCACTCGGCGCGGCTCGCGAGAATCACGGGCTTGGCGAACACCAGGCCGCGGCTGGCGCGAATCAGGCGGCGGTCGAGGGGCGTGCGCAAGCCGCTGTTGAGCAGCACGACGCCCGCCGCGCCGAGCGCACAGGCGGTTCGCGTGATCGCGCCGATGTTGCCGACGAGCCGCACCCCGTCGAGCACGATCAGGTCGCCCGTCGTTCCGATCAGGTCGTGGAGTCGAGCCGGCCGCGGCGCGTGGGCGAGCGCGAATACGCGGGAGTGCTTCTGCCCGCCGAACAGGATGCGCGCCACGGCGTCGTCGAGAATGTGGCACGGTACATCTGCGCCGACGCGGGTGCGTCGCGGCAACCCCGCGCCGACGGCCGACTCGGTGACGTACAGGCTGTCCAGCCTGATCTCGCACGCGACAGCCTGCTCGATGTTCTCAGGGTCGTCGATGACGAAGATCTTGGGCTTCTTAGAACGGCTGCGCAGCACGTCTGCGATGCGCCGCGCGACGGGGTGGCGCGCGCTGTCGATCGTCTGCGACGGGGTCGATGCGGGATCCTCGCTCTCAATCGTCTGCAGCAGCATACGCACCAGCGTGCAGCCTGACGCGACGTCAGGGTCAAGGCGAGAGGGCTGGGTGGGGCCGGGGTGCCTTGGTCCGGGCGAGGGTGAAGGTGGAGGGGCGAGGATCAGGGCGAGGGTGCTTAGGCTACTCCCAGGTGGCCAGTGCGGGATCGACGCCACAGCGTCGGGCGTTCGCGTCGATGATCTGCGACAGCCACTCGGAGAGCCCAGGCTCTCGACCGCTGAGGTGGGCGTTGAAGCGTTCGTCGCGAACGTAGAGCTGCCCGAGGCAGACCTGCATCTGGTGGGTGCACTCGAAGAGTTGGCCGACCATCGCCCGGTGCCGCTCCGCAAGCGCGTTGGCGCTGTCGCTGCCCGGCTTCAGACCGGAGCGCTTCGCCTCGGCCAATTCGAGATACAGCGCTTCGCCCTCCGTCCGCATTCGTCGGCGGTCGGT
Source organism: Leucobacter sp. (assembly GCA_047973175.1). Taxonomy (GTDB): domain Bacteria; phylum Actinomycetota; class Actinomycetes; order Actinomycetales; family Microbacteriaceae; genus Leucobacter. The sequence goes on from JBKEBN010000112.1 coordinate 15,745, forward strand.
TGCAGAGAGTGCCACGGCGTTGCGCTCGTACTGCGCCCACTCCTTCGAGTCGCCCCATCGTTCGTGGGCCTCCTCGGCCCAGTCTTCGCGCCAGCCTTGGCCGAAGATCTCCGCCTGCTGCTGTGCGGTGAGGGTCTTTCCAACTGCGCGCGAGGCCAGAACCTGATCCACGGCGCAAACCATCTGTCTGAGCCGGCCGATTCGCTCTTCGAGCAGGCTCCGCTGCTGACGAAGATGCGCCGTCTCGTCGACAGCGGGGTCGTCCAGCAGAGACGCGATCTTCGTGAGGCTGAAACCGAGTTCCTGATACACCAGCACGCGGTGGATGCGTTCTACGTCGGCGGTTGAGTAGGTTCGGTAGCCCCCACCCGTTCGTTTCTGAGCCCGAACCAACCCCACGGAATCCCAGTGGTGCAGCGTCCGAACGCTGACCCCCACGAGCGAAGCAACCTCGCCAATCGTCAGTTCCTGCGCGATCGGTGCAGGGGCCTCATCATCGATCTCGATGCGGATCCAAGGTGTCATCGACTCCGGCAGGTTCACATCCACACCCGGCTCCTTCCCCGCGCTCCCGCGCACTTCACGCCGATTGTGGCACAGTCGGAGCGCGGGCGAGGCTTGGCTTGACCGTTGGCGTCGAGGGTGCCGAGCAGATCTACAGGGGTCCTAGAACATCGCCGGGCTCTGCGTCGAGAGCGAGGGCGGTGAGCACCGTGAGGAGTTCACGTTCCTCATACCTGAAATGAGATTCCATGATCGCGGCGATCCCTTCCAAGTGAGCTCCGAGCTTATCCGGTGGCAAGCCGCGTTCGGTGGCCGTCTGCAGAGCCGTGACGAGGTGCGCGATCATCGAGTGGTCCTGTTCCAGTTTCCGCAGGGTCGGTGCCAACTCGGGATGTGCAGCGGCGATAGCCGGAAACAGTCGTCGGTCTTCACCCTCGTGATGACCGGTCAGCGCGGTGCAGAAGCCGTGGCAGAACAGCAACAACTCACGTGCCGGAGGCCCTGCCGGCTCGCCGGCCTTCGCAGCGGCCTGTGTCAAGCGAAGTGCCTCGCGGAGCCGCCCGTGAACGGCTCTCAGTTCGTTGCTCCAGGCGATGAGCCTGGTCGTCTCGCCCTCAGTCACGAGAGGGCGAAGGGAACGACATCATCACGTCGCACTCCTTCAGATCCCACGCCTCCATGCCTGACACTGCCTGCCACCGGCACGCGACGCTCGCCCCAGCCTATCGGAGGGACTAGATATCGGCGAGCGTTGGGCGACGTGCATCGAGTCCGAAGGCCCCAGACCGATTAAGAAACGGGCTCCGTCCGCACCTTCCGCCGCAGGGGCAGAATAGTGCTGGTCGGGGTTGAGGGTTCGGGTGGGTATAGATCGGCGGGGTCGGATTCAGCCGACGCCGCAGCGCGGAGCAAAGGCTGCGAGCGCAGTTTCGTCGTCACCGCTTCGCAGCTCAACGCCATCGATCCTGATGATTGTGAGATCACCTGATTTTGCAACGCTGATCGGCGTGGTACCGCCGACGGGGCGCTCTCTAAACGAGATGTGTTCGTTGTTCGAGACCCAGACGATGCTGGATTCGTCGGCGGCGAGCGCGCCCTCAGCACTCGGAGCTGACTCGAACTCGGCCTGTCCGTTCGGAACGATGCCGTCTTCACGCGCACAGTCGAGCATGTTGAAGACGACCTCGCCCCGAGAGATCGTTAGGCGGCCGGCGTCGTTGTAGTACGTTCCGTCGAGGCTACTGGTGCTGGTGCAAGAGGTCAGCGCAATGGTGCTAACAGCGAGCACCGTCGACGTACCCACCAGCCCGATCCGCGCTGCGCACAAGGCCACAACCATCGCTAAGGTATGCGTCATTGCACATGGGTTCATGAACATCGCCTTGCCCTTGTCGTCCGATATGTGACTTATAGTCCGTGGACTCATAGTCAGCCTATCGAAAAGCTTGGATTCATGAGCATTCCCGAGCATCGCCTGCAGTTCGGCGACCGCGTTCGGGAGTTGCGCCGAGCACGTGGCTGGTCATCGCAGGAAGCATTCGCTCACCACATTGAGCTTGACCGCACGTACGTCTCGGGAATCGAGAGAGGTCGGCGGAACCCGACCCTCGACATCATCGTGAAGATCGCTCACGGGCTCGATGTCAAACCCGATGAGTTGCTCTCCACGATCGACTGATGCGGAGCACGCCACCTGAATCCGCCGACCCATTGGGCTAGCCGGAAGGCCGCCATCGCACGCTCGCTCGCATAGATCCTCGGCAAGCAAGGGCGAAAGTGGCTGCCGACTAGGCTCATTACATGGATCTGGACCTTGTCCCAACGTTTGTTGAGCCCGAGTCAGGTCGTGCGGTACGGCGCCAGGTGCTCACGACGCTGGCGCTCATCACCGCCGCGGTGCTCGGCCTGATCGGGGCCGGAGTGCTTGCCTGGAACACACTAATTTATGTTCAGACCGACCACGGTTCGTGCCTCATCTTCGACCCGAGCGCATGCCGGAGCCTAACGTACGAAACCGTCGAGCAGGACAGCTCCGTCGCCCTGCCCGAGGGGTCGCGAATTCTCGACTCGGGATCAATTTCAGCCTTCGCCTCGTCTAGGACCTGGGCCACGGTCGAGATCCCAGAGGATACCGATCTTCGGTTCGATCCCGGATACGAGCCGAGTAATCTCGGTGCCGGCGCACCACCTGCACAGTTCCGATCGGTTGACGAGGTCTATGTGCACGGCACCGGCAGTGAACGGCGGCTCGTGATGATCGGCACCGGAGCCGACGGCACCCGTATCGTGCACCTCGAGGTCCGGGGCTAAGGTCCGCATCGGTGAGCAATGATGGAGACGAAAGAGGCCGTCTCTCTCGCAAGGAATAGCCTTTGATCAGGTATTTTGTGATCCGTGAGCGACAGCTTAAGAACGACCGCTATCCCTTGAGAACGATGATTTCTCGGGCGGCTTCGGGGGTCTTGATCCTCGTCGAAGGCATCAGGGTGCGCCGGCCACGGATATCCAGGGTGAAGTAGTCAACGAATTGGCGACACCCAAAACCGTTCTGAGACCCTGGTCAAGTCCCGGGTAGTGGTGTAACGGTTGATCCTTCGTGGTGATGGGATCAGGCGCTGAGCTTGAGAACGGTGTCGATCACCTCCTCGAGCTCGTTGTCTGTGACGAGGGTGAGGCGG
>JBKEBN010000047.1:0-26005 GCA_047973175.1 Leucobacter sp.
GAGGGTGTCTGCTCGATTTCCATTCGTGCGCCGAAAACGGTAGTGTTTTCTCCTGGTCGTGTTCGCACGGCCGACGGCGGGTTACCCGAGCGGCCAAAGGGGGCTGACTGTAAATCAGCTGGCACTGCCTACGGGGGTTCGAATCCCTCACCCGCCACCGAGATCGAGGCCTCGGCTCACCTAGAAAACACTGGGGAGTCGAGGCCTTCATCGTTCCGCCTCCGGTGCGTCTGACAACATTTTGACAACACCCCGTGAAGCGATGGCTTGATCGAGACTCGCGGAAACGGCCTCAAGATCGTCGTCGAAGAGGTCGGCGTACACGTCGAGGGTCATAGCTGCGGAAGCATGGCCGAGCATTCTCTGAACGGCTTTCACATTTGCCCCGGCGCTCACTGCGAGACTGGCGGCAGTGTGGCGCAGATCGTGCAGCACCATGCGCTCGACCTTCGCGGTGTTCAATGCACGGTTCCACCACGAGCGCTCTTTCTCGGAGGCATGCACGCGGCGCTGATAGCTGCCATACCCGTCATCGAACACGATTGCATCGCCGCGCTTGCCCTCGCAGCGAAGCTTGATGAGCTTGGCGACCTCGGCAGGAACCGGCACGCTGCGGGTCTCGTAGGTCTTGGGCGCACCCTCGTGAAACTCCTTGCCGATCTGGGAGACGGAGCGAGTCACGTTGATACGCCGTTTCTTGAGGTCGATGTCGGAGACGTGCAACGCCACCAACTCGCCCCAGCGCAGACCGCAGTAGCCGAGCGTGAGCACGAGCGCCTTATGATTCCCGGCAGCCTTCGCCACCGCCCATAGTTCCTCATGCGAGAGATAGCGCCGAGCCTTCTTCGACTTCTTGCGGGGGAGCGTCACGTTACGAGCGACGTTCGTAGAGATGCGCCGGTCACGCACCGCAACATCGAGAATCGCAGCAAGGATGCCGTAGGCACGAATGACCACGGTAGCGCTCTTGTCGATGCTCGACACCCACGCTTGCACCTCAGAGTGCCGGATGCTCGACACTGCTCGGTCGCCCCACTGCTTCTTGACATAGTTGCGCCATGAAGCTTCGAGGGGCGCGTAGCTGGTCGGCTTCAAGACGCCTTTCTTGCCTTTAAGCCATTCAACTCCGAGGTCTTGAATCAGGGCACGGCCTTCGCCGTGGTTAATGTACTCGCCGCGCGTTTTCGTGACCTCGACTTCAGCCAGACGTAGTTCGGCATCGCGCTTTCGCTTGAAGCCGCGTTCGTTGGTCTGGCGATTGTCGGGGCGGCGGTACGAGATGCGGTAGCGCTTCTCGCCTCTCGCGGTCGTGTAGGGGTAGATGCTTCCCATTGGTGTTTCTCTTATCGTCTCGCGTCGGCGGTTGAGGTTCGTTCGGAAGCCTCGACCCAAGCGATAACATCGGCCTCGCGGTACAGAACCGTCCGGGGTGTCGGCTTCAAGAATTTCGGCCCGGTTCCCAGGTAGCGCAGCTTGGCCAGCAGCTCGCGGCTAACGCCGGGAATCAACGCGGCGACATCGTCGGGTGTGAGGTAGTTCTGGCTCATGGCGCGCTCTCCTCTCGGGTATGGGCGTGGTTCTGTGCAGCGACGCGCGTAGTTACGTCGGCTTTGAGGGCTTCGAGTTCGTCGTGCGTCATGAGGCCGAGCAAGATGCGCACTAGCGCTTCATCAGTCGCACTCATCGGTGTTCCCTGCTTGCATGACGTGTTCGCGGTATTGCTGATAATCGACGGCATCGAAGCGAATGACTCGCGGGAACTCACCAGGGCACTCCACGTAGGCGTAGCCGGGCGCGAAGCCTCGGATGCGTTCGACCGTCTCGGGGTCGGCATCGGGGTGCAACATGGTGACCGCATCACGGTTGTCGAGACGGCAGCTGATTCTCGTGCCCAGATTGGAGCGCTCAGAGCCACCGATGATGGAGGCATCGAAACGTTGCGCGATAAGAACGACCCGCATGCCTGCCTTTGCACCCTCTTGAACGAGCCTTTGCACTGCGTTCTTGACGCGGGGCAGGCGGCGCTCTTTTGGGCTGAGCGCGGCGTCTGCGGTGCTGACCGCAGCAATGAGGCCGGGGTACTCTTCGAGAACGAAGATCAGGGGTGCAAAGTCTTCGGGTTTGGTCTTGTCGCGCCCGGCCTCTAAGAGCCAAGCGATTCGGCGCTCCATCTCGACTACCGCTGTATCGAGCGCCGCGAGGATTGCTTCAAGATCAGCGAGACCAACCGCTCGAAACTCGCGCCCAGGGTGATCGTCCCATGCGCTGAGCAGCAGGGCGGTCGGGTCGATGCCGCCGATGATTACGCGGCCTTGCCTTGATGCGGCCGCATACCCGGCAAGCAGGCCGTAGGTTCCGACTGATTTACCTGAGCGGGTCGTGCCTTGCAGACCAACGTGCCAGGCGTCGCCGATGAGGTCGAGGGTGAAGTCTGCACCGCTGTCGACGCGCCCGAGTAGCGGTGCCCCGTCGATCATCTCGAACGAACCAGCACGAGGGGTGGCGAGTAGGTCGATTGGTGGGGTCGAGCGCCAGGTGATCTGCACCCGCTCAGGAGAGGGTCGGGTTACCTCGACCTGATCGTCGCGCATCTTGAGCACTGGGGCATAGCCGATTGCGCGCTGCGCGATCTGCTGAATTGTGCTGGGCAGGGTTTGCGGAGCGTCGAGCGTGCAAGAGGTTTCATGCTTGGTAAAGCGCGCATCGGGTAGACGCCTCGGGCGCTTGAGCGCGGTTTCTTCGTCGTGCACCTCGGGCACGAGCGCGAGGTCGCGAGCAACCCTGTAGCCGTCGCGGCGCTGTTGCTTCGCTCCACGTCGAGCACGGATGCGACGCACGTCTGAGACAACCGGCGTGATCGCTGGGAACGCCCAATGAGACATGATCGCGATTGCCACGCACCCTGCGCTCATAATCCAGTTCCAGGGCGTAGGGTTCTGAAACCACATCCACACTGTGAGCAATGCCCAAGCGAGCGTGAGCGCACAGGCCGCGAGAGTATGCCAGACGCCCCGCGCAACACCGGCAAGAATCGTGAGCGCCAACGCCTCATTGTGTTCGTGCGCCATGAGTCGCACCACCTTTCTTCTGATGAGTGCCCGCGTGACCGCTTGCAGGTCACCGCACGGCTTGAATACCGCTCGGGCGATGGGCTCGCGACCTGGGCTATGCCCTGGGGGTTCGCCAGCCGGGGAAATCTTGGTCGAGTAGAGCCAGTTGATCCCCGTTAAGCTCGCCTCTGCCATGCGCGGCACGCTGCTCCTTCAGCCAGGCGGCAAGCTCTTTCGACCACTTGTTCTCGTCACTACTCATGCCTAGCCCTCCATCTCAACGAGGCTTGAGCAGCGGAAAAACAGCCCCGAAGCTGCGGCGCGCCCGTCCGATGCAGGCACAGCGTAGTGATCGACCTCGACGCCGACCGGGGCATGACTCATGGGCTGCACCTCCGGCTGACGGGCAGCGGGCATGGTGATGTTGATGAGCGCCGCCTTGCCGGTCTCGGGAGTGTGCAGCGTTTGCAGCGTCCACAGCGGCACCCCGTCACGGTCTGTCTTGTGCGTGCCGTCCATTTCGGTCTTCGGTGCGACCGTGAGCACGACCAGCGACTCATCTTCTGCGATTCTGAAAGCCATTGGGCTACCTTTCTGTATGTGTTCGCGAATGTGTCCGCGAACATTTGAGAATGTACACGGTCGCGAACGTGTTCGCAAGTGACGTGTGCGAATGCAACTGCGAACGAGTACGCTTAAGGCATGGCTCGCAAACCCGGCACTCCCAGCTACTCCACCGAGCAAGAGACTTCCCTGGAAGGCCTTGCGGACATCGCCCGTGAGTTTGACGCGCTAGCCGCGCGTCTCAGCGAGGCCTCGAAAGCCGCCAAGGCCGAGAATGGCGATCTTGCCGACTTCATGAGCGAAATAGCCGCAGTGCGTGATAAGTATGCGAACTTCGAACGAGCTCTCGCAGAATACGGCCTCCATCGTGAAGGCCTCACCCAACGCTCTGCTGCTCACTTGCTCAACGTGGGCGTATCCACAGTTAGCCGTTGGTCGCAGCTCCCCATCTACTTCGAGCGTTCTGCGGTGTCTGGCGGACAGTAAACCATGGAACCTGCTTCAGCGCTCGCCGCTCCATTTCTGGAGATTGCTGGGAAGCGCATCAGTTCCGTCGCCGCATGGGTAGCTCGGAATTTCATTCCTGTGGTGGTCTTGTGTCTGCTTTTCGGGAGTATCTTGGAGAGCATCTCCCGCGAAGAAATTTCGCTTGACCCAGTGGCCGCGGCCGATCGCGTAGTAGGGATCTTTGGTATCTCGGATCTGACGTGGCTGGAGAATGGTGTCTCTTGGCTTAGGCGGCCTGAAATGGAACCGCTAACAGTAGTCGCGGCTATTTTGGCCGGTGTGCTCGTGTATTGGCCTGCGCGTTATTCAGATGAGCTGGCCTGGGCTTTGTTGATTGTTACGTCAGTAGCAATCGGTGAAAATGCGTTTAGGCTCGTTCTCCTTGGGTTTTCTAGTGTCGTCGTACTTCTTTTCCTTGCGGCGGTAGTAAATCGAAATCAGGACTCTTCCTTGGGGAAACGCCTTTGGTTCAATCCTTCGTTTGTTCTTGTTCCTGCGGTTGGTGGCTTCGCCGGGTGGGTGATTACGCCTTTCGTACCATTGCTGCATGCTTTCCATGGCATCTCGAACACGATGACTTATGAGCCCCGCGAGCCGATGCCACCGACTGGCGCAATTTAGACCCGTGACCTATAAAGTCCAAGCAAGCACCGCAGTTCGTTCTTCGATCCCGGCGCATGCGTTTGCGACGAACTCAACCACCTGCTCTTGCGTTTGTGGCAGGTACTTTGCGCCCGGTGCGAGGTGCCCGGCCCATAGCGGGCGAACTGTGCCGTATTGATCAAAGTACATTTCGAGGTGGTACCGTGCAACGAAATCAGCGAAGCCGCCGGACATTGCCGGAATATTGAACTGCGGCGCAACGGGGTGATCTCCGAAGAATGCCCGAAACTCGCCGTTTTGAATGGCTGCAAGCGTCAAGTCCCAATAGTCCGACTTTACTTTGTTGCGCACCAGGTTCAGGTTGGTATCCCTCGTTGGCCGACCTGTCTGCGGGTCGGCGTAGACCGGCATCAGCATGAAGTTTCCGCGTGCGTGGGCGAGGGTGGCGAACGGAGCGAACAGCGCGTTGACCTCGGCGAATGCGCCTTGATCGTGAAGGTCAAGGAGGCGTTGCACGTTGTTTGTTGGGTGACTGAGCGTGAAAGTCTCTCCGTACCAAAGCTGAATTGCGCGCTTGTAGGTCGTCCAAAACGAGTGCATCGAGTCGGGCGAGGCATGGAACCCGAGCGTCAGCACCTGCGTCAACTCCTCGGAGAGTGCGATCTTGTCGCAGTCCTGGCCGCTCAGCTTGTAGAGTAGCCAGTTTCGCACCGGCTGTGACTCGTCGTATCGCTCGCGCAGCACCTCACGCTTATAGTCGTAAACGGCCGGAGGTAGGGGCGTCGGTTCAGCTGCCGGGGTGGCATAGGTCGGAGACGCTGCAAGCGGGGAGGCTTGCCCAATGCTGGCATTCTGCGCGGCTGGTACACGGCTGAGAAGCTGCACTCGGTCATCGTGAATCGCGACTTTGTGTTGTAAGCGCGCAGCGTGCTTGATTCTGTTGAGACGGTTGTCGCGGGCGAGGCGTTCGTCAAAGGTCTTGTTGGGTTGCCCATCAAGTATGCCAGTGCCGTCCGGCATGGCTATGAACACCAGCACCCCGTGCTCGTTGAGTTGCGCTGCATTGGCGCGTGGGTAGATGAAATCGTAACGGTCCTTCAGCCGCTCCTCACCGGTGTGAGCGTCGGTCACCTTCGTTGTGCTGACGTACTCCTCGCGGGTCAGGCCGGCTTTGGTCGCCCAACTCGGCACGCGCATCAGACGGCGAGCATCGCGTGCTTCGACGGCACTGATCTTTCCGCGAAACTTCCAGTGGTAACCACCAGGCTTCATCCACTGGTAAAAGGCCTCGCTCGTCCAGGTGCTTTTGCATGCGACACGAACGCCGAGATAGAGGCAGACCAAGCCGACAATCAGCGCAACCGCAAAGGGGAGCAAAGTGTTTGGTGCTGTGACTACGGCCGCGGGTACCTTCGCGGCAACTCGCACGATGATGCTCAGCAAGAACGCCGAGAGCCCAAGAAGCGCAGCAGCGATAAGTGCTGAGATGAAGAACCGTTGCAGCGGCGGTGTCTGCGGATTGATACGTGGGTGGTGCTTCGTTGCCATATAAACGGGTTCCTTCTCGCAGACCCCGAAGGGTGTTAGATCAAGCTCATTAGAAACTGCATAATCTAACATACATAGGGCGATGGCTAGCCTTCCAGCATGGAGAGGTGACTCGCCAAACCACGCCCCCTGCCTGGGCTTCATTTGCCCAGCAGATCGGGTTGCGTCTACACGAGGCGCGAATCGCGGCGGGTATGAGCCAAGAACAGCTTGCCGTGCGAGCGGGCATCACGAGGGCGACCTATTCGCAGCTCGAGAAAGGGCTAACGCGTCCAGGAGTCGCTGCGAACCCGACGATCTACACCCTTGTGTCGCTCAGCCAGACACTCGGCCTTACGTTGGCTGATCTCATCCCCGATGAGGTGCCCGACGTGTCGCGCTGGGCTGAGTAGTTCTTTTCTAGGTCGCTCATCATCGCGACGGCCTTTGTTTTGGCTCTAGTTCAGCGCATCGTCAGCGTGTTCGAGGTCATTTGCCTCGTTCGATATGGTTAGATCATGAGCCACGAGGTTGCGGAGCAGGTAGAGCAGTTACCCCTGGGAGACAGGGTTCTCACCTTTGACGAGATGGATGATCTGCTCAGCAGTGAAGAGCAGCCGCCAGAGATTACTTATTCCACCCAGGACTTTCCAGTTGACGCTTTGGTTAAGCGCCTTGACAGAGGCACCATGCGAATCCCGCAGTTCGGGGTGGATGAACCGAAGAATCGGGTCGAGGGCTTCCAACGTGGCTTCGTCTGGAACAAGGCCCAAATGGATAGATTCATTGAATCTCTGTTGTTAGGTTACCCGGTGCCTAGCATTTTTATGGTGAAGCAGGCGGATAACGCAATGCTAGTGCTGGATGGGCAGCAGCGTCTTGAGACCCTCCGTCGTTTCTATGCCGGGATACACGAAGACAAGGTATTTAAGCTCGAGAACGTCGGCGAGGACTTCAAAGGTCTGTCATATGCGGATATGGATGAAGACCTGCGCCTCAAGCTTGACGATTCCTTCATGCACGCAACCATCGTTGCCACTGATGGCTCCAAGAGCGTGAACGATGCGATCTATGGAATCTTTGAACGTCTGAACTCCGGCGGAACACAACTGACGCCACATGAGATTCGAGTTGCTTTGTTTGCGGGCCAGTTGATGGTGCTCGTTGAGAAGCTCAATAATGATGAGAACTGGCGTGAACTTTTTGGACCGAAGAATAAGCGTATTCGCGATCATGAATTAGTGATGCGAATCCTTGCGCTATATCTGAAAGCGGAGAAGTACCGTCGCCCGCTGAAACGCTTCCTGAATGATTTTAGTGATGAGTTTCGTGATTCGAGCGAGCTTCCCAATGATGCTGAAAGCAACTTCCTCGCTGCGGCTGAGGTGCTGAACCAGTCCGTGGGTAAGCAGTCATTCCGGCGAACGACTGGCTCTCAAGTGAACACTGCACAGGCAGAAGCAATAATGATTGCCGTAATGCGGAATATCGCGGAGGGCACTCTAACCAGCGAGGTTTCCGTTGCGATTGACAAGCTGCTCAACAATGATGCATTTGCAAAAGCGACCACTCGTGCGACTGCTGACAATGATGCGGTGAGTACCCGCCTGAGGGAGGCAACTACCACCCTGGCCAGATCATGACTGCGATCATCTCTTGGCCTCCAGTAGTTACAACCCAGCGGCTAGTTGAGTTGGAAAGCCTCCGAGATCTCGTCCGGAACACCCCCGAGCAAGAAGATTATGCGAGTCATTTAGACAGGTACTTGGTGGTACGTAGTGCAGGCTTGGTTGAGTCGGTTAGAGACGATGTTGCTGACGAGCACACAAAGCTTGCTAGCTCTACGCGAACGCACCGTCGCGTTCGTTCTGGCCTGAGGCGAGGGGAAGGGGTTGCCCCGGATCAACTTGGGAAGTTTCTCAACTCCTTCGAGCCTTCTTGGGCAACAGATCTGAAAGAGTGGCTCAAAGAGGATGACTCAGATAGGTCAAACCGGCTGGGGGCGCTGGTTCAGGCGCGGAAGAAGATTGCGCATGGGGACGGGCACAGTGTGAATCGTGGTCAAGCACTAGCGTGGGCAGACACTGCGCTTGAAACTGCTGCATGGCTAATAGCAAAGCTCGACCCACGATGATCCGAGCTGTTGCAGAATGGGCGGAACGCTCAGCTGCTTCTAAACGGCTTCGGCTAGGCCGTGACCTCGGGCAGAGCAGGAGGCTCGGTGTCTTCGCAGTACTCAAAATCAATGATGTGCTTGCGTGAGAAGGTCACCTTGTCGCCCCAGTCCAGATGGTTCCAGACGGCCGGAACGTTGCTCAACGTTCCCCCGAACTTGTCGCCCTGAACCTTCGTGATCTTTACCCACATGCGCTCAGCGCCGCACCCGTGCAGGCCATGTGTCCAGCCCTTGGCTTCAAACATCAGCTTCACGCTGTCTCCTGGCTCCAGCATGGACACCTCTTCGGCTGACGGCGCCCAGAAGCTCTCGGGGTGCTCTGCGTTGCGAGCCAGTCCGTCGCCCAGCGTCCAGCGGTTGAAGATCCGACCGTCAGCCGCGTCATAGAGGCGTTCCAACACCCCTTCCGAGAGCGCGCGTTCGAACTGCTCAGCAACCCAGAAGGGTCGCTCCCACCGCGGAACGGCATATACCTCGGCAATAAGTTCTTTCCGGCGGGGGTCATCTTTGTGGAAGCTGAGAGCGATGAGACGGGCGAAGAGGCCCGGGAAGAAGCCGAATACGCCGAGGGCTACGAGGGCGAGCGGCCAGGTGAGCAGGGTTTGTAGGATTTCGTTCAAGCCGTTGCCAACCCCCACTTCGGGCTGAGAGAAGGGACAGTGAGCTTAGGCTGCTTTTGAAATCGCGGATCGTTGGAGGCCTTCTGTGTGATGGCCCCGAGTTCTGCCAAACCTTCTTCGGTCACTTTGTAGTAGCGGCGCGGTGGCCTCTTCCCTTGAACCTCCTTGGCATCCTCCCAACCATCTTCAAGCCAGCCGCGATCAAGCAGTCGCCCGAGGATCGGATAGAGAACGCCCGAGCGGATGCCACTGCTTCGGCTGAGTTCGTACCCCCAATGGCGATCATCTGGTGCACTGAGTAGCTCCGACACCACGGCTACAAGTGAATGGGTGATCTGCATAAGCAGAATTCTACATAGGTAGATCTCTATGCTCAAGCAGGGGCTGCCAGCAGAGCTAAATGCCGTTAGCGAGTTTGGCACGCATGCTAATTGTGAAATGAATCACGTTACTGTTGCAGTCCTGCTTAGGTCATCAGTACCGAGCTATTTCGAGTAATTCGGCATTCGCTCCGGAAAATCTCTATACAGGGTCGAGGCGGTGCAGTCGCTTCGAGCTTCGCTGGGGCACTCCGCGCGCGCTTCGCGCGTGCTCGTACCCCGCCTGCGCCCTCACCCCCGCACCGCGCTACCGCACCCAGAGAATACCCTGCAGATTTCAGGCACGCCAAAGTGCCCGAGCCGCAAAGCTCAGGCTACGCCCGTGTTCACCTGTCAGATACTGTGCGCTACCCGCTCGCTGCTCTCGACTTTGCACGCTCTCGGACTGCTTGGCTCATCGTCTCTTGAAGCCGCTCCCATGTATACCGCTCGCCCTGTATCGGCTCGCCATTTCTCGGGCGCTCCCACACCCACACCTCAGTGTCGTGACCTTCGGGAGCGTGGTGCTCACGACGGCGACGGCGGCACTCGGTGATCGACAGCACTGACCATGACCGCGAACGTCTCACCGCATGACCGCGCCACCCCCACTGATAATGCCGTTGCGAACGGCACCCACGCCGAGTGCCGGGCTTCCCGTTCAGCTGATCGTTCGAGCACCGCAGCCAGCGGGCTTCATCGTCACCCAATGTTGAAGCGTTCGGATTTGAGGTAGGCCGAGTGCCACAGCGTAGTCGGGCGGCGGCGGCGTGTAAACGCTTGTGGTGCATGGCGAGCTCGGGGGAGTGCGGGGCATCTTCGCCCGCCTCAGCGGTTAAGTCTTTGACTGCGTACATCACGGCCTTGGCGAAGTAGCCAGCCGTTCGGAGCATCTGCCGCTCAGTGCTCACCACCTCGGCAACGCATTGCGTGCCCCAACCGATAGTTTCGCCGTCTACCGTCGTGGTAACGGCGGTTGCCTCATCTTCGAGGCGCTTCAATCGCAGAGCGCCGCTGCCGCGCTCGTTCGCGTTCATAGGCTGCAACATCGCCAGCCGGTCACGAGGGATACGGGCAATGACGTGTAGGTGAATCGCACCGCGAGACTGCCACTCGGCCACAGCGGCATAGGGGAGGCGTTGCAGTTTGCCCTCGCAGTCACGCACATCGAGTATGCGGGTGAGCTCATCGGCAGTGCGCGACCAGAGCCGCCCAGCGGCCAAATTCCACCGCACCTGAGCGCCATAGTCATAGCCGCCAGTAGAGACAGGCACGCCGAGATAGCGCCGTTCACCGGGCGCGTGCTGCACGCCGCATGAGCACCGACGTTGATAGCGCCGCGACCACTGCGTACGCCGCCGAGACGACAGACGAGGCGGTGGCGTCGGTGCTACATAGTGGGTCGCCCCAAACGAGGGTGCCGTGAGAGTGAGGAACACGACCGCATCGCCCTGAGATTGCGCGGTATGGATGCCCTCGCGCATGATCGCTTTGATGTCGCCAAGGTAGAGAGCCGCACACGACGGGCAGATGCGAGCTTTGCGCGTGTTGCAGCGCATCTCAAGCTCGACCGCTTCGCCGGTGTCGGGGTTCACTCCGTTCATGCGCACCGGACGCTGACAGGGTAGAGTCACCCCGAGCGCTTCGAGCGCGTCCCCGACAAGCTTGCGATGCCGTTCGCCGGGGTCTTGAGTTGTACACTCAGCCGTTGTGCTCACGATGCTGGCACTGCGCGTTTCGTGACAACAAACTGACAACACTTCGCGGGAAATCGCCGGAAATGCGAGTTGCCAGAGGAATCGAGGAACGGCGTAATCACGCGGCGGCATGAGAACGCTGAGGCGGCGTCTCGACCCCCGGCAGATTTCGAATCCCTCACCCGCCACCAAAGAAAAGTCCGGTCAGAGAAACATCTGGCCGGGCTTTTTCATGTCCCCGCCACGCCATCCCCCGCGCGGTCTGCTTTTAGTCCACGCTTTCGCTGAATAACTCATCAATGATCGCCGCCGCCTCCGGTCCGCGCTTCGACCGCTCCACGTAATATTCGGTGGCGGAATCATTCTTGGCGCTACGGCCTCGATCATCTCGCTCTGGCTATAGCCGAACACCTGCGGCCTGCGCCCAACTTGACAGTCAGAGCAACTAGAAATGTTCGATTTTTTCGATTTGCTGATTTAGGATGAAGAGTATGAGTACCTCGATCGATGTCCCGCGCGATGCGCGTAAGCCACGCACCTACCTCCCCGAGGTCGAGGCTCGTGAAGAGATCCTGGACTTTGCCGAATTCATGCGAAAACTCGAGGCTCATCTTGCTCAGAACTCCTCCAAGGCTGCGCTTGTTGATCCAGCAGGTAAGGCTCGACCCATCCCGGATGAGATCTTCCGAATACTCGACCAAGTGACGAACGCACTCGCCTCCGGCGAAGGGATCACCGTTGTGACGCAGGGCACGACCATGACGACTCAGCAGGCCGCAGACTTCCTTGGCATCAGCCGACCGACACTGGTTCGTCTTCTAGAATCTGGGGACATCCCTTATGAGCAGCCAGGCCGTCACCGTCGGGTTCGACTTAACGACCTGATCACCTATCAGTCGACGTCACGAACTGAGCGACGAGAAGCGCTCCGAGAACTACAGCGCGCTAACATCGACGCGAAGATCCAAGTCGGAGACCCAGTACAGGTCAAGCGTCGTTCGGAGATTGAATCAGAGTGAGGTTCCCTGCCTTCTTCGATACGAACGTGCTCTACGGAGCGCTGTTGAACGATTTCATCTTGGAACTCGCTGACCGCGGCTTGTTTCGACCCTTGTGGTCGCAGGACATATTGTTCGAATTGGGAAAGAACCTCGTGAAAAAGGGTGAAGACCCGGATCTCGTTGAGAAACGCGTCGGCACGATGGAACGGTACTTCGCCGACGCAATGGTCGCCGGGTACGAAGACCTGGTGCCGATGATGACTAATGACGAGAAAGATCGGCATGTGCTCGCCGCCGCTGTTCGTGGTGGCGCTGAGGTGCTGGTCACTTTCAACACCAAAGACTTCCCGGCGGCGTCGGTTGAACGGTTCGATATCGAGATTGTGCACCCTGACGATTTCCTCCTCGATCAACTCGACCTCTATCACGCGGCGACCCTGCGCGCTTTGGTCGAGCTTGTGAAGGGCTACGACTCGCCGGCGATGACAATGGACGACTTCCTCATCGCTCTCATGCGCGCAGGTGTCCCGAAGTTCGCTGAAGCCGCACGTGACCGTCTCTATTGACTCTGGTTGCGTGGGTCGAGCGATGGCTCGCTCGCATGCCATGCCTACCGCGACAATACGGTGACAACACTTTTCCGAGAACGAGCGTGCTCGAGGGTGCGCCAGGTAAACCGAAAAGCCCGGTCAGCCTCGAGCCCGTGGCAGCGCAAGGGCCCGCCGATTATTTAGGTGTGCGTGTCGGTGCTGAATGGAGAGTGTAGTTCCACTACAGCGTCATCTGTCCCGATTCGAGCCGCTGCCGGATATGCCCCAGGAAGCGGCCCGCGTCGGCACCGTCGACCAGGCGGTGGTCGTAGCTCAGCGATAGGTACATCATGTCGTGGATCTCGACGGCCTCGCCCGTGGGGCGCACGACCGCTACAGGGCGTCGCACGATCGCCCCGGTGCCGAGAATCGCTGCCTGCGGCTGATTGATGATGGGGGTGTCGAGCAGTGTTCCGACCGAGCCGTAGTTGGTGACCGTGAAGGTACCGCCTGCAAGATCCCCGAGGCCGATCTTGCCCGAGCGGCAGCGAGACGCCAGATCGGCGATGCTCCTCGCGAGTTCGGTGACACCCATGGATCCGGCACCTTTGACCACCGGTACGAGCAGACCGCGCGGGGTATCAACCGCTATGCCGATGTGCTCACCGTCGGGGTACCTGATCACTCCGTCGTCAAGGTCGATCGTGGCGTTGAGTTTCGGGTAGGCCTGCAGTGCCTCTACCGCGGCCTCGACGATGAAGGGCAGATAGCTGAGGCCCACACCCTCGCGCTCGCGGAACGCCTCCTTCTCCTGCGCGCGGTACGCGGAGAGCAGGCTGAGGTCGACCTCGACTGTCGCCGTGAGCTGTGCGGATCCCTGCAGGGACTCCGTCATGCGCTGGGCGATGATCGCCCGGATCCGGGTGACCTTCTCAGTAGTGCCGTAGAGTCCGTCGGCGGCTGTGCGGCCTTCGTGCGAAGCAGAGTCGGTGTTCATGTCGGTGTATCTCCGTCGATATCTGGTGCGGTCCACAGCCGGTGGAGCGCGCTCTGGTAGAACCAGGGTAGCATCTCTTGGGGAACCCGACCACGGAAACCCGGAAGGATGCCGGATGCTTGAAGTGATACCGATCATCGCCCCGCTCTTCATGCTTCTCGGCCTCGGTATCGTTGCCGGCTTCTCGTCACGCTTCCGCAGCGCACAGGGCGGACTCAACTCCTTCGTCTTCACGTTCTCGCTCCCCGCTTTCCTCTTCACCGCGTTGGCCGACGCGCCGCTAGCGGACAATCTTCCGGTCGTCTTCATCGCCGTCTCGTTCGCGCTCCCGGGTGCTGTCGCACTCGCTGTGTACAGCGCATGCCTGCTGTGGCAACGAGTCCGTCGGTGTGGCAATGACGCAGTCGTTCCCGGGCCACTGGCTGTCGCTGCGACCTACGGCAATGTCGGCTACCTCGGTGTGCCGATCGCCATGAGTGTCATCGGTCCGAGTGCTGCGCTCGCCGCAGCGCTCGGGCAACTGCTCCACAACCTGCTCTTCATGGTCGGTTATCCGCTACTCAAATCGATCAGTGACAGTGGCTCTGCGCCGCAGGGTTCGACGTTCGCGCGGCTGCTCGAGGTGCTGTGGCTGGTGCTGAAGCGCTCCGTGCTTCTCAACCCGGTAGTTCTCGGCGTTGCGGCCGGCGTGCTGGTGAACGTCTTGTCCGTCGAGTTGCCCGAGGCGTTGGATTCGAGCATCACAATGCTCGGTCAGGCGGCAGTGCCGACGGCGATGTTCGCGGTCGGACTCTCGATAAAGCCGGCTTTCGAAGGCATGCGCTCCGGGAGCGTTCCCTTCGGGGCGGTACTTGTGGCCTCCACTGTGAAGCTCGCGGTGCTGCCGCTCACGACGCTCCTCGCGCTCATGCTCTTTGGCAGCGACCTCGCAGACCCCTGGATACTCACGGCGGTCATCATGGCGGCAATGCCGGTATCGTCAACCGCGAATATTCTCGTGCACCAATACGACGGGGACACGCGGCTCAGCAGTGCAACGACGCTGTTCACGAGCATCGCTGCGATCATCACTGTGCCGGCGATGATCGCGCTCGGACCATGAGCGGTCAGAGCGATCGAGTGTCACCAAAATCTTGATCTCGTAACAAATTAATCACGGCAAAAGTGCAGATCAAAATGTATTTTCTGACTATCACTGATCCGCTGGCCCAACCAGCTGCACGCTCTGGTTCAACCAATAGCTTGACTGGTTCTACCAAAGCGTGCATACTGACCTGAGACGTCTTGGCCGTAACGCGGAGGAAACGTCGAGGAAGCAAAACCCCCGGCTCCCTCACTGCAGTATCTGGGCGGAGACAACCTTCCAACCAGCTCACACGTCTCAAGGAGGAGATGAACTTGAAGAAGAAAACCACACTTGTCGCTGCGGCGCTCGCCGCCTCGGCGCTCGTCCTCACCGCTTGCTCCAGCGGAGGTTCCTCGAGCGACGCAGATGGCGAGACCTACAACTGGGACATGACGATCACCGTCTCCGAGACCTCCACCTGGTGGGCGGGTGCCGAGAAGTTCGCGGAGCTCCTCGATGAGAAGTCCGATGGTCGCATGACGCTCAATATTTTCGCGAACGAACAGCTCTCGGGCGGTGATCCTGCCGCCGGGGTGGAGATGCTCTCGAACGGCGACAAGGCCTTCTCGTACAACTCGCCGATCATCTATTCGGGCATCGACCCCCGCTTCTCGGCGATCACCGCTCCCTTCCTCTACACCGACTACGACGAGGCCGACGCAGCCGTCGCCAACGGCGGTGCCGCGGCCTACGAAACGCTCACCGAGGACATGGGCATCAAGATGCTCGGCTTCGGCGAATCCGGCTTCCGCCAGGTCACCAACAGCAAGCACGATATCGTCGAACCTGATGACCTCAAGGGCCTGAAGATGCGAGTCGCCGGATCCGACCTCTTCCTCGACATCTACAAGGAGCTGGGGGCCGACCCCGTCTCGATGAACTTCGCCGAGGTTTTCACCTCGCTGCAGACCGGTGCCATCGACGGCCAGGAGAACCCTTTCGACGTGATCTACGCGAACGGCCTCATGGAGGTGCAGGACTACCTCACCGTGTGGAACTACGTTTACGATCCACTGATCCTCGGCATGAACCTCGACCTGTACAACAGCCTGAGCGAGGAGGACCAGCAGATCGTCAACGATGCCGCGGCGGAGGCCAATGAGTACCAGATCAACCTCAGCCGTGAGCGCGAGGCCGAGCAACTCGCCGAGATGGAAGATCAGATGACGGTCACCACTCTCACTCCCGACCAGCTCGAGACGTTCCGCGAGGCCATGCAGCCGGTGTACGAGAAGTACGCCGAGAAGTGGACCCCCGAGGTCGCCGAGGCCGTACAGCCGGAATAGTCCGACCTCTATCGAATGGGCGGAACTCTTGAAGTTCCGCCCATTCGAAGGACTCGAAAATTATGTTTGATCTGATCCTACGCAGGCTCGAGAACACGATCATTGCGCTCTCCTTCTTGTTCATCACGCTGTTGGCCTTCGCCAACGTGGTGGCGCGATACGTCTTCCATGCCTCCTTTTCGTTCACCAGCGAGTTGCTCGTCAACCTCGCTGTGCTGCTGACGATGGTCGGTGCCTCCGCAGCAACGCGGCTCGGCACCCACCCCGCGTTCAGCCTCCTCCGCGATTCGACTCGCGGTGCCCTCCACAAGATCATCATCGTGGTGGTTTGCGCAGCCATGCTGGCCTTCTACGCGGTATTCCTCTGGCTCGGGTGGGAGACCTCCATGAAGCAGTTCGAGATGGGGCGGTTGACCCCGGCCTTGCAGATACCTCAGGGGCTGTTCACGCTGGCTCTGCCCATCGGCGCACTGCTCGGTGCCATCCGTACAGTGCAGGTTTGCATCATCGAGTTGCGCGGAGGCGAGGCCTTCAAGGGCGAGGACGCAGAAGCACTCGAGATGGTCGCCGCCATGCAGGCTGCTGATGCACCCGTCGCGTCCTCGGCGACAGAAACGAAAGCAGGTGGCCGCTCATGACCGAGCTCGTGCTCTTCGGCACCTTCCTGATCTGCCTGTTCATCGGCGTGCCGATCGCCATGTCGATGGGTCTCTCGGCCTTCGCCACGATCGTCTACGTCGGCGGCTTCAAGGCGCTCGCGCCGACATCGGCTATCCTCTACGCGGGCATGTCGTCCGAGACCCTGCTCGCGATCCCGTTCTTCATCCTGGCCGGCGTGATCATGGAGCTCACCGGCATATCCAAACGGCTGGTCGAACTCGCAGACGCGGCCTTCGGGCACATGAAGAACGGCATCGCACTGACCACGATCCTCGTGGCGCTGGTCTTCTCTTCCATTTCCGGTTCGGGCCCCGCTACAGTCGCCGCTATCGGAGGCATCCTGATCCCTGCGCTCGCAAAGCACGGCTACACGAAGCGACACTCCGCTTCGCTCGTCGCAACCTCGGGTGAGCTCGGCATCATCCTGCCGCCGAGCATCGCCTACATCGTGTTCGCGGTGGTCGCTGCCGACTATGCAGGCCCGGGTGTCGACCGCGTCACGATCGGTCGTCTGTTCATGGCGGGCGTCGTGCCCGGCCTCATCCTCGTCGTCGTGCTCTACTTCATAGCCCGGTTCCTCCCGCGCGACATGGAGCAGGCGAAGGCGAACGCAGCCGCGCACCTCAGCTCGGCTATGGGCAAGAACCCGCGCACGCCGCAGGCGACGGTCACCGCGACCGGTGCCGTGGCGAGCACTTCGGACAATACCGGCGTGCTCACCATCGATGAGGTCACCCCCGAGAACGCGGCTGAGGGCGGCGGCATCGGCATGCGGTCCAAGCGTGCCCCGGCATCGGTGGTGCTCAAGGCATTCGCCCGCGCGATCCCGGGACTGCTCGTACCCGTGATCATTCTCGGTGGCATTTACGGCAGCATCTTCACCCCGACCGAGTCGGCCGCGGTCGCATCGGTCTACGCTCTCGTCGTCGGCCTGGCGACGCGCGAGTTGAAGATCGGGTCGCTGTTCAAGATCTTCACGACGGCCGGCGTCATGTCGGGTCGCATCATGCTGATCATCGCCGCGGCGACAGTGTTCGCATACGTGATCACGCGCAACCAGATCGCACGCCACGTGGCCGACTGGATGCTGAACCTCACCGACAGCGTAGTGATCCTCGTACTCATCATCAACCTGGCGCTGCTCATCGCGGGCATGTTCATGGATGCCATCTCCGCGTTCTATCTCTTCATCCCGCTGTTCGTGCCGGTGATGCTCGAACTGGGCATGAACCTGACGACCATCGGCGTCATGATGACGATGAACCTCGCGATCGGACTCATCACGCCACCGGTGGGCATCGACCTCTTCGTCGCGGCGAGTATCGCGAAGATCCCCTTCGGAGAAGCAGTGAAGGGCATCGTACCGTTCCTCATTGCGGGCGTTGCAATGGTGCTGCTGGTGACATTCGTTCCTGCTCTGAGCAACTGGCTGCCGGATCTCCTCGGCCTCTGATCCGAGAAGATCCAGGAAGACCCAAGGAGGAGGCTCTCATGACACAGGAACTCACAGGCAAGGTCAGCGTCGTCACCGGTGCGGCCGGCGGTATCGGCGCGGCGATCGCCCGCGAGCTCGCCGCGCGCGGATCTGACGTACTGGTCCTCGATGTCGCCGACGGCACCCAGACCGTCGAATCGATCATCGAGCAGAATGAGGGATCGATCCGCGCGCGCAGCGAGATCCTGGACATCAGGAGCCGCGTCGCCGTGGGTGCCTGCCTCGACGCGCTCGTCGCTGAGTGGGGATCGCTCGACGTGCTGGTGAACAACGCCGGTACCGCGGGGCGCGTAAGTCTCGAGGAGACGACCGACGATATCTGGGATCGGGACATCGAGACCAACCTCAAGGGCACATTCCTGATGACGCAGTGCGCCGTCTATCCCCACATGCGAGCACGAGGATCCGGCGCAATCGTCAACGTGAGTTCGATCTCGGGCATCATCGGGGGCGCGACCTCCGGCGGGGAGGGCGCTTCGCGCACCGGTCCGGCGTATGCGGCCTCGAAGGGCGGCATCATCGCGTTCACCCGGTGGGCGGCGAAGGAGGTCGGCCCCTTCGGGATCACCTGCAACGCGGTCGCGCCGGGACCGGTCGAGACCCCGATGACGAAAGGTGTCCCTTACCCCGTCGACGCTCAGCCGATCAAGCGCATCGGCCAGCCCGAGGATATCGCCGCGGCAGTGGCCTTCCTCGCGTCACCGGGCGCGAGCTACATCACGGGCGAGACTCTGAAGGTGTGCGGAGGTACGGCTATCGGTTGATTCCCAGTCTCACACTCCGTCGGCGAGTTTCACACCCCGGAACTCGCCGACACCGCCCCCACCCCGGGCGACGTGAACACTTCCACCTCTCGAAGTCACAAGCTGATAGGAGGCTGCGATGCGCCCCTTGGTTCATCCAGGCACGAAAATACACCCGAGAATCATCTCCGTTCCAGTGCGCACACGACGCGCGACCTGCGAGTTGCGTCCCGATCGTCCGCTCGTTGAACAGCTGCACGAGACACTGTCCAAACTGGGTGCCGACAGTGGGTACGCGGAGATCCATGGCGGCGATCTCTCGCCACTGAGCTACTGCATTCCCGATGTCGCCACGCCGGAGAAGGCGCTGAGTTTCTCGGAGCCCCGTTCCCACGAGACCGCCTACCTCGTTTACGGTTCGGTCACGCTCGGCCTGCGCGACGGTGACCCCTACATGCACAGCCACTGCTGCTGGCAGGAGCCGAACGGTGCCCTCGAAGGAGGCCATGTCTGGTTTGAGACCGAGCCGGGTGCCGCTGCTCCCTTTGCCGCAGTCACCGCCGTGTACGGCGCGCAGTGGAACAGCGCAACCGACCCGGAAACCAGGATGCCGGTGTTCACGCCGACGAAACGGAGTATTGAGATGCCCGATCACGACACACTCGAGGCCGACACGATTGTTGCCCGCGTATTGCCGAACGAAGACATTACGGAGGCGGTACTCAAAGTCTGCCACGAGTATGCTTTCGGGCGCGCCACTCTGCGCGCCGGTCTCGGCAGCTTCATCGGCGCGACCTTCATTGACCGTGCCACCGGTGAACGGCGCACCGTTGATGGCCCCGCAACCGAGGTCATCGCACTCGTTGGCGACGTGCGAACTGTCGACGGTACGCGCACAGCCCGACTCAGTGGCACCCTGGTCGACCGTCACGGCGTGCTCCACGCCGGAGAACTCGTGCCCGGCGAGAACCTCGTCGCGGCGACGTTCGAACTCACTTTACAACGCGTCGACCGACTGCGCGGCACCCCGAACCCAATTGCAACGCCCATTCCGAACGAAGGAGAAACATCATGAACATCAACCTCACTCAGGATCTGCTCGGCGAGGAGACCGAGGCCGACATGGGCGAGTGGCTCGTCGAGAACGGCGCAACCGTCACCGAGGGGCAGGTCATCGGATCTGTCGAGACCTCCAAGCTCGTCAACGAGATCGTCGCACCCGCCACCGGTGTTATCTCGCTCAAGAAGGAGGAGGGCGACCTCATCGAGCTCGATGAGACCATCGCCGTCATCGAATAGGGAGCAGCATGACTCAGTATCAAGCAGCAGAACAGGGCCTCACGGGCCTGAAGCTCATGGCTCGAATCCGCGAATTCGAGCGTCGAATGCCCCTTCTCTCGGATGAAGGGCTGATCCGCGGTTCGACCCACCCCTCCCTCGGCATGGAGGCGATCGCGGTCGGCGTCTCGCTCGCGCTCACCGACGGCGATGCGATCGCGAGCACTCACCGGGGCCACGCACACACGCTTGCCAAGGGGGCCGACTTCGGTCGCACCATGGCCGAGATTCTCGGGCGCGCAACCGGGTATTGCGGCGGCAAGGGCGGCTCGATGCACATCGGCGTCAAGGAGATCGGGGTGCTCGGCACCAACGGCATCGTCGGGGCCGGCATCGGCATCGCCACCGGCGCAGCAATCGCTTCGAAGCAGAAGGGCGATGGCACGGTCGCCGTCTCCTACTTCGGAGACGGGGCGTCGAACCAGGGAGTGCTCGCTGAGGCGTTCAACCTCGCCGCGATCTGGAAACTCCCGGTGCTCTTCGTGCTCGAGAACAACTATTACGCCCAGTCGGCGCATATCGAGGACATGACTGCCCAGACCGACCTCGCCAAGCGCGGCGAGGCCTACGGTGTGCCGTCGTTCAACGCCGACGGGATGAACCTGCGAGAGGTCTTCGACGTCGCGACCGCTGCCGTCGAGCGGGCCCGCGCCGGTGAGGGCCCCAGCTTCCTCGTGTTCGATACGTACCGCTACCTCGGCCACATGGCCGGCGACACGGAGATCTACCGCAGCAGGGACGAGGTCGAGGCAGCGAAGGCCAACGACCCCATCGCGAAGCTGCTCGCAGAACTCATCGAGCAGGGCATCATCACCGAGGAGGAGTGGGCGACCACGACCCGGGAGATCTTCGAGGAGGTCGAGACCGCTGAGCAATTCGCCCGCAACTCGCCGTACCCCGATGTCTCCGAGGCTTTTACCGATGTCTACGCGGAAGGAACGGACGCATGAATGCGCAGACGAAAGACATGGTGACGTGGCGCGCGCTGAACGCGGCGATGCACGACATCATGGAAACGCTGCCCGAGAGCTTCGTGCTCGGCGAGGACATCACCACCTGGGGCACGGGCGGCGGTACCTACGGTGTCACCCGCGGCCTGAAGAAGAAGTTCGGGGCCGATCGGGTGCTCGACACCCCGATCAGCGAGGAGGTGCTGCTCTCGGCGGTTTCAGCGGCAGCCACGCGCGGCACACGCCCGATCCTGGAGATCATGTACTCCGACTTCGCCTTCCTGGGATTCGACGGAATCATCAACCAGGCGGCCAAGACCCGCTACATGTTCGGCGGCCAGTTCGACGCCCCTCTCGTGATCCGTAGCAATGGCGGTTCGGGCATCGGCAAGGCAGCGCAGCACTCGCAGTCTCTCGAGACGCTGTTCGCGCATATCCCCGGCCTCGAAGTGGTCGTTCCCGGCACTCCCGGCGATGCCTACGGCCTGCTGCGCACCGCGGCACTCACCGATAACCCGACGATCTTCCTGGAGCATAAGAACCAGTACTACGATCGCGGCCCGGTCGCCTTTGAGCCGATTCCTTTCGGGCAGGCTCGCATTGCGCGCGAGGGCACCCACGCTACCGTCGTGGCGACGCAGCAGATTCTGGCATACTCGCTGCAGGCAGCCGAGGAGCTCTCGGCCGAGGGCATCGAGATCGAGATCATCGACCCGCGTACCCTCTACCCGTTCGACATGGATGCGGTGTACGCGTCAGTCGGCAAGACCCGCCATCTCGTGGTCGCCCACGAGGCCGTGCGCGACTATGGCTGGGGTGCCGAGTTCGTCGCGCAGACCGTCGAGGCGGCGTGGGACAGGCTCGACGCCGCTCCCGTTCGAGTCGGCGGCGCGCGAACCCCCATCCCATATTCGCAGCCCCTGGAGGAAGTGGTGACCCCCTCGAAGAACGACATCGTGGCGGCTGTTAAGCGAACCCTCTCTTGAACGACCTTGCTCCCTCACTGAGAACGGGTGGGGCGTCCACTCCGCTTGACTCCACGCCCCATCCGCTCTCAGCTCCATCCCACCTCAACCTCACTGCACCTGGAAGGCACTCATGAACCGGCTTCAGAACAAGACCTGCATCGTCTTCGGCGGCGGATCGGTTGGCGGGGAGATCAACAACGGTCTCGCCGCCGCCATCACCTACGCCCGTGAAGGCGCGAACGTCGTCGTCTTTGATCTCAGCGATGAGGCGGTGCAGGGGGGTGTGGATCGGGTCCGGCGGGAGTGCCGCACGATCGGGATCGAACCCCAGCTGCTCGGTATCGTCGGCAACGTCACCGACGATGCGTCGGTGAGCGGGGCGGTCGAGAAGACCGTCGCGGAGTTCGGCCGCATTGACGTGCTGCACAATAACGTCGGCATTGCCCGCATGGGCGGCCCCGTCGAGCAGTCGCTCGATGACTGGAACCTGGTTATGAACGTCAACCTCACGAGCATGTTCCTGACCTGCAAGTACGTGATCCCGCACATGCTCGAGCAGGGATCTGGCAGCATCATCAACATCGGCTCAATCGGGGGTATGCGCTACATCGGCTACAACTACCCGAGCTACTCGGCGAGCAAAGGTGCCGTGACGCAGTTCACGCAGAATCTGGCGTTGGAATATGCCGATCGGGGTATCCGTGCGAACACCATCGCCCCCGGCTACATCAACAGCCCGATGATATATCGCCAGATCAGCTCGGCGTACAGCTCTGTCGAAGAAATGGTCGCGGCGCGGGACGCGCTGTCTCCGACCGGCAAGATGGGCGACTCGTTCGATGTCGCGAACGCAGCGTTGTTCTTCGCCTCCGACGATTCCCGTTACATCAACGGAGTGTGTCTACCCGTAGACGGCGGTTTGGTGCAGAGTTCTGCACCTCCAGCGGCGCAATATCCCGTCAAAGGTATCTGACACCATTCTCACCCTGTCAGATACTACCGTTGATTTCACGGTTGCGCAGTTCATACAACCATTCGAAATGGGCGTCGATTGCGACCGTGGCAGCCACGGGATCCCGTGCCTCAACTGCACGGAACACATCGGCATGCACTCGCCGCATCGTTTTGAAGTCCCACTCGAGCGTCAGGGGTCGCAGGGTGCCCTGCAGCACGCCGTGAAGCATCTGCGAGAAAAAGAGGAGCGCAGGCGAAGCCGAGGCTGCAAAGAGCGCATGATGGAAGGCCCAATCGGCGGCGAGCAGCTCGGGCCCATCCTCCGTGCTCTGCATGTTCTCTATGGCCTTGGCTATCGCCTCAAGCGTCTCAGGTGTCGCATTGCGGCACGCCTCGATCACCGCTTGCCGTTCGAGTGCGTGGCGTACTGAGATGAGCGATTCATAGGTCATCTGCTGGAACATCATGCTGAGTACCAGAACGTTGCCGACCTGCTCGGGTTGCAGCCCTGAGAAGAATGTGCCCTGACGTTCCTTGCGCGTGAGAACACCCATCGATTCAAGCTTCCCGATGCGGTCGCGTAGCGTGTTGCGGCTGATCTGGAGCCTCTGCGTGAGGTCACGCTCACTCGGCAGCTGTTCTCCCGGCGTCATGCCTACTAGTAGGTCGACAAGCGAGCCGAGCGCGACATCGTTGAGGAGATTCACGTAGAACTGGTGGTTCTTCAGCGAGTCAGCTGAAGCCGCCTGCCAGCGGTCGAGTTCCTCCATCGGTTCACCCTCTCTCCCGTCACATGCGCCGAACCCGGCAAATGCGGTGCGGCACCCAGACCTTCGACACATCATTGACGTTTGCACAGGACACAGCGCCGCTTCGGGGGCCGGTGGGCTACCCGTTCGACCCCAAGCATACTGGAGTCGTTCATGCTCAGCGCTCCGGCTTGAACCCGGCGAAGATTACACGGCGGATTAACAAGCTCCAACAAGTTCCAGGTGCCCTGATGTTTCCCGAGTTCTAGTACCTTCGTGAGTTCGAATCCACGCCGGAAGCGAACGAGTCGAGAACGCTGCCGAGGTGCACTGCAGGTGCCACGCCGGAAGCGAACGAGCTGGGAGCACTTCCGCCGTGTGCTGCAGGTGCCACGTTGCCAGCGAGAGCTTGCGCTGCAGGCGCAGACGCAGCAGGTGCTGGCTCGGGCTCAGATACGGGTTCGGTCACGAGCGCCGGCCGCGAGCCTACCCGCGCGGCCGCAACCGCGTGAGCGGAAGCACCGGCGCGGGGAGCGGCTTTCGCTCGCCCGGCGGAAACGTCCCGAACAGTGGCGGCTTACCCGCATCGAGCGGGTCGGCCGGTTCGAGTCCGAGTTCGGCCTGGTATCTGCGGCGATACTCGACGATCTCGTCGTGGGTGCGGCCGACGAAGTTCCACCACATGATGATCTGCTCGCCCAGGGGGATCCCGCCGAGCAGGATCACCCGCGCGCCTT
This sequence comes from Leucobacter sp., assembly GCA_047973175.1. Lineage (GTDB taxonomy): Bacteria > Actinomycetota > Actinomycetes > Actinomycetales > Microbacteriaceae > Leucobacter. The sequence continues at coordinate 24,638 of JBKEBN010000047.1, forward strand.
CTGGCCCGGCGGTCAGTTCGAGGGTGTCCGAACCGGTCGGAACGTAGGCGAGCGCGCGGTGGGGCAGGTCTGTGCCGTTCACCGCGATGCCGTCGTTCTCGGCGAGCATCGCGTGCTCGAAGTCGCGCCGGATCGGCAGCGACACCGTCGCCCCGGCGTCGAGCAGCAGCTCGGCTCCGAGCAGTTCGGGCGTGCGCGTCTCGACCGGAGACACGCTCCCGAGCAGCTCTCCGAGAAAGACGCGGGCCGTGAGGCCGGGCACGGTCACCGGCTCGGGAACGTAGTGCTCGAAACGATTGGAGCTGAACCGGGTGCTCTGCGGCAGCGCGTACCAGAGCTGCACGCCGTGCAGGGTTTTCGTCTCCGGGGTGCTGATCTCCTGGTGCGTGATCCCTCGCCCCGCGATCATGAGGTTGAGCTCCCCGGGTCGCACCCGAGCGGCATTGCCGCCGGAGTCGAGGTGGTCGATGCTGCCGGTGAACAGCCACGAGACGGTCGCGAGGCCCGTGTGCGGATGCCGAGGCACCACCATGCCGCCGGTCTCGGAGACGTCATCTGGGCCGTAGTGGTCGAGGAAGCACCATGCCCCCACCAGCGAACGCCGGCGCTGCGGAAGCGTGCGATAGACCGTCATGGCTCGGGGTCCGCCCAGCGGCACCGTTCGCGGTTCGAGCACTTCGACCGCGGTGCACCGCTCGCCGGGCCGCAGCACCGTCAGGTCGGGGCGCTCGTCCAGGTTGCTCATCGGGATCGCCTCCTAGTGTTCTGCTCCGGAAGTTGCTTTGCAGGGACGCCCCGAGAGTGCCGGGATATGTGAAGCGAATTTCCGGTGCAGAACACGGGGCTGCCGCCTCACCGTCTGTGAGTCTCATTCTGCCCCCTCCACCGCGAGAATAGCGGCAGAAAGCGACTCGCAGATGTGGAAGCGGGGATCCTGAGCCGACCCGGCAGGGCGCTACTGCGGGCGCTGCGCGGCCACGCCAACCGCAGGAAACACGGCCGCGGCTTACTGATCGCGCCGATAGGGGCTGCGGTACGAGGATGCGGTGAGCCGAGATCTGGCAAGGCGGAGGAGGAAGGCGTCAGTGGGGGGGAAGATTCCGACGACACCGCGGCCAGATCTCGGCTCACCGCACCGCAGCCGTAGTCCCTATCGGCGCGATCAGTAAGATCCAGGGTTACAACGTCGCTCATCTCGTGCGCAAGGGGGGACTTGAACCCCCACACTCGAAAGTACTGGAACCTAAATCCAGCGCGTCTGCCAATTCCGCCACTTGCGCGAGGTGCCGCTGAGTGATCGCCCAGGCACCGCACCAGCTTAGCCGCTCTCCGCGGTGAGTGCGTTGGCGTCGGCCGGCCCGACCTGTT
>JBKEBN010000167.1:0-24365 GCA_047973175.1 Leucobacter sp.
TAAAATCCCAGGTCAGGGGCCATTTCATTCGCGTGCGCGAGGGGGGACTTGAACCCCCACGCCCTAATACGGGCACTAGCACCTCAAGCTAGCGCGTCTGCCATTTCCGCCACCCGCGCGAACGATCCGCCAAACCTTTCCGGCGAACAGAGAATAACTTAGCACGGAACAGGGGTGCTGCACGAATCACTTCGAGAACTCGCGCGCGTCGCGGCAGAAGTGCCACCGCATCGGCAACTGTCAGCGCCCCGCAAGTCAGTCTTCGCGACCGATATCCGCCCACACGCCCTCCGTTGCGCGCGCAAGATCACCGGGAGAGAGTTCCAGGTCGAAACCGCGGCGTCCTCCTGAGACGAGTACGGTGTCGTGATCCCGAGCCGACTCATCGATCACCGTGCGCAGCCGCGTGCGCTGCCCGATCGGGCTGATGCCGCCGACAACGTAGCCGGTCTTGCGCTCGGCAGCCACCGGATCGGCCATCACGGCACGCTTCGCTCCGAGCGCCGCGGCCAGCGCCTTGAGGTCGAGCTTGCCCGAGACCGGCACGACGCCGACGACGAGCGCACCGTCGACCTCGGCGAGCAGGGTCTTGAACACACGCTCCGGCGGAACACCGAGTGCGGTAGCGGCTTCTGCTCCGAAGTCGGTCACGGCCGGATCGTGCTGATAATTGCGCACTGTGAACGAGATGCCGGCTCGCGTCAGCGCGATCGTCGCGGGCGTGGACGCCGATCCCGAACTCTTCTTACCCATCTTTCCACCCTAGCCAGCGATGTCCTGGTGTGGGAGAGCAATCAGGTGCGCCACTCGGGCTCTGGAAGACGCAAAAGGTCGGTATCGCGGCGAATACGAGCCGTTTGCGTCTTCCAGAGCGGGGTATGGGGCGGGGAAGAGGGGCGGCAAGGAGGCCACAGGCGGCAGGAGGGGCTGCGGGCGGCAGGAGGGGCTGCGGGCGGGATGAGCACCGCGGGCCGGAAAAGCACCGCGGAGCGGCAAGAGAGGCCGCAAGAGCACGGGCCACGCGGCGGGGCTACGGCCGTAACCGCCGCCGCAGCAGCTCGATGCGCTTCTGCAGCTGCGTCACCGTGGCCTGCGCCACCGCGGGCCCGCCGCACACGCGCCGCAGCTCGCTGTGCACCTCCTTGTGCGGGTCGCCGGAGACCTTCGAGTACATGCCCACGAGCGAGTTCAACAGTTTGCGCTGCTCGCCGAGAGTGCGGTGCAGCGCCTCGGGGGCTTCGGCGCGCTCGGGCGGGTGCTCGAGGATGCCCTGGCGGTCGGCCGACCTGCGCGCCTGCCGCGCCTGCCGCTGCTGCAGCACCGCCTTCACCTCGTGGGGTTCGAGTAGTCCGGGGAAGCCCAGAAACTCGAGTTCTTCCTCGCTCTCGACCTCGGCGTACCCGCCGAACTCCGCACCGTCGAACACGGCACGATCGAAGTGCGCGTCCGAGCCGAGGGCCTGGTACTTGAATTCGGCCTCGATGAGCTCTGACGAGGCCTGCTCGCCGCGCTCGGCCTCCGCCATGAGTGCGGCCTCGGCATCCCACATCTCCTCGGCGCTCTTCGGCCCTTCGAGCACGTGGTTACGCTCTTTCTCGAGTTCGGCCGCGAGCTGCATGAGGGTGGGCACGTTCGGAATGAACACCGACGCCACCTCGCCGCGGCGGCGCGATCGCACGAAGCGCCCGATGGCCTGGGCGAAGAACAGGGGTGTCGCCGAGCTCGTCGCGTACACGCCGACCGCGAGCCGCGGCACGTCGACGCCCTCCGACACCATGCGCACCGCGACCATCCACCGCGAGTCGCCGTGCGAGAACTCGTCGATGCGCTCGGAGGCACCGCTGTCGTCCGAGAGGATCAGCGCGACCTCCTCCCCCGTGATCTCGCGCAGCTGCCGCGCGTACGACTTCGCAGACGCGTGGTCGGTCGCGATGACGAGCCCTCCGGCGTCGGGAATCTGGTGGCGCACCTCGGTGAGGCGGCGATCGGCGGCGCGCAGCACCTTCGCGATCCAGTCGCCTGAGGGGTCGAGCGCGGTGCGCCACGCCTGCGAGGTGATGTCCTTGGTGTTGCCCTCGCCGAGGGCGGCCTCCATCTCTTCGCCCGCCGAGGTCTGCCAGCGCATCTTGCCCGCGTAGACCATGAAGATGACGGGACGCACGATGCCGTCGGCGAGCGCGCGACCGTAGCCGTAGTCGTAGTCGGTGAGCGAGAGGCGGGATCCGTCTCCCTGCGGCGCGTACTGCACGAACGGAATCGGGGCCTCGTCCGAGCGGAACGGCGTTCCCGTGAGCGAGAGTCGCCGCTTCGCCTCGCCGTACGCCTCTCGAATCGCGTCGCCCCAGCTGAGCGCGTCGCCGCCGTGGTGTACCTCGTCGAGAATGACGAGCGTGTCTTCGCTCTCGGTGAGCAGCCGGTGCTGCACGGGCTTCATCGCGACCTGCGCGTAGGTGACGGCGACGCCGTGATATTGGCGGCCGTACCCGAGTCCGTCGCTATTGGAGTAGTCGGGGTTGAGGCGAATGCCGGCGCGCGCGGCCGCGTCGGCCCACTGCGTTTTGAGGTGCTCGGTGGGGGCGACCACGACGATCTGACTGACCGTGTGATTGGCGCGCAGGATCGCGGCAAGGCGCAGAGCGAACGTCGTCTTGCCCGCGCCGGGCGTCGCCGAGGCGAGGAAGTCTCTCGGAGCCTTCTCCAGGTACAGCCTGATGGCCTCCTCCTGCCAAGCGCGCAGCGTACCGGCGGTGCCGTGGGCGGCGCGCTCGGGGTAGGCGGGGGGCAGGTGTTCGGCGGCACTCGTCCCTGGGAGGTGGAGGGATGAATCCAAAACCGAATCTGTCACAGCGCCATAGACTATCGGAGACAGAACAACGATCGGTGACAGCCGCCCACGCCCGTTCCGGGTGCGCAGCAGCGACCACGTGCAGGCCCAGTGCAAACCTCAGGAGGAGATGTGGCAGAGGTTCGAACCGCGGATGAGGCGACGGCCCGCACAGGGGGCCGCGCGGAGGCTCGCTCGATCGATGACGGCGCGAACGAGGGGCTTGCTCTCCCCTGGTCGCGCTTCGTGGCCATCGGCGACTCGTTCACCGAGGGCGTCGGCGATCCCGATGCCGACAGCCCCGGCGGCCTGCGCGGTTGGGCAGACCGCTTCGCCGAGGTGCTGAGCGACTACGATCCCGATTTCGCGTACGCGAACCTGGCGGTGCGCGGCAAGCTGATTCAGCAGATCGCCGATGAGCAGGTCGAGCCGGCGTTGGATCTGCGCCCCGATCTCATCAGCATCTGCGGCGGCGGCAACGACGTGATTCGCCCCGGCACCGACCCCGACGAGGTCGCGGCGAAGCTGGAGAGCGTGATCGAGCGCCTGAGCGCGGGCGGTGCGACGATCCTCGTGTTCACCGGGGTCGACACCGGGTTTCAGCCGGTGTTCCGCTCGATTCGGGGCAAGGTCGCGATCTTCAATGAGAACGTGCGCAAGATCGCGAAGCGGCACGACGCCGTCGTGGTGGATCAGTGGGCTCTGGAGGAACTGCAGGACGGGCGCTACTGGGCCGGCGACCGCCTGCACCTCAACTCGCTCGGACACCACACGATTGCCAGGGCCGCACTTGACACGCTGAACATTCCGCACAAGCTTCAGCCGCTCGATCCACCGCCCCTGCCCGCGCGCAGCTGGCGGCGAGCGCGCAAAGAAGACGTGGTGTGGGCGCGCGAGTACCTGGTGCCGTGGGTGATTCGTCGCATCAAGCACGTCTCCTCGGGCGACGGGATCGAGGCGAAGCGCCCACAACCGGAGGCCGTGCGCCGCGGCCGCTACGGCAGCGAGAGCTGAGGGTCTGCCCGACCGCTTTCGGGAGCAGCATTCCCGGGTCATTGCCGGGGACAGACGCCGAGTGAGCCGGTAGGCTGAAGTGCATGGACAATCTCACCACGAAGATCGCAGACACCGTCACGAAAGTGGGCGTCCACTCCGCCTACGGCGACCCCATCACCGTCGACGGCACCACCATCATCCCCGTCGCCTGCACCTCGTACGGCTTCGGTGCCGGTGAGGGCGATGCCGGCGGCTCCGACACCGTCGGCGAGGGCTCCGGAGGCGGCGGCGGGGGCGTCGCGATCCCCGTCGGTGCGTACGTCACCCACGACGGCAGCACCCGCTTCGAGCCCAACATCATCGCGCTGCTCGCGGTGGGCGTGCCGTTCATCTTCGTCGCCGGCCGCGCACTGGCCCGCGTCATCAGGGCCCTCAAGAAGTAGGTACGTCGGGCGGCTCCGGAGTCGCCCAGGCCACGGAGCCGCGTCACGAGTTCTGCTGCCACATCCAGGGCATTCTGGGCAGTGCGGCCGGGTCGAAGCGGTCGAGGAGCAGATCTACCGTGACGCGCTCGCCGGGGGCGGCGAGGTCGAGTGAGGCGGCGAGCGTCGTCAGAACGTCGTCTGCGGTGGTGCCCTGGGCCGCGAGGTCCCTGAGCGTTACCGCGCCGTCGCGCTTGGCGAGTCGGGCACCGCTCGGGCCGAGCACGAGCGGCACGTGGGCGTACTCGACGGCCGGGGGCGTCGGCAGGCCGAGGAGCCGCTGCAGCAGGATCTGGCGCGGCGTCGAGGATGCGAGGTCGTCGCCGCGCACGATCTGATCCACGCCCATCGCGGCGTCGTCAACGACGACCGCGAGGTTGTAGGCGACCGTGCCGTCGCCCCGGCGCAGCACGAAATCATCGACTCCGCCGCCGCGATCGGTGCCGTCGCTGCGGCTGTCGCCGCCGAACGGCCCGAGCACGAGATCGTCGAACCCCGGCTCGCGCAGACCCTCGGGTGTTCTCAGCCGCAGGGCCGGTTCGCGGGGCAGGATCGCCGCGCGCGCCGCCTCCCGCTCGGCATCGCTGCGGTCGCGGCAGGTTCCGGGGTATGCGCCGGGCGGCGCGTGCGGCGCACTCGGGGCGGCGAGGATGTCGCGGCGGGTACAGGTGCACTCGTACACGAGACCGGCATCGGCGAGGCGCTGGATCGCCGCGTCGTGATCCCGACCCCGCTCGCTCTGCAGCACCGGTTCGCCGTCCCAGTCGATTCCGAGGCTCGCGAGGTCTGCGAGCTGCCGCTTCCCCGCACCCGCGTCGCGCGCGCGATCCAGATCTTCGATGCGCATGAGAAACCGGCGTCCGCTCGAACGCGCAAACAGCCACGCCAGCAGCGCCGTGCGCAGGTTACCGAGGTGCAGGTCGCCAGACGGGCTCGGCGCGTACCGCCCGGCCCCTCGCATGCTCGCGCGATCCACCACCACCCCATCATTCCACGGTCGAGCGTCAGCAGGGGTCGGCTCGACTGCTGAAACTCACAGTTGCCGTCGGCATACTGTGGTGACCCGCCCGCACACCGCATGCCGATCGGAATACTGATGAAGCTATTCACACCTGTCGCCCTGGGAGTCGCATCGGTCGCCGCCCTGCTCAGCGCCGTGGGCTGCACCGGCACCTCAGGCACTGCCGGCTCCTCAAGCTCGGATACGCACGAGGTCACCTCCGGAGGCCAGAACAGCGACTCACCCACCGAGGCGTCGACTGCAACGGTCACATATGCCCACGTCGCACTTCACAGCTTCAGCAGTAGCGACGGCGATGTCGGGCCGCAGCAGCTGGTTACCGAGGCGGAACGTGCGAACGGTGGAGCGGAAGCCCTGCTCACCGGCCCGATTGCTGTAAATGAGGCAGGATGTTTCGGAGTCTCAGTAAGCACGGAGTCCACCCCGAAGTTCACTCCTGTGGTGTTTCCCTACGGCACTGAGATTTACGGCGCGTCATCGCTCGAGTTCAAGGGTGCGGCCTTCGAGGTCGGCGATGTCGTGGCGCTTGCGGGTGGTTTCTTCGGCGTGCCGGAGAAAGAATCGGCGGACTACACCGCCTTCGAATCTTGCAGCGCCATCGCCGGCCAGAGCGACGACGGCTGGTTCGGTGCGTGGGGCGAACTTCAATCGCTCGCCGACTTCGAACAGAAGTATCCGAGCGCGGAGAGCGAGTAGTGGCACACCGCGTGTTCCATCGGCCGCCGGGCCCACGTTACGAGTCGGGATCCGCGCACGTGACCTCATCGGCGAATCACGCTTCTAAAGTGCCTAGCCATAGGCCCGAGATGATTCGAATCCATTGCGCCGAAGATCAATGACACCGAGTGTTTGCAGCACCGTAGGCCTACAAGGTCGCAGCCCTACGATGCCGGAGTAGGAATAACGTCGTGCTTGCTCAACCAGCGCACAACCGGCACCGTGACGCCGAGCTCCTGTTCAAGCAGCCCCGGCTTGCTACTGAGGCGCTCCACTTCATTCCGGTATCGCGATTTGAACTGCACCTGGAGTTCGCCCGGGTAAGGCTTGATCTTGACTTTACCCGCGCGCACACGCTTGTCCTTGAGCACGATGTGCTTGGCAGCTTGCAACTCGGCACGAGTGAAGTTTGCGTTGCCAATCCACTCGACGACAAGTCCCGTTCGCTTCTTCTCCTTGCGGATCACGTCTCTCAGGGCCTTCGAATCTTGCGTCACGGCATAGATCGTCAGCACCCGGGACTTTGAGCTTGAAGAATAGCCGCTGTAGTTCGACTGCTGGCGCGCAACCTCGAGCACCACACGCTTCGAGTTGCGAAGCTCCTTCTTCTGCTTCGCGGTCAGTTTCTCTTTCTTCGACTGCACGGCTGCACCAGCAGTGGCTGAAGTCGCATTACTCGGTGATGCGGCGTATGCAGCTTGCGCAGTCAGATCGAACGAACCTGTCGCCGGAAGCGCGATTGCCGCGACCGTGACGACACCAACCGCCACCCTCACAGCCGATTGAATCCACATCTCTAATTCCTTCCTTAATTCAAGAACTCACGCATGATCCAGCGCCCTCGAACTAATCAACGACGTCGTACATCTTGTGCGCGGGGGTCACCAGGCCAACAGTTGCGCACTTCCTGCTTGAAGAAGTGGGAATGCCTTTGCAGGGCACCTCATAGCTTCCCGAGTACCTAGCGACATAAAGCCCAACCGGTAAAACGAAAGACCCGTCAATCTCGACTGCCGGGGACCCGCTGTCCCCATTCCCGCCCAGAGGCTTTCCAGCGTTAGCGGTGACCTCATAGTATTTCTTTCCTGCCTGAGCGCTCCCGCCCAAGTAGCTTGTCTCGGTCAACGCTGTGATCTTCCCAGACTGAGATCCACTATATGAGCCGCTCACTGACACGGGCATACCAATAGGCAAATAGCCACCGAGAACAAACGCCTGCGGGAGATTGATCTTATTTGAGGTCACATAGTTTCCAGAAAAGAGCTTTCCTTCAATAGATCCAGCTGCACCTTTCACAAACTGAACATCCCAGCCCTTCGATTTCTTCGAATTGGTCTTCCCAACCGTTGCTTGAGAATCAGTGACCTTCCAGGTAACACCTTCCGCGCCATCGGAACAATGCCAAGCAGTGATGATTCCTACATCACCATTGTCCCGCTCATGCGGAAAGCCGCCCGAGCATCCGCCGTAGTTCGAGTAGATTCGAATTCCTCCGGCAAATGGTGCGGTGTCCGTTGTTCGCGTATCTGCTGGCTCAATAGCTCCCTCAACCCATTCAATTGCAGGGTTGGCCAGCAGTTCAGCGTGCTGCCCAACGGGCTTCTCCTCTGCAGCAGTGCGCATCACAGTGATCCCACTACCATCAGGGTGATATCGGATCCCTTCATACGCAAGCCCAGAGACTCGCAGTTCGTCTGCAAGTGCACCCAATTCAATTGCCGAGTAGCGTGCTTCAGTCCACTCGACTTTGAGTTTTGAAGCATCAAATACGCGTTGCAGTTTCTCGGATGGACCTCCTACACCATAAACAGTGAGGGTGTTGTCTTCCGCGTCGAACCACTCACCAGAATAATTCGCCTGAGTTCTAGCGACTTCAAGAACGCCCATCGCTTCAATAACACGAGTGCGAAGATTTGCGGGTTCTCGTGGCTCCTCGGGGACGTCAACCGCGTGTGCAGGAAGTGAAGATAGAACCAGCAAGGATGTCACCGCGATCACTGAGACCCTCACCAGCGACTTCAGCCATTTCATATTTGACCACCTTACGAGTCTACAGAAACCGATTATCAATATCTGAAAGTTATCGCACATGTGCATATTTGACAAGTGAGTTTGTAAAATCGGCAAGAGATACCGAAAAGAATCCTGCTCCTACAGCTGTCCGCTGATCCAGATGATCCGGCCAAAATTTCTAGACACGCTCTAGACTCGAGAACCATGGGCAAGGTGCAACAACTCAGCAAACAATTCGGTGAGCGGCTGGTGCTCGATCCCGCGCTCATCGCGCCGTACGCGATCGATACATCGCGCGCAGTGTTCGAGGGGACTCCCCTGGCGCTCGTGTTCGCCGAGTCGACCGACGATGTTTCGGCCGCGCTCGCGTGGGCGAGCGAGGCCGGCGTTCCGGTGAGCGTGCGCGGTGCGGGCACCGGGCTGACCGGCGGAGCCGTCGCCTACGACGGCGGGCTGATCCTGTCGCTGGAGCGCATGAACCGCATCATCGCCATCGACGCCGACAACCGCCTCGCCGTCGTGCAGCCAGGGGTTATCACCGCCGAACTCGACGCGGCCTGCCGCGAACAGGGGCTGTTCTTCCCGCCAGACCCCGCCAGCGCACGCACCTGCACCGTCGGCGGCAACATCGCCACGAACGCCGGTGGTCTGCGGTGCGTGTCGCACGGCGTCACGACCGACTCCATCGCGGCGCTCGAGGTCGTGCTCTCCGACGGCCGCGTTCTGCGCGCCGGTGCGCTCACCCGCAAGAACGTGGTCGGCTACGACCTGAAGAGCCTGTTCATCGGTTCGGAGGGCACCCTCGGCGTGATCACCGAGGCGACCGTGAGACTGAAGCCGGTGCCCCCGGGCACTCCTCGCACCTTCCGCGCGAGCTTCGACACGCTCGAAGAGGCCGGGGAGGCTGTCACCGCGATCGTGAACGGCCCGGCCCAGCCCGAGGTGCTCGAACTCATGGACGCGCTCAGCGTCGAGATCATCGAGTCGTTCCACCCGAGCGGGCTCACGGTCCCCGCCGGCGCGATGCTCGTCGGCCAGACCGTCGGCCTCGACGCGGCCGAGAAGGCCTTCGCAATCACCTCGCTCTGCGCAGATCTCGGTGCCACTGACACCGAGATATCGGAGTCCGACTCGCTGCTCGAAGCGCGACGCCTGTCGAATCCGGCGCTCAACGCCCGCGGGCTGAAGATCTCCTGCGATGTCGGGGTGCCGGTGGCACAACTGGCAGAGGTGTTCCGCGGCATCGCCGAGATCTCGGAGCGCCGCGGCAAAGTCGTATCGACCGTCGCGCACGCGGGCGACGGCAACCTGCACAGCACCGTCGAGTCGCCCGACACCCCGGAGGGCATCGCCGAAGCAGACGAGGTGATCGACGACATCACCAAGCTCGCGATCTCGCTCGGCGGTACCATCTCGGGCGAGCACGGGATCGGATCCCTCAAGCGCCACGAACTGCCGTGGCAGCTCGACAGCACCGCGCTCGACGTGCAGCGGGCCATCAAGACGGCGCTCGATCCCGCGGGAATACTCACCCCCGGGCGAGGGATCTGAACGGCGCAAGGAGTCTCCGGCCGGGGCGACTGGTCGCGCGGCACGAGTGGTCCACCCCAATCGACAACAAGTGGTATATCGCGTAGACCAGTGGCAGGATCGCAGCATGCGCATCCTCTCGATTCAGTCCTCGGTCTCGTACGGTCACGTCGGCAACTCGGCGGCGGTGTTTCCGCTGCAGCGCCTCGGTCACGAGGTCATGCCGGTCTACACCGTCTGCTTCTCGAACCACACCGGATACGGTTCCTGGCGCGGCCCGATGCTCACCGGCAACGACGTGCGCGAGATCGTGGCCGGTATCGAGGAGCGCGGTGGGCTCGATGACGTCGGTGCCGTGCTCTCGGGCTACCAGGGCGGTGACGACATCGGCGACGCCATTCTCGACGCCGTTGCGCGCGTCAAGCAGCACAGCCCCGAGGCGATCTACGCCTGCGATCCCGTGCTCGGAAACGCGAAGTCGGGGTGTCACGTGGCTCCCGAAGTGCAGAACCTCATTCGCGACCGGGTCGTGCCGCGCGCCGATCTCATCACGCCGAACCAGTTCGAGCTCGGCTTCATCACGAACACGTCGCCCGACACGCTCGAATCGACGCTGGACTCAGTGGATCTTGCCCGCGACCTCGGACCGAGCACGGTGCTCGTGACGAGTGTCGAACGGCCCGACCGACCCGCAGACACGATCGAGATGCTCGCCGTGACGGGCGAGGGAGCCTGGATCGTGCGAACCCCCTACCTTCCCTTCAAGGTCAACGGCTCGGGCGACGTCACCGCCGCGCTGTTCACCGCGCACTTCCGCGAGACCGGCGACGCCCCCTTCGCACTGGAGCGCACTGCGGCGAGCGTCTACGAGCTGCTCGAGCGCACGCTCGCGACCGGCACCCGCGAACTGCAGCTGGTCGAATCTCAGGAGGCCTACGTGCATCCCAGGCAGAGCTTCGAGGCGCTGCGGGTGCGCTGATGCCGGATCGGCCGGCGCATCGCTACGCCGACCTGACGAGCACGATCCCGAGCACCGACAGCGCGGTCGACAGCACCAGCATGCCCGGCCCGTTCCAGAGAGCGGCGGCGTAGCGGCGAGCGGCGAACAGCTTGACGCTGTCCAGGCTCGCGGTGCTGAAGGTCGTGTAGCCGCCGAGAAAACCGACAGCGGCCACTCGGGCGAGCGGGTGATCGAGCGCCAAGCCCGCGAGCAGGCCGAGTGCGAACGATCCCGTGAGGTTGATCAGCATGATGCCCCACGGAAAACGCGCTCGGATGCGATCCGGAATGCTCGTGTCGACGAGGTGGCGCACGGCAGCTCCGAGGCCGCCCGCGGCGGCGATCCCGAGCGCCAGACCGAGGCCGCTCATGCCGCGCCTCCCCCGACCCGGTGCCCGCTGAGAGCACGACCGAGGAGAATGCCGCACCAGCTCGCCGCTCCCCCGAGCAGCAGCGTTCCCAGGCCGTATGCGGCTGCCGTGCCGACGCTGCCCGCCAGCAGCAACTCGGCGGTGTCGGTCGCGAGCAGACTGTAGGTCGTGAACCCGCCGAGCACACCGGTGCCGAACAGCAGGCGGGTGGTGCGCCAGTGCCCGCCGTCACCGCCGCGACGGGTGATGACCTCGACGAGGGCTCCGAGCAGGAATGCGCCGAGAATGTTGATGAGAAAAGTCGCGAGCGGAAACTCGCCCGCGCTGCCAATCGCGAGCGTCAGCAGGTAGCGCGCCAGCGATCCGGCGGCTCCGCCGAGCGCGACGACCCCGAAGTCGGGCACCTGAGCCGTGAGCCTGGCACCCCAGCTCACCGCCCCCGACGAATCCCGTGAGCGTGACGCCCGTTCGCCGTTCATACCGACACCCCTATCCCGATTGCACACGCGTGCGAGTGAGACAGGGACCGTTGTCGCTATCGAGGTTGGTTCCGGTGAGCCCCACCACCGGGCGCTGCGTGAGCGCTCACCCAGTTTAGCAGTGACGGCATCAGCCTGCTCGGTCGGAGCGTTCCGCTGAGGCGGGCTGGTCTGACGAAGCAGCATGCTCTGACGAAGCGGCTTGTTCCGCCTTCTCGGGCTCCGGCTCGGGCTCACCGTGCTCCGTCACCGTCGTGTCGCCGGAGAGCCAGCGCAGCCAACGGCTGCCCGGATCTCCCTCGAAGAGCAGCGCTCGCACGAGCAGGGTGAGCGGAATCGAGAGGATCGCGCCCAGCGGGCCGATCACGAAGGTCCAGAACAGCACGGAGAAGAAGCTCAGCGTGAGGCTCAGATTCACCGCGTCGCTCACGAACTTCGGCTGCACGAGCACCTGCAGCACGACGTTGACGACGCAGTAGATCGCGATCACCGCGAGCATCATCGGCCAGCCGCCGAGCACCAGCGCGAGCAGCATCGGCGGAATGAGGCCGAGCACGAAACCGATGTTGGGCACGAAGTTGGTGACGAAGGCGAGAATGCCCCAGACGATCGGAGCCGGGATGCCCATGGCCCAGAGCGCGAGACCGTCGATCACCGCGACGATCAGACCGAACGTCGCATTGACGACGTAGTAGCGGCGCACCCCGGTGTTGAACGCCTGAAAACGACCGATCGCGGGCCGAGCCGACGGCCCGAACTCGGAGGTCGCGCGAGCGTAGCGGCCGCCGTCGGCCGCCATGAAGAGCACGTAGGCGAAGATGAAGAAGAGTACCGTGACGACGTTCAGCATGCTGCTGCCGAACGAGGTGACGACCGAGATGATGTTCGAGGGCGTCAGCACCGACGTGGCCGCCGCCGAGATCTGAGTGTCGAGACCGAACGAGTGGAGCGTGGCGATCACGTTGTCGAGAGTGTGACGCATCTCACCCGAGTAGCTGACGACGAGGTCGGCGAACGCCGCCCCCGCGTAGGCGAGCATGAGCGCCATCACCAGCAGCACGGCGTAGGAGACGACGATCACCGCCGTGGTGGCCAGCCAGCTCGGCCACCCGCGCCGTTCGAGGGTGTGCCGCACGGGGTGGCAGATGATCACGATGACGGCAGCGATTGCGAGCGGGCCGATGAACTCGCGACCGAGCGACATGCCCACCAGCACGATGACGGCGGCGGCGAGCGTCAGCAGAGTGCGCAGGGCGGGCGTGGTGCCCGAGGGAACGGGTGTCTGCGCCTCGGAAGCGCCGCTGGAGGCTGCGGGAGAAAGGTCCATCGTTCTACTCTATCCGCGCCGCTGCGGCTCAACCGTAGACGGGTGTATGCGGTGAGGATGGATTGCGGAATGGTCTTGAGAGCAACCGCTCAGTCGAGGTCGCGGAGCTTTCGGGCGGGCACTCCGCCGACGACGGTGCGCGGATCCACGTCCCGGGTGACGACAGCTCCGGCAGCGACGATCGCGCCCTCGCCGATCGCGACCCCCGCGAGTACCGTGACGTTCGCGCCGATCCACACCCGGTTTCCGATCGTGATCGGCCCGGGGACGACGGTGGCGCGCTCAGCGGGATCGAGGGAGTGATTCAGCGTCGCGAGCACGACGTTGTGTCCGATGAGAACGTCGTCGCCGATCGTGATGCCACCCTGGTCTTGGAACCGGCATCCGCTGTTGATGAAGACGCGTTCGCCGAGCGCGATGTTCTTGCCGCAGTCTGCGGTGAACGGCGGAAAGATGCGAAAAGATGCCGGCACGTCCCGTCCCGTCAGCCTGCTCATGATCGCGACCCGCTATTCGGGGGCGGTGTAGCGGGTGTTCAACTCCATGCAGACGCGAATCACCTCGTCGGCGAGCTCGTGCATCTTTCCGGTGAGCTCGGTACCCGGCACGGCCGCCTGCCCAGCGTTCATCTGGGCCAGGAACTCTTCGGTGTTCACTGCGCCTTCCTCTCTCGTGGTGCGGGATCGGCCCGCAAGCCCCTCTCGCCCTCCAATGAAATCATCCCGGAGTCTCGCGCGGGAGTCCCTGTCGAGAGGGGCACTGCCGGTACCCCGGTCCTTCGGCAGGTCCCGAGTCGCTCCCCATCGATCCCGACCCTCGTCAGCCTGTCGAAGCCGCCGAGGGATCAAGCATGCGGGAGAACATCGTGCCGTAGAGATCGGTGGGCTCCGTGATGATCCGCGCCCCACGCGCGACGGCACGGGCGAGCACGGCGGCCTCATCTTCGCTGAGCACCAGCGGCGGAAGCGACCCGCCGGGGCCGAGCTGATACCCTCCGCCCGTGCCGCGCGTTGTCGTGATCGGATATCCGAGTTCCTGAAGACCGGCGACGTCTCGCCGCAGGGTGCGCTGACTGACATCGAGCCTGCGAGCGAGCTCAGCACCGGGCCAGTGACGCCGGCTCTGCAGCAGACCGAGCAGTTCGAGGGCGCGGGTGCCGGTGGACATGCCACCAGGCTAGTATCCCGGCCGCCCCGCTCACACCCCGGCAGAACGCCGTCAGAACCGTTGCAGAACTCTCCAATACCCCGTGTCGAGTCGCGGGGCACCTGGGAACGAGGAAGCCGAATCGCGCGGGTGCGCTCACTCGGACGCGGTCGGGTTCGAAGAGACGGAAGAGGCATCGGCGCGGCTGTAGCCGCTGAGTTTCTCCACCGCGAAATCGAGAAGAGCTGAGGCGCGCGGCGTCAGACCCATGTCCTCGGGCCAGATCCCCACCACGTGGGAGACCGTGACCGGAGGGTCGAGGGGCCGGATAACCACCGGCCGCCCCTCAAGATTGGTCGGAAGCGTATTGGGTCGCGACATGAGCAGGCCGTAGCCGAGACCCCGGCCCACCAGTGCCTCGACAAGGCCGATCTCAGTGACCCGGGCCTTGATCGTGGGTTCGAGACCGCGCGCTGCGAACGCATCCGTGACGTTGACGGTGCTCGGGGCGGCGTCGAATTGAATGTAGGGTTCGGAGGCGAGATCTGCGAGGTCCAGTGCGCCGACCGTCGCAAGCGGATGCTCGGGGTGCAGGTGGACTTCGAGTTCGGTCGCGTAGATCCTGCGACGGCAGTACCCGACCGGCAGTGACACGTCATACACCAGGGCCACGTCGAGGTGCCCGGCCTCGAGCGCCGAGAGCAACTCCTCGTTGGTTCCCACCATGACCTCGACGTGCACTCCCGGGTGCCGCCTGGGAAAGCCTTCGAGAAGCTCGGGAACCACGTTCGTGGCAAAGGTCGAATAGCAGCCGAGCTTCACAGGCCCCCGTAGCTCCTGTCCCCCGCGGGCTCCCAAGACGAGTTCTTGCGTGTCGGAGACGATCTGGCGAGCCTGCTTGGCGAACTGCTGACCGGTCGGAGTCAGTGTGAGGCCCCGCGCCTTACGCCGCACGCACAGCTGTTCCCCCACCGCCCGCTCGAGGCTCGTGACGGCCTGCGACAGCGCAGACTCCGAGATATGCAGATGCGCCGCTGCAGCGCCGAGTGTGGCGAAGTTCGGCAGGGCCGCGAACAATTCCAGCTGCCTCAGGCTCACATCAACCACGGCCGCTTCCTCTCAGCGCAACTTCTTTAGCTTGATCGAACTATATCCTCGCATAACTGCGATTTACACACAGAGATAGCGCCGTGACACTGGAGGGGTAGCCGCTCAAAACTCTCCGCGCGGAGGGAGACCGACCGTGAACTCACAGGGGGACGGAGAACGCAAGTGTCACTCAATTCAGTCGGGGAGGAAACAGGAGGAACAATGGTAAGTCGCACCACCAGGGTCGCGGTCATCGGCGGAGGGATGGGCGGTCTCACCGCTGCGATCGCGCTGACGAGGATCGCCGGAGTCCAGGTCACGGTATTCGAGCAGGCCAGCAAGTTGGGCGAGGTGGGCGCGGGCGTGACGGTCGCACCGAACGCCCAGCGCGTGCTCGACAAGCTCGGCGTGCTCGAACAGGTCAAACGCGCAGGGGCGGTTCCGGATGGACACGGGGTCTATCAGGATGCCATGGGGCACCTCGTCACCGACGCGGCCTGGGAGGACTCGGCGCAGCAATATCAGAACATCGGAATGTACAGGCCGGATCTCATCGGTGTGCTGGCTCAAGAAATCGATCCTGAGACGGTCCGCCTCGGCCACCGGCTGGCATCAGTCCAAACGCTGGACTCGGGCGTTCGCGTCGAATTCGAGAACGGCGCGCACGAAGATTTCGATGCCGTGGTCGGGGCGGACGGCATCCACTCGGTAGTGCGAAAATCTGTGATGCAGTTTCCGGATCCCGTCTACTCCGGGTACATCGTCTACCGCGGAGTCGTCGACGCCTCCCTCCTCCCCGAAGACTGGCCGATGATCAGCCAGGTGTGGATGGGCAACCAGAGACACTTCATGTGCTATCCGCTGCAGCAGCGCAAGCTGTTCAACTTCGTCGCCGGTGTCCCCAGCGACCGGCCGCTCAACGGCCCCTGGTCCGGCCCGGCTGAGGTGAGTGAACTCGCGGCCGAATTCGCAGGCGAGAACTGGGATCCGAAGCTCCATCGCTTCATCAGAAGCATCGAGAAGACCTTCTGGTGGGGCTTGTTCGATCACGAACCGCTCACTGACTGGTCGCACGGGCCGATCACCCTCCTCGGCGATGCAGCGCACACGATGCTGCCGCACCAGGGTCAAGGGGTGAACCAGGCGATCGAAGACAGCATGGCTCTCGCCGTCTTTCTGGAAGCGGCGGACAGCCCCGCTGACATTCCCGAAGCGTTCAGGCGCTACACCTCGGTTCGCATGCAGCGCACGGCGATTCTGCAGCACGGTTCTCGGAGGGCCGGTGCCATGTTCGACGCGCAGTATGAATTCGCGGACCTCCAGAAGCGCGACACCGACCTGCGCGTCGGTCGAGATTTCCGCCGAAGCGCGGTGTTCGACTACGACGCGCTGAAAGTCGCCGAGAAGGCACTTAAACGATTTAGGAGCATCTAGTTCACATGACATCGATCAGCATTATCGGCAGCGGCAAGATGAGCTCGGCGATTGCAGAGGTCGCAGCGCGTGCCGGAGCGAGCATTCAGATCATCAGGCGCAGAGCGGTGGCCAGCTCGGCGGCGGAGCGTTCGGGGGTCGAGTACGGGATCATGGGCGACGAGCTCACCGGCGACCTCGTCGTTCTCGCGGTTCCGTATGCGGCGTACCCGAGCATTCTCGAGCACTATCGAGATCAGCTCGGCACCAAAGTCGTCATCGATATCAGCAACCCCATCGATTTCACCACGTACGACGAGTTGCGGGTGCCAGCCGATTCTTCCACCGCAGCCGAGCTCGCCAGGCAACTCCCCGAGGGCGCGAGCGTCGTGAAGGCGTTCAACGTCAACCTCGGCGACACGCTCATCACCGGCACAAACGGCACAACACCCACGACCGTTTTGTTCGCCGGAGACTACGCAGACGCGAAGATCGCAGTCGCTGCCCTCATCGAGGCGGCAGGACTGCGGGCGGTTGACGTCGGGCCCCTCTCGCGCGCGAGGGAACTCGAGGCGATGGGCTTTCTCCAGATCGTGCTGGCGGCTCTCGGAAAGACGCGCTACGAGTCGGGGTTCACTCTGCTGCCGTGAACAGAAGGCCGTGCTCGCCTCGGCATCCGGTGACCCGGTAGGGGCGGCGATCCAGCCCCGAAGACTACCGCGGCTCCCCAGACGCGATCCGCGTGCGCCGCACGCGCTTGCGGGCGGCGGCGGAGAGCGACCGGTAGATCGAGCCGCACACCGCGACAATGATCGCGCCGAGCAGTATCGGAGCGAGGATGTAGCCCCACCCCTCGTGAGCGAGCATGATGGCGATCGGCGTGCCGCCGGCCGGCGGATGCGTCACCCGCAGGGCAGCCATCAAGGCCAGGGCCGCCCCCACGCCGAGCGCGAGACTCCACCACGCCTCGGGGAGAGCGAAGCGCGCGAGCAGCCCGCAGAGCGCAGCGGCGACGTGGCCGCCGATCACGTTCGCGGGCCGCGACAGCGGGGAGTCGGGCAGCGTGAAGACGAGCACGCACGACGAGCCGAAGGTCGCGACGAGCAGCGGAAACCCGGTCGAGTCGCTGAGCAGCCCCAGCACGGCAATAGTGATCGCCCCCGCCGCGGCAGCGGCGGCAATGCGCGGCCAGGGCATGGCGGCCTGCGGCCTGGCGAAGTAACTCGCGAGTGCCCGGCCGACGGGGGTGACGCGCGGGCTCTTGGCTTCTGGGAGCACGGACTGCTGAGGTGCACTCATCTCGGGATCTGCTTTCTGAATCAGTCGGGTCGGCCTCGCAGGGCTTCGAGAGCGACCGGGGTTGCGCGAGCGACGCACCGGACGCGCGGGCGCAAACCGGGTACCGGGTACCCGACCAGCCAGGTGGGGGTCAGGGCCTCGTAAAGCCCGCGGCGGCGGCATCGATCGCGTGCGCCAGCGGAGAGGTGGGCTGATCGGCCATGCGCACGAGGGCGAGCGGGCTGAGCACCTCGGGGACGACGAGGGGCAGCACCCGCAGACCGGTGATCGGCCCAGCACGCAGCGAAGATTCCGGTATCACCGCGACCCACGATCCGCGGGCCACCAGCGACAGCAGCATCTCCACCGAGTCGGCCTCGACGCGCGGGTGCGCTTCGAGGCCGTGCTCGCGCAGGCGCAGGTCAAGCAACTGGCGCGCTCGCATTCGTGGTTCGAGCAGGCAGAGCGGCAGCTCGACGAGCTGCTCCCCCGTCACTTCAGAGAGTTCGGGAGGTAAGACATCGGCGCGACTCACGACGACCGAGCGCACAGGGCTCAGCGAGGAGACGTGCAGGTCTGGCCCGTCCGCGGCAGAGGGGTGGATCACCCCGGCATCGAGCTCATAGCTGCGAATGCCGGACACGATCTGCTCGGAGGTGAGTCCGCTGGTCACCGAGGCAGTGACCAGCGGGTGCTGCTCGCCGAGTGCGTTGAGGATCCCCGCAATCGCCGCGACGCCCGAGGGGATCGCTCCGAGCCTGGCGCGGGCGGCGAGCCACTGCCTCGCAGCAGCGATCTCATCGGTGAGCGCCTGGTGATCCGCCACTATGCGACGCGCCCAGCGCTGCACTATCTCACCCTCGGGAGTGAGCCCCTGAACACTGCGCCCGCGACGCACCAGCGGCGTGCCCAGCTCGGTCTCGAGCTTGCGCACCGACTCCGAGAGCGTTGACGGTGTCACGTAGACGGAGGATGCCGCGCGCCCGAAGTGCTGCTCGCGGGCGAGCGCGAGGAAGTATTCGAGCTGGGTGAGCAGCATGATCCTCCTCCGCGTGGTTGGGGGCGGCGCAGCGCCGCCCCCAGCACCTGACTTCTCGGCCCGTTTACTTCTTGGCGTAGGAGTGGGCCCCGGTGCCGGCGTAGCCGCCGCCCTCGACAATAATGTACTCGGGCCGAATCGGCTGACCGTCGAAGTAGGCCTCGAGGATCTCGCGGGTGCCCGCCGCGTACTTCGCCTGCGACGGCAGAGAGGTGCCGGAGGTGTGGGTCGTCATGGCGTTATTGGGCATGGTGCGCCAGGGGTGATCGGCCGGGGCGGGCTGGGGGAACCAGACATCGCCGGCGTAGCCCGCGAGCCGACCGCTCTCGAGCGCCCGCACGATGGCGTCGCGGTCGGCGATGGCACCGCGGGCGGGGTTGACGATGTACGAGCCGCGGCGCATGGTGGCGAGCAGTTCGTCGTTCAGCAGGCCGTGGGTCTCATCCGTCAGCGGGGCGTGCACGGTCAGAACGTCGACGTTGGGAACGAGCTCTTCGAGGGTCTCGTAGTAGGTGAGGCCGTACTGCTCCTCGACCTCCGCCGGCAGGCGGTAGCGGTCGGTGTAACTGATCTTGACGCCGAAGGGGGCGAGGCGCTCGATCACGGCGCGACCGATGCGCCCGGCAGCGAAGACGCCGACATCGAGACCTTCGAGGTCGTACGACTGGCGCACCGCGTCGGCGATGTTCCAGCCGCCGTCGCGAACGATGTCGTGCTGACGCACGAAGTCGCGCACGAGCACGAGCACCTGCATCACCGTGTGCTCGGCGACCGCGAGGCTGTTCGAGTAGGTGACCTCGGCCACGGTGATGCCCCGGTCGATGGCCGACTTCAGGTCGACGTGGTCGCTGCCGATGCCCGCGGTGATGGCGATCTTCAGGTTCTTCGCTTTGGCGATGCGCTCGGGGGTGAGATAGGCGGGCCAGAACGGCTGCGAGATGATCACCTCGGCGTCTTCGAGTTCGCGCTCGAAGACCGAGTCCTCCCCCTCCTTGTCGCTGGTGACGACGAGCTCGTGCCCGTTCTCCTCCAGGTACTTCCGCAGACCCAGTTCACCCGAGACCGAACCGAGCAGCTCACCCGGGGTGAAGTCGATGGCCTTCGGCGACGGGAGGGTCTGGCCGTTGGGGTAGGCGCTGAGGGTCGGGATCGAATCACGGGCGTAGGTCTCGGGGAAACCGTCGACCGGATCGGGGTAGAGGACGAGCAGCACCTTGGACATAGAGGGTCTCCTTAGACTCGCGGGATCGCGCGTTCCGCGCGCTGATCCACACAGTAAGGCAGGCTTCGCGCGGAGGTCCATCAGGCAGTTCCGCACAGCTATTCGGCAGAACCGGCCGCCGCCGTGCTCGAACACCGAGCTGGGCTCGATCCCGAACCTCGGTGAGCACCCGGATCTCGGTGGGCACCCGGATCTGCTGGCAGCCGATCAGCGGGAGCGCGCATCGGCGTTCCCCGCAACCCGGGACTCTGCCCACAGCGCTGTGAAGGCAACCTTCCCAGCGAGCGACATCGCGAATTTCAAGACGATCGTGCTGGCCACCATCGGCACCCTGGTGCTGGTATTCGCGCGGGTGGATCGGTGGTGGGCACCCGCACTGGCAGTGCTGCGCGGCGGTGTACAGCTCGCGGTGCTGAGCGTCGTGCTGACAGAAGCGATCTCCGACCCGCTCTGGGTGTCGGTCGCGCTGGCGGTGATGTTCGTCGTCGCTTCTCTCACGAGCGCTCGCCGGGTCGTCTGGAGTTGGCGACGGTACGCGATGATCGCCGGAGGCATGTTCGTCGGCGTGTCGACCAGTCTCGCTGTGATCTTCGTCACCGGTGCAGTGGAGTTCGCTCCCCGCTATGTGCTCGCGCTGGGAGGCATCCTGATCGGCGGTTCGATGACCATCGCAACATTGACCATTCGACGGCTGTTCCAGTCCATCGCCGATCGCTGGGACGAGGTCGAGGCGTGGTTCGCGCTGGGTGCCAGTCCGCGGCAGGCGACGGCGGAGATCACGAGGAATTCAGTTCGAGAGGCGCTGGTTCCGGCGACGGATCAGACCAAGACCGTGGGGCTGGTCACGCTTCCCGGCGCGTTCATCGGCGCGATCTTCGGCGGCCTCGACCCGATCGCGGCCGGCCGCTTTCAGATCGTGGTGCTCGCGGGGATCCTCGCTACGGCCGCGATGACGTCGGTGATCATCGCGCGAAGCCTCTCCCCGGTGAGTCAGCGACCGTTGGAAGCGGGCGGATAGGGAGCACGCTCGCCCAAGCGGGGTCTGCCCTCACCGGCCTCTCTCACTCGAGCCGGCAGATACGATCCATATCTCTGACCCGCTCTGAAAGAACTCTCAGAAGCACTCAAGGAATCTCCAGCAGGCGGCAGTGCCGGTCGGTGAGAGTGAATTCCGTGAGCGGGAAGCAGAGGTGTGGCAAGCCTGCGAAAACCAGCCGGGCGAGAACCGCTCATTCGAGGGTCTGCTCGGACAGGTATACGCACCTCACGACCCAGTGCGGTGAGCTCCCGCGCGGAAACCCCTTCCGCGGTAAGACCAGAAGCACCGAGAGGCAGGGAGAACCTTGGATCTTTTGCACGCCGCCCTGATGGAGAGCGGCTACGGCGCGATCACCGCGTTCCATACGCTGCCGATTCTCACGGTCATCGCGCTGTTGCTCAGCGTTCGCAAGGTGTCGGTCGGCATCTGGTTCGCCGCAGGCTACGTGCTCGGGCTCGCGCTTGTCTTCGGCCTCGCGATGTTCGGCGTCAAGCAGTTCTTCTCGCTCAGGGGCTTCGACCCGAGCTGGTACCTCGACATCGCGGCCGGGCTCGTGCTCATCGTCAGCGCGATCGCCTGGTGGTGCTGGCGACGGAAGCGCCCGACGGCGCGCACGCACCGTTTGGCGAGCCTGCTCTCGACGCTGCAGCGCATGGGTCCGCTCGGCGCAGCGCTCATCGGCCTGCAGTTCGCATTTCATCCCGACTGTCTGCTGCTCGTCGTCGCGGCCGCGGGGCATACCGCGCAGCTCAGCACGCTCGCCAAGGCCGGTCTCGCCCTCTGGTTCGCGCTGCTCGGCTCGTCAACCGTGATCGGCGTGACGCTGTTCTATGCCCGCGCCGGCGTGCGAGCGCACACGAGGCTGCGGATCCTGCGCATCTGGATCAGGAACAACGCCGCGCGCATCGGGTTCTACCTGGTGCTCTCGATCGGTGCCGCGCTCATCGCTCTCGGCTCCTGGCAACTCGCACGGCGCTGAATCGGGCGACACCGTTTCGCCGGAGTCGAGTTAACCGCTTAACCGCCCAGTGCCGCGCGTGCGGTGAACAGCGCGATCGCGCCGAACACCACGTAGACAGGGCCGGCGAGAATGCCGCACCAGAAGCTCGGTGCCGCAACCCTTCGCGGAAGGAAAAGCGCTACGACGCCGGCGATCGTCACGAGAACGCCGACGAGGAAAATGATGGGTTGGCCGAAGACAAAGGCGAGCGGGAAGAAGTGGACTCCCACTGCGATCAGCACGCACGGCGCGATGAGCTCGGTTCGCTTCTTCCGAACGAGAATGACCACGATGACGACGATTGCCACGACCTCGACCCATGTCCAGATCATCTGACCGAGCAGTGCCGGGTTCCCGGCGACCATGGCGGTCGGCGTATTCCAGTTCTTGATGATCGTCGGCACACCCAGCCCGACGATTCCTGCGCCGGCAAGCTGAATGATGACGAGCAGGATGCGCCAGATTGCGCCCTTGGGCGGGCGCTCGTGTGCCCACCCCGCCCAGACGAAGGCGACCAGACCGAAGATCGCCCCGGTAAAGGCCAGGTCTCGAGCGTAGGTGAAGTCGAGCATGCAACCACTCTACTGGCGTAGGATCACCCGTCCAGGGCTGACCGGCGACCGCGCGGGCCGCTTTCGTATGCGCGCGAGCACTCATCATCTTCTGACGTCACGTGTTTGAGTAAGACACTTTGGTGGACGCGGGTTGGTGGACGCGGGCGGACTCAACTCGAACACCTGGCAACGGACATCGCTTGCCAGGCGGTACGGGGTGCATCGCGACACAATCTGGGAGAAGACAAGGTGATGCCGGGCGGCGCGCTCAGGGGCGCGCGGCGAGAACGGCAGGGACGCCGGTGCCGGTCTCGATCCAGTCGCGCAGTTCGGGGTCGATCCAGCCGGTCAGGGTGAGGAGGTCGTCCCATCGTGCGTCGAGGTCGAGTGACCAGATGCGGTGGTGGTGCCCGATGCGGTTGCGCAGGTCGCGCATCCGCGCAAGGCGCTCCCGCACGGGAACCGGGGAACGGGTCGGGGCGTGGGCGAACGCGGCGGCGAGGTCTGGCCACAGGAACATCTGCCGTCGGGCGACGAGTTGGTGCCAGAACCCGAAGGGTAGTTCCGAGATGATCTGCGCGGGATCTAGTGGCTTCCCATTGGCCTGCACGCGGCGGATCGCGGTCGCGACGTCTTGGTAGGGGTGGGAGTGACGGCCCGGCCCGCGAGCGTCACGCCCCAACTGGCGGGCATCGTCGAAGACCCAGTGCCGCGTCTCGCCGCGAGCCCGCTGACGAAGGGTCATGCGTGCGTCGAGGGCGTTGCGGAGGGAGACCTCGACGTAGCCGAGTGCTTCCCAGAACACGGCTGAGCAGTGGCTATTCCACTGGTACAGGTGCGCCGCCGCGGCCTCGTCTCCACCGGTCTCGGTCAGGTAGAGCCGTAGCCGTTCGTCGGAGAAGTGCCGCCGCATCAGCGCCCACTCCGGCGCTTCGTGGCCGGGTGGGTGCGTCATCGCTGCTCCTGAGGTAGGCTGGTAGGTGAACACCCCGGAGCCGTCCCTGTAGCCCTTCGGGGCCGATCACACGGCCGGGGTTTCAACATTCTCCCACGCTGGCAGGCGCGTCGCCCCGGATGAACGGGAAGGGAACATTTCCAGCCCGTTGCATGCCTCTTCGTGGCGAGTCGATCGCACACGACCCCGGCGATGATCGCGCGGCGTGACAGACTAAGCGCTGCTGTCCTGTTCGCGGAGCCAGGCACGGATGCGTCGGCGAGCATTGGCGTAAGGCGAGGATGTGTTGAACTGGATCATTCGTCCTGCCGTGTACTTGCCGTACCAGGGCTCTCCGTACAGTTCCTCACCACTCAGACCCTCGATCAGAGAGACGATTCCCGCTTTGGCCTTCCCGAAGCGTTCGAGCAGGACCGCCCAGGACAGATCGGCGTAGTCACTGTAGAACTGCTGGGCGAGGTCACCGAGTTGGTTCCAGGTGTAGCCAGGGGCAGGGAACTCTGGCTCGTCACCTCGGGCTCGCTGTTCGTGCCAGGAAAGCACCAGTTCGTTCCAGCCGATCAAGTAGGCGACCAGATCGGCGGGGCTCATCATCGTGTCGGCCTTGTGCCCCGACAAGGACGCCTCACGCGCCTGATCCTCCGGTACTCGCTCCAGATCACGGACGAGTTTAATGTAGCCGTCTTCGATGGCATCCAGTAGTTCGTCTTTGGACTGCGGTACCGCCACCGCACTCTCCTTCCCTTGACTGGCATGACTATTACCAGCCTTGCATCGCCTGTCGGTTGTGTCCAAGGCATCCAGTCATATCCAGTCGCTTCTGCCCGCGGTAGTAGACTAAAAACCGCAGAAAACAGCCGATCTAGGGCTC
>JBKEBN010000002.1:0-3563 GCA_047973175.1 Leucobacter sp.
CCACCATCGGCGACGTTCCGCCCGAAGAGTTCGAGGCCAGGTACTACGCTGGCTTCGAAGAGCCCCACCACCCGGTGCTGGCACCCACATAGGAGCGACAGAAAACCGGGGACGGTTCAGTTTCAACGGAAAGAGAATGACCACAAACCCGATAACGTGCGGTTGTTGAGTCTCCGCAAAGAGGCCATCTGAACAAGGTCGTGGCGCGCCGGCCTGTTTCCCCGGAATGTTACGGTGCATGGTTTCGACTCCGGCCTGCGGCCTCCGCTCAACCACCTAACAAGAGGGCGACCTCCGCCCAACCGGCTCCTCCTGGGAAGTGAGTGCGCCAGGAGGAGCATTCACTGGTCGGAAATGCACACTAAACCGACGACGGCTTTACCTGCATATCCCGCCAGCGAACCCAGGCACTCCGGCTTCCCCTCAGCAACTTAGAACGAATGCTGTAGTGGGTCGAGACTTGTGCCTTCCTGTTGCGAGAGGTGCGGGGGCTCAGGTTCGAGGGTGGCGCTTTTGCGGAGGAGAGATGTGCGAATCTGCACATCTCGATGACGCAACGTCGCGCTGCCCTCGAATCCGAGCCCCCGCACCGACCCTCCACGAAAACTCAGGGTCGGTAGTTTCGACTGCGTCGCTACGCGACTCCGCTCAACTACCTAGTTGTGGAGGGCGGCGATCGCGGCGATCACTGCGGTGGTCTCGGCTTCGGTGCCGGCGGTGATGCGGAGGTGACCGGGAATGCCGAGGTTGCGAATGAGGATGCCCTGCGCGCGCAAAGCCTCGAACACCGCGGTCGGGTCTGCGAAGCCGCCGACGAGCAAGAAATTGGCCCCGGAGGGGTGCACCGCATATCCCAGCTCGGTCAGGGCGAGGCCGAGGCGATCGCGCTGCTCGCGAATATCGGCGACCGTTGCCAGCATCTCGTCAGAGTGCCGGATCGCGGCGGTTGCCGCAGCCTGCGTGAGCGCAGAAAGGTGATAGGGCAGACGCACCAGGCGCAGAGCGTCGATGACGGCGGGATCAGCCGCGAGGTACCCGAGGCGCACACCCGCGAAGGCGAAAGCCTTGCTCATAGTGCGGGAGACCAGCAGCCGATGGCGACCCGGCAGAAGCGCCACCGAGCTCTCGCGCTCGGCGTCGAACTCTTGATAGGCCTCGTCTACGACGAGAATGCCGTCAAAGGCATCGTAAGCGGCAAGGATCACGTCGCGGTCCAGTGGCGTTCCCGTCGGGTTGTTGGGCCCGCAGAGAATGGCGATGTCGGGCTGGTGCCGGCGCAGGGCATCGGCGACGAGGTCTGCGGTCAGCGCGTAGTCGTCTGGACGGGGCACCGCGATCCACTCGGTATCGGTGCCCGCGGCGAGCAGCGGGTACATCGAATAGGTCGGCGTGAAGCTCAGCAGCGTGCGCCCCGGCCCGCCGAACGCCTGCAGCACCTGCTGCAGCACCTCGTTCGAACCGTTGGCCGCCCAGAGCTGCTCGGCGGTGAGGCCGTGGTCGAGGTAACCTGCAAGCGACTCGCGAAGCTCGAGAAACTCGCGATCCGGGTAGCGGTTGACACTGCGCACTGCCGCAGCGAGCGACTCCACGATATCTGCGACCACGTCTTCCGGAATCGGATGCGTGTTCTCGTTGACGTTGAGGCTCACGGGCACCGGATCTTGCGGCGCACCGTAGGGCTCTTGTCCAACGAGGTTGTCACGGAGGGGAAGATCACTCAAGCTGGTCACTGAGACAGTCTATTCGCCAACTCGATCTCGCTTACCCGCCCTCCCCGGTCGAATAGCCGAGCACCCGTTCTCTGCAGACCCGGTGTTGTTCACCAGGCAGTGTTTTTCAGCTAGCTGTTCTTCAGCCGGCCCAGCTATTCGAGTCCAAGCTCATCGGCCGACACCGTTGCCGGGTTCTCCGAGTAGCGCAGCGGCACCGCGATCGGCTGCCCCGCATCAATGCCCGAGTCGGTGAGCTGGTTGAGCTGCACGATCTCCGCCACCAGGTCGCGCGGATCGGCCTCGGGATCGAGCACGCTGGCGACCGACCACAGCGAAGACCCGGGCTGCACCACGACGTACTGGAAGTGTTCGCCCGATACCGCTCCCGAAGCAGTCGCCTGCGGAGCGGCAAAACTTGCGATGAACCCGAGCAGGCCAGCAACGAGCACCGTCGCCAGAGCACCGAATACCGCGCGACCGCGGCGCGTCAGACGCAGCTTCGCGTGAGCGGGGCCCCAGGCTGCTGTGTTCGTCGCAACCGCCGCACCGTCAACCGCGGCGCGATCGACCGCTCCGTGTGCCAAAACAAGCTGTGCGCTCATGGTGGTCTCCCATTCCTCACTTCAGACGGGTATCGCCACGGCGATCCGAACATCTGTATCGAATATATCTTCGATTACTCGAAACATCAACCCGGTTCATCGAAAATATATTCCGATAGTTTCCACGACACTCGAACACGTGTTTGCCCGTGTTCGAGATTCGCGACTAGGGTTTCGAGCAACGGAATCACTGAAACAGCAACCACTGACATTCATGGATCTCCGTCTGAAATGCGGTCTAACTGATCGAAACATCAACCGGCAACACCGGTTGACGACACCGCCCGAATCCGCCCCTCGGGCCCGGAAGGACGAGCGATGAGCGAAACATCCCAGGCCCGAACGCCTCTCAGCGCGAAGCCCCTCACCGAGAAGCAGCAGGCGATCCTGGAATACATCGCGCGCTCGGTCGAGACGCGAGGCTACCCTCCGAGCATGCGCGAGATCGGCGACGCCGTCGGTCTGTCGTCGCTCTCCAGCGTCACGCACCAGCTCAGCCGTCTCGAACTCAGCGGATACATCAGGCGCGATCCCAATAGGCCGCGAGCACTCGAGATTCTGATCGAGCTCGCGAACACGAGCACCGCGGTCTCCGATTCCCCCTCGCAGCAACCCGAGGAGGCTGCATATGTTCCGCTCGTGGGCCAGATCGCAGCGGGTGTGCCCATCACCGCCGATCAGCAGGTCGAGGAGGTCGTGCCGCTGCCCCGGCAGCTCGTCGGCGACGGCCAGCTGTTCATGCTGCGCGTGGTCGGCGACTCCATGATCGACGCGGCCATCTGCGACCGCGACTTCGTCGTGGTGCGGCAGCAGCGCGAGGCGGAGAACGGCGACATCGTGGCGGCGATGCTCGACGGCGAGGCGACCGTGAAGGTGTTCCGCCGCCGCGACGGACACACCTGGCTGCTGCCGCGCAACAGCGCCTTCGAACCGATCCTCGGCGACCACGCCGAGGTGCTCGGCAGAGTGGTCGCCGTCTTCCGCTCGGTCTAGTGTCCTGCGCCGGAAATTCGTGCCATATATCCCGGCACTCTCGGGGCGTCTCGCTGCGTTGTCGTCGTCGACTTTGCCACCAGCAAAGCCTCCACATCCGCCTTGCGAGACACCCCGAGAGCACCGGTGTATACGAACGAACCTCCAGCGCAAGACACTAGAAGGGCCCGGTCTCAGAGGGGCCGAGCCGAAAGGCTGACACAGCAGGAGTGCTGGCGGAGTAGCCCTGCCGGAGGCCCGCTGGAGTGCGCACGCG
>JBKEBN010000029.1:0-8860 GCA_047973175.1 Leucobacter sp.
AGGACCTCGGGATCTCGAAGTCCGCGCTGCAGGCGTGGGTGCGCGATGCGAGATTCAAGTCCCATGGGATGACCCCGTCGAAGGATCCTGACAAGCAGCGCGAGATGCGGGCGGCTCTGAAGCGTATCCGTGAGCTCGAGATGGAGAACGAGGTACTCAGGCGTGCGGCAGCGTATCTGTCGCAGGTGCACATTACGCCCCCAAAATGACGCTTCTATGACGGTTGTCAAGACATACGGACTTGGAGTTGACGAAAGAGAGCGCGAACTACGTATCGTTTCAAACAGCGTCGAATCTCGCGTGGCGTGTGACCTTCTGCGCGTCGCCGTTCGACATAGGCGCGAGTTGTGGGGTCAAAGCTCATGCGTGTGCGAACGACGACATCGACAGCTCGATTCAGTTGCCGGTCTCCGGATCTGGACAGCCTGTATCTGGTGTTATTCCCAGAGGATGCAGGGATGGGAGCAATTCCTCCTAACGCAGCAAAAGCGGCTTCGGATCGGATTCTTCCATGATGGGAATAGGCAGTGACGAGAATGGCTCCTGTTACAGGACCGACGCCGGGCAGTTCCTGTAGTCCGGGAGCGAGTGCTTCCGTTAACGATGCGAGTGCTCGATTGTTCTCGGTTAGCTCGCCGGTTTCTGTCATGATCGCGAGTGCGAGGCGCTTCGCTTCCGCGCGTAAGATCTGGGTTGCCGTGCTGCTTGTGGTGATACGCCAGGCCGCGATTGTTTTGATCTGCGCGTCGGTAAGCGGCTTTCGCGCATCGAGCTTTAGGTCAGTGCTTCGTACAAGCGCGTTGAGTGCGTTGCGGTTCGCTGTGCGTTGCTGATCGATCAAGGAGCGCGCCGTAAGAAGCACACGGAGAGCTGTTCGATCACCGGTTTGTCGTGGGGAGGAGAGCCGCGCTACGTCTTGGCCGAGTATTGAGCGTGCAGCAGATTCCGTGTCGATAGGATCTGATTTTCCGGTGTGGGCGTGAGAGGACCGTGGCGCGGGTATCTCGAACCGCACTGGCGCGACCTGAAGAAGGCTCTGGGTCATGATGATCTACGGCAGCATGATCTTCGCCATTTCTATGCGAGCGGCCTGATCGCGTCGGGATGCGATGTGGTGACCGTGCAGCGCGCCTTGGGGCACGCGAGCGGGGGGATAACATTGGATGTCTACAGTCACTTGTGGAAGACGGCTGAAGACCTGACGCGGGGTGCTGCAGCGGGTCTGATGAGCGAGGCTAAAATCGAAGTAGCTTAGCTCTTGCGGACTGTGTGCGGACTGACCCCGGTTTAGCCGCATATTTTCAAGGGTATTGCCACTTCTTCCGCTGAGTCTGGAGCCGGCTGAGGCCGAGGTCGCGGAACACCGGAAACACCAGGAGGAGAAACAAGAATGGAAATCGTCAAGGGCATCCTTGTGGTGCTGCACATCATCGGATTCGGCGTCGTCTTCGGCGGCACGCTCGCTCAGTTGCCGAACGTGAAGCGGGGCATCGCGCGCATCACGCCGGGCATTCTGCACGGTGCGAACCTGCTGCTGGTCACCGGACTGCTGCTGGTCGCCTCGAAGTACATGCTCGACGAGCCCGTCAACAACATGAAGATCGGCATCAAGACGCTGGTGCTCATCGCGATCTACGTGGTGATCATCGTCAACCGCAAGAAGGAGAGCCTGTCGGGCGGCGTGCTGGGCGCGATCGCCGGGTTGTCCGCGGTCAATGTTGCGCTCGCGGTGCTCTGGTAGGCCGCTGGATCGGGTTTCACAGGCCGGCGCTTCGCATCACGCGGAGCGTCGGCCTGTGCTTTGCCGGCCTTCGGTTTCCGGTTTGGGCGCTGTGCTGTGTGCTGTGTGCTCTGTGCCCACCCCGCACGGAAGCCTGCGCGCGGCACGAAGCCCCGCTTGCGGCACGAGAACCCAGCTGCGGCACGAGAACCCAGCTGCAGCACGAGAACCCAGCTGCGGCACGAGAAACCAGCTGCGGCACGAAAACCCAGCTGCGGCACGAAAACCCATGCCCCGAACGCTTCCGGGCATGGGTTCTCGTGCCGCGCGTGGGTTCTCGTGAGCACCTCACCGCGACCGCGGCCTGCACTACTCGGCAGCGCGATCGAGGGTGCCGATCTCCTTGCCCGACTCGTCGAGGATCGTGAGCTTGTCGCCCGAGAGCTTCGCGGTGCTCGCCTGGCTCAGCCAGGTGTCGACTCCCTCGCAGAACATCATCGTCGAGCGCATCGCCCCGAGGTCGATGTCGTCGCCATCGGCCGCCCAGGAGCCGCCGAGCTGGTTGCAGCCGTCGGTGCCGTGATACTCGCCCGCGGCCTCGGCCTTGACCGCCTCGGCATCGAGGGTGGTGTCGTCCTCTGAGCTGCCGACCTCGAAGGTGAGTGAGGGCTTTTCGGCGGCATCGGGATCGCCCCACGTGCCCACGACTGAATCGCCGGCAGCGGGGGAGGAGCAGGCGGCCAGAGCGAGCAGGCCGGTCGTTGCGGCAGCGGAGAGTAGAAGCGTGCGTAGTTTCGAGTTCATATCGTCAAATGTACGGCTTCCGCGTGACGAAACCCCCATAGACAGCCGGGATTCTGGCTTTCTAAGCCCTTCCCTCGTCCCCTGTCACTCTTCGTAGGTGATTGAGCGGAGCGCAGCGGAGTCGAAATCACGGCTCCGGCATTCTCGAAACTGAGATTTCTCGGAACGTCAAAGTATCTGGTTTCGACTCCGGCCTGCGGCCTCCGCTCAACCGCCAGATAGATGTAGGTGGTTGAGCGGAGCGCAGCGCAGTCGAAACCATCGACGCTGAGTTTCCGTGGAGCGCTGGGGTGGGTCGGTGCTGGGGTTCCCCGGTGGGATATGCAGGTAAAACCGAGCGCTTCATGTACATTTCCAACCGGGGAATGAGGGCGCGGTGGATGGATGGATGGATCGACTGCGGCCTGCGGCCTCCACTCAACCACCTCATGTCACCCGGAAAGAACGCCGTGCTTCCGCTGAACCGGCTACTTGTTGATAGCCCGCCCCCAGCTCTTCGACTCCCCTGCCGGGGAGATCGCCTGGGGTACGCCGAGCGGGTTGTCGTCTCGCAGCGCGTCCGGAAGAAACGCCGCCGGGGCATTCTGGTAGGCGACCGGGCGCAGGAAGCGGGAGATCGCCGCGGTGCCGACCGAGGTGCTCGAGTCGTTGGAGGTGGCGGGCCACGGTCCGCCGTGCTGCTGCGCGGGGGTCACGGCCACGCCGGTCGACCAGCCGTTGAAGAGCACGCGCCCCACCTGCCTGGCGAGTGCAGCCACGAGGGCGCGCAGCTCGTCGGCGTTCGCGGTCTCACCGGTGGCTTCCGCCTGGCCGAGGTGCAGCGTGCCCGAGAGGTTGCCCTCGTAGAACTCGGGCATGAGCGCGGCGAGGTCGGTGCCCTCGGGGGTCTCGACGAGGATCGACAGCGGTCCGAACGCCTCGTCGACCAGTTGCTGCTTACTCGCGCGGAAATTATCGAGCGATACCGCCACGACGGTGGGTGATGCCCAGCCGTGCCCGGCCTCGTCGAAGCGCACACCCCCGGGAATCAAGGCGCGCACTCCGGGTGCCGCGAGGATCGTGTCACGGCGCTCATTGAAGCTCGCGGCGATGCGCGGGTCGAGGAGTCGATGCTCGGCGAGGAATTCGCCTGCGGCGGCTTCGATTGCAGAGGGGAGGGCGGATCCCGCACCGACGAACACGAAGCCTGGTTTTGTGCACAGCTGACCTGCTGAGCCAGAGACGCTGGTGAGGTAGCCGGCCGCGATTTCCGGGGCGCGCTCGGCAATGGCGGCTGCGGTGATGAAGACGGGATTGACGCTGCCCAGTTCGCCGTAGAAGGGAATGGGGCAGGGGCGGTTCGCCGCGATGTCGGCGAGCAGCCGGCCCACGCGGATCGACCCGGTGAACGAGCCTGCCTTGATGCGCGGGTCGCTCAGCACCGCCACTCCGGCGTCGCGGCCGTGGATGAGCTGGAATGCACCGGCGGGCATGCCCGCACTAGCGAGCGCCGCGGATGCCACCTCGGCGGTTGCGTCTGAGAGCAACGGGTGACCGGAGTGCGCCTTCACGATGAGGGGGCAGCCCGCCGCCAGGATCGCAGCCGAGTCGCCTCCCATGACAGAGAAGGCGAAGGGGAAATTCGAGGCCGAGAAATTGATGACCGGGCCGAGTGGCAGGTGCACGCGACGGATGTCGGGCCGAACCCCGAGCACGAAATCGCTGTCGGCGTAGTCGATGCGGGCGTCGAGATAGCCGCCGTCGACCAGGGCGTCGGCGAACATGCGCAGCTGCACCGCGGTGCGAGTGACCTCGCCGCTGAGCCGCGCTTCGGTCAGGCCGGTCTCGCGCATGGCGATGCCGACGAGCCCCTTCTTCTCCGCCTCGAGCGCGTCGGCGACGGCCACGAGGGCGCGGGCGCGGTCTGCGGGTTGCGTCGCGGCGAGCGCCGGAGCGGCGGCTGCCGCGGTCGCGACGACGGTTTCGAGTTCGGGAGAGAGCGCTTCGTGCTGCATCCGTCAATTCTGGCACGGGGTCGCCGGGCAGGCAGATGCGCCTGTGCACAGGTTCAGAATTGTTCGCTGTGCAATGAGGCGCAAGGGGCGGGGGATCGATGCCGCCCCGCTGCGTCCCTTGTAGGTGGTTGAGCGGAGCGCAGTGGAACCGAAACGGAGTTGGGGGCCTTCGGAGGTCGCTTGGGAGATCTCGGTGTGTGATTTCGACTCCGCTGCGCTGCGCTCAATCACCTACAGGGGACATCACCTACAGGGGACTGCACTCCGTTACTTGTAGGTGGTTGAGCGGAGGGCGAAGGCCGCAGTCGAAACTACCGACTCCGAGTTTCCGTGAGAGTCTTCACGGAAGGTTTCGGTGTGTAGTTTCGACTGCGCACTGCGTGCTTCGCTCAACCACCTGGAAAAAGATCGACCCCGCACCGGCACACTCCGCCACCGACCCACTCGGTCGCCGAATCACCCGACCACGTCGAACTGCTTGAGCCGCTTGCGGTCCGCCTTCGAGGCGGAGTGCTGCAGTTCGAGCAGTTCGGCGTAGATGCCGCCCGACGTGGCGAGCTCGGTGGGCGAGCCGATCTCGTCGATGCGGCCGTCGCGCAGCGTGATGATGCGGTCGACCTCGGCGATGGTGGAGAGCCGGTGCGCGATGATCAGGCTCGTGCGATCCTGCATCAAATCATCGAGCCCCTGCTGCACGAGCCGCTCCGACTTGGTGTCGAGCGCCGAGGTAGCCTCGTCGAGCACGAGGATGGGTGCGTCCTTGAGCATCGCCCGCGCCACCGCGATGCGCTGCTTCTGGCCGCCCGAGAGCTTCATGCCGCGCTCGCCGATGACGGTGTCGTAGCCCTGCGGCAGTTTCGCGACGAAGGTGTCGACTGCCGCTCGCTGCGCGACCGCCTCGATCTGCTCCCGGGTTGCCTCGGGGCGACCGTAGGCGATGTTCTCGGCGATGGTGCCCGAGAAGAGCGAGGGATCCTGAAACACGACCCCGATGCCGTGGCGCAGTGAGGCGAGGTCCGGCCCCGCATCCGCCACCTCGACCTCACCGGATCGCATCGCGTACAGCCCCAGCAGCAGGTTGGCGATCGTGGTCTTGCCCCCGCCCGACTCGCCCACCAGCGCGATGCGTTCGCCGCGTCGCACGTCGAACGAGATGCCGTCGATGACATCCTCGTTGTCGTCGTAGCCGAAGTGCACGTCGCGGAACGAGATCGCCGGAGCCGGTGCCGATTCTGGACGCGTCGATTCTGGACGGGCCGATCCTGCATCCGCGCCCGGGCCGTCGGTCGGTACCGGTTCGGGATCGGGTGTCGGTTCGGGATCGGCACCCGATCCCGAATTCCGGTCTGCGGCCGCGCGCGGCCGCGATCCCGAACCGTCGATCGCCTGCGGATCGAGATCCATCACCTCGAAGTACGACTTCGACCCGGCCACCGCCCGCTGCGCGATGTCGACCACCCAGCTCAGGCTCTGCACTGGCTGCCGGGCCATCGCCATGAGCTGGATCAGCATCACCATCTCGCCCGGCGTGAAATCGCCGGTCACCGTGCGAACGAAGATGATCGCGTACATCGCGAAGAAGATGACGTTGAGCACCGCGCAGCGCAGCGTATCCATCTGGTGCCAGTGCCGCGACTGCTCGGTCGTGAGCCGCACCGTCTCGCCGAAGTGCCCCGAGAACTGCGCGAGCTCGTCGCGCTCGCGCACGAACGACTTGACCACCCGCATCTGCCCCACGACCTCGGCGAAGCGGCCGGAAGCGATGTCGACGTGATCGTTCTTCTCGCCCTCGAGACGCTGCCACCTGCGGCTCGTGAGAGCGGTGAGCCACAGGTAGGTCGGGTAGGCCAGCAGCAGGAGCACCGCGAGCGGCCAGTAGTAGACGGCGCTGATGGCGAGCACCGCGATCGTTGTCAGCGCCATGGTCACGAACATGTTCGAGAACGACTGCATAAAGCTGGTCACCTGCGTGATCGAGCGGTTGAGTCGCGCGACGATCGTGCCAGTGAGTTCGCCGTCGTAGTAGCGCTGCGGCAGCGCGAGCAGCTTCTCGAAGTAGCGGGTCGAGAGGATCGTGCGCATGCGCTCGCTCATCACGTCGCCCCAGTAGCCGCCGACGTTGCTCATGACCGTCTCGACGAGGCTCGCCGCGAGCAGCGCGAGGGCGAGCAGCACGACGGTGCGGATCGCGCCCTCCGGGATCCCGTCGCCGCCGGCGACGGACTCGGCGGCCGAGACGACGACGTCGGTCGCGGCACCCGTGATGAACGGCACGGCGATGCCGGCACCCGTGACCACGGCTGCGGCGATCATGATGCCGACGTAGTAGGGGGTGAGGGAGCGGGTGAAGCGCAGAATGCGCAGGATCATGGACACGGCGGGGTTTCGCCTCCGGGTCGTCTCGTGAGATCGGGTGACGCGGAGTGCAACGCGCTGTGACGCGGAATATTCCGGGGATGAGCGGAGGGGCAGGTGTGTTCAGTGCTCGTTCGTCGCGGGCGGGTGGAAGGTCGCGACAGCGCGATCTCGGGATCGGGCCGCTGGGATATCTTGATTTATTCATTTATTTACGAATGAATAGTTTAGAAAAACTGCTCCAGTATGAGAATAATGCTAATTATTGCTTGAAAAATAAAACATCTAGATATAACTTATAAAACAGCCCCCTCGGAGCGGGGCTGCTCAACCGTGAACGTACAAGGGAGTACCTGGGACCATGTCAGACAATCGATCCGCCGCAGTGCACGAGCACGGCGAGCACGACGAGGATGCCGCCCACCTCGCGTCGCTCGGCTACTCGTACGACACCACGTTCAAACGCGAGATGGGGTTCTGGGGCAACGTGTCCCTCGGGTTCACCTACCTCTCACCGATCGCGGGTGTCTACTCGATGTTCGCGATCTCGCTCGGCGAGGCCGGCCCGCCCATGGCGTGGGCGCTCGTCATCGCGCTCGTCGGTCAGTTCCTCGTCGCGCTGATCTTCGGCGAGGTCGTCTCGAACTACCCGGTGGCGGGCGGCGTCTACCCCTGGTCGCGTCGTCTCTGGGGTCGCAAGTGGGCCTGGATGAACGGCTGGATTTACGTCGTCGCGATCGTCGGCACGATCGCCGCCGTGACCTACGGTGCCGCGCCCTTCGTCGGGGCGATGTTCGGTGCCTCGTTCGACGCCGGTGGAACCGTGCTGGTCGCCCTCGGCACCCTGCTCGTCGCCACCGTGCTCAACTTCATGGGCACGAAGGTGCTCAGCTGGGCGGCGACCGTCGGCCTCATCGCCGAGCTGGTCGGTTCCGTCGTCATCGGCGGGTACCTGCTGCTGTTCGGCCGCCAGCACGACTTCTCGGTGCTCTTCGACAACCAGGGCATCGGCGATGACGCCCCCGGCGGTTACTTCGGTGCCTTCGCGGCCGCGGCCCTCATCGGCATGTTCGCCTACTACGGCTTCGAGGCCAACGGCAACCTGGCCGAGGAAGTCAAGAATCCGAGCGCGCGCATCCCGAAGGCGATGCGCATGACGATCTACATCGGCGGTTTTGCGGCCAATCTGCTCGTGTTCTCGCTGGTGCTGGCCGTGCCCGACTTCCACAGGGTCGCGAGCGGAGAGGTGACCGACCCGATCAGCGACCTGCTCACGCACGCGTTCGGCCCGATCTTCCCGCTCGTCATGTTCGTCATCGTGATCGCCTTCATCTCGTGCATCACGAGCCTGCAGGCTGCCGCGAGCCGACTGCTCTACTCGATGGGTCGCGACGGCTTTCTCCCCGGTTCGCACATGCTCGCGAAGTTCAGCGAGAAGCGCCACGTGCCGCCGAACGCGCTGCTCACCGCGGCGTTCTTCCCCGCCGCGATCGTGGTGCTCTCGCTCCTGCTCGAGGACGCCCTCACCGCGATGGTCGGCTTCGGCACCGTGGGCATCTACGTCGGCTTCCAGATGGTGGTGCTCGCCGCGCTGCGCGCCCGCTTTCTCGGGTGGCAGCCGGCGGGCAAGTTCAAGCTCGGCGCGTGGGGCTACCCAGTCAACATCGCCGCGCTCATCTGGGGCATCGCGGCCATCGCGAATATCCTGTGGCCGCGGCCGACCGGCGGTGGCTGGGGAGAAGACTACCTGCTGATCATCACCACGGTCGTGATCGTCGCAGTCGGCTGGATCTACATGCTCGCCACCCGGGCGTATCGCAAGGGCGACGCACCCGCCGGTGACGCGAGCGGCGCGATCAATATTCGCTAAGGGCCCTCCAGTAAATAACCGCTGCGTGTCGCTTCCTGATCGGGCGCATGATCGCAGCTGGGGTTCGTCAACGTAGCACCACTACGCCGACGAACCCCAGCTTTATCATGCATCCCG
>JBKEBN010000048.1:0-12139 GCA_047973175.1 Leucobacter sp.
TCCAGGTCGACGGCCGCGACATGGCCTCCGTCACCGCGGGGCTATCCCGTGAGATGAACCTGCTACCCGAGCAACTGCGCCGCTCGTTGACTTGGGATCGCGGCATGGAGCTCGCGGACCACAAGACCATCACGCGCAACACCGGTATCGACGTCTATTTCGCGGATCCACACAGCCCCTGGCAGCGCGGCACGAACGAGAACACGAACAGGTTGCTGCGTCAGTACTTCCCCAAGGGTGTCAGTATGCAGGACCTCACCCAGGCCGACCTCAACGCCGTCGCAGATCGCCTCAACTCACGGCCACGGAAGACCCTCGACTTCGACACTCCAGCCGATAGACTCCAAGCACTGTTGCGCTGACGGGTTGAGCTCACCGCCGCCCGCTTCAACACCTCGTTGGCGCGGCGAAGTTCCCGGTTCTCCTGCTCCAGCTCTTTCACTCGTTGCGCCTCGGCGCTGCTCACGCCGGTGGTGACGCGATCATAGTTATCGGACTGTTTCACCCACGTCCGCAAGGAGTAGACCCCAATACCGTGTTGCGTCGCGACACTCTGCAGTGTCCCCTGCGTGACGCCGAGCTCGGCACGCAGCGTACTCACCATCCGCACCCGCAGCAGCCTTCTCCTCGACCGAATAGCGACGCGTCGTCGGCTTCCCCACACTCTGTTCCTTCGGCATAACTCCATCCTTGTTTCCAAGATCAGGAGCCTCCAACAAACCCAGAGCGCTTCACCGTTCTTCCTCCGATGGGTTCCCGATATGGATGCTGATTCACAGGGTCGGCTGCGTGGGGCCCAGGTCCTTGATTCGGCCCGGCTGGAATCCGGCCCAGCTGTCGCTCGGAGTCTCCACGACCGGCGCCTGGGAGAACCCGAGCCCGTTCTTTACGTAGTCGAGGGCGTCGGGATTCTCGGAGAGATCCACGACGTCGTAGTCGATGCCCTGCTCGTCGAGTGCGCGCTGCGTCAGCTTGCACTGCATGCACTGCGGTGCGCTGTAAACGGTGATCTTCTTGCTCATGATGTTCTCCTCTGCCCTACGAAGCACCACTCCGCGCTTCTCCTGGATCCCTCCCTCACGTTTTTTGCAGTGAAGGCACGTAGTGCCTGGTGGAGACGATGTTGCTGGAGCACAACTCGAGCGACCTCGCCCAGCGCGGCCGAGACGTAGTCGAGAGACGCGCGAGCGGGGTCGCGTCAAGAGGCGGCCGCGTAGCGGGGGCCTCGGCGGGTTGTGCGGAAGCGGCTCGTCCGTAGACTGCCGCAGGCTTCACGGCAAGAAAATGAGCCTCCGGCTCGAAAAATTGAGGTCGCGCTGTGCGCGAACGTATGGCCGGCCTCTGTCGCCGGCCACTCGCCCCAAGATTGGGGCGACCCAATTCGAAGCACTACGCGAGATTCTGGTTGTGCCGCGGTGTGGGACCGCGGCACAACCGCCCGCTCAGTTGAGGAGTTCCAAGGCCTCTGCGGCTGTGGTGACGAGTTTCGCTTCCCCTTCCCGGATGAGGTGATTGCAGCCTGCTGAGGAACTGCTGGTGATCGGGCCGGGCACGGCTCCGACCGAGCGGCCCAGGTCGCGTGCATGGCCTGCGGTACTCAGGCTGCCCGAGCGATTGCCTGCCTCGGTGACGATGGTTGCGGCTGAGAGAGCCGCGAGGATCCTGTTCCGCATGAGGAACCACCAACGAGTGGGAGATGATCCGGGGCCAACTTAGGAGATCACTGCGCCGTTGGCGGCGATCTTCTCGAGGAGGGCAGTGTGTGCTTGAGGGTATGGCCGGTCGAGTCCTCCGGACACCACGGCCACGGTCTGATGATCTCCCGCGAGTGCAGTACGGTGAGCCGTGGCGTCGACGCCGTAGGCGCCGCCGGACGCGATGGTGATGCCGAAGGAACCGAGACCGTCCGCGAGTTCGGCCGTGATGTGCGCTCCGTAGCCCGCGCAGGCGCGTGCGCCGACGATCGAGATCAGTGGGGCTTCGAGTGCTCCCGTGTCGCCGTGCACCCACAGGAGGTGGGGTGCTGCGCTGCGTTCGTTCAGCGAGTCGACCTGCCCGGGCCAATCCGGGTCACCGGGAAGCACAAGCTGCATCCGATGCGCCGCCGCACGGGTGACGTCTGAGGCAACGACTGCCGGGTCAAGCCGCTTCATCCAACGAGATACTCCGTCCCGGATCGTCTCCTCGGAAAGGAAGAGCGTGGCGTGCTCCGACTGGTTGTGCGCATTGAAGATCGAGGCACTGATCTTCGCTGGGTTCTCGACGTCGCCAGAATGTAGAAGCTCGAGTACTCGTTCTGCTCCGAGCACCCGAATGAGGATCGAGGCGGTGCGATCACCCGGCTCTGTGATCCGTGACCACATGATCCGCGCAAGGCTCTCGCGTGCTCGTTCCTCTCCTTGAACGGTCTCGAGCTGCTCCACGAGCGCTACGGTCTCAGCGTCGGAGTAGACCTGGTCAACGGCGGCAATGTTCGACATGTGGTTCTTCCTCTCGCTCAATCCCTCACGTTTTCTTGCCGTGAAGGCACGTAGTTCCTGGCGAGGCGGGTGAGGTGGAGCGCAGTCCGAGCGATCGCTCCCGCGCGACCGAGACCCAGTTGAGAGGCGCGCGAGAGTGTTGCGTCAAGAGACGTCCACGCAGAGGACGTCTCGGCGGCTTGCGTGGAGCTGATCCCGACGCAGACTGCCGAAGGCCTCACGGCAAGAAAACTGAGACCCGAGGGCTCAGCGAGAAGTGCGCCCGCTTGCGGGCGTCGTTGGTGCCGGCCTCCGTCGCCGGCGCCCCGCCGTTAGGCGATCTGTTCCCGGGCGGGGGACGAGCGTACCCTAAGGGCATGTGCGGAAGAGTGATCGTCGACTACGAGGAGAATATCGGTGGGGCCACCGATATGGAGATCTCTTCGTGGATGAAGGAGTTGCCGGCAGAGTATGAGCCGACGTGGAACTTGAAACCTACACAGAATCTTCCGATCGTGTTCTCGGACCCGAAGAGCGGCGACCCGCGGTTCGAGTACGCCTACTGGTCGCTGGTGCCGCCGTGGTCGAAGGAGATGAAGTCACGGTTCCCGATGTTCAACGCACGCTCTGAGACGGTGACGGAGAAGGTATCGTTCAAGGCCCCGGTGAAGAATCGCCGCTGCGTGATCCCGGCGACGGGGTTTTACGAGTGGACCGGCCCGAAGGCTGCTCGGGTCCCGCACGCGATCTTCGGACCTGAACCGGTCCTCCCGCTGGCGGGCCTGTACTCGTGGTGGCACGAGCCGGGCGCGGGGGACGATGACGGTTGGCACTTGACGGCGACGATCCTGACGAGAGACTCGGCGGGCGTGATGGCCGGTCTGCACAACCGCATGCCGGTGTTCATGGCCGACGAGCTGCTTGCAGATTGGCTCGACCCGAAGACCTTGGGCGACAAGCTCCTCGTTGACGCGGTTTCAGAGGCGTCACTCCCGACGAGCGACGGGCTCCGCGAGTATGTCGTCCGTCCGCTCCGCGGCGACGAACCTGACCTGATCAAGCCAGCGTGACTCCTGTCCCGTTACTCGAATTTCGAGTAACGGAGTAGTTGTGTCGCGACAACTCGTCGCGTCATCCTGGCGTCATGGTGTTGCGTCAGGCGTACACGACACAGAGCTCGTCCCAGTGCGTCGTGGCGCGTCGCGACAGCATGTCGCGTCGCATGTTCCACGCTGGCGGCGTCTTGAGTCCACTGCGTCCGACGCCGATGACGCCTGGGCCGAGGTGTCGCTCGATCGCGTCGAGGGTGTCGCCGACGCGTCGTCCTTCGAACTGGGGTTGGAAGATCTCGAGCGGTGTCTGCGCGCCGCGGGGGCGGAGCGCGGTGAGGACGACGCCGGCGCGAACGTACTTCGCCCCGTGGCGGATCCTCGGCGCGAGCTGTCCGGCCGCTTTCGTGATCGCGATCGGGTCGTCGGTCTCGGTCGGGAGGCCCATGCTGATCGATGCGGTGTGGGTCTCCCCTGTCGCGTACCAGCTGGTCATCGCCCACGCGGTCACGACGCCGGCGACCTGGTCGTGGCGTCGGAGCCGGCTGCTCACCTTCTGCGAGTAGATGGAGAGCACCTGGTGCATCTCGGCCGCGGTCGTCACGGGCGTGGAGAACGATCTGGAGAAGATGAGCTGGTCCTTGAACTCGCGTGGCACGTCGAGAGGGATGCAGGGGATCCCGTTGAGCTCGAGCACGGTCCGCTCGAGCACGACCGAGAAACGTTTGCGGATCCACTTCGGGGTGGCGTCGCGGAGATCGGCCGCGGTGAAGATCCCGAGGCCGGCGAGCTTCTTACGGGTGCGGGATGCGACGCCCCAGAGATCGTCGACCGCGGTGGCGGCCATGATGCGGTCGAGGTGTGCGGGGGAGTAGCGGCCGATGTGGCAGACCCCGCCGAGTGTCAGGTCGGCTTTCGCGCCACGGGACGCGAGCTTCGCGAGGGTCTTGGACCGGCCGATTCCGACACGGACGGGGATCCCGACACAGCGGAGAACCTCGGCACGGATCTCGTGCCCGATCTGTGTGAGCTCGTCGACGGTGCCGGTGAGACCGATGAAGGACTCGTCGATGGAGTAGACTTCTTGCCAGGCGGAGAAGCGCCCGATGATCTCCATCACGCGGGTGGACAATGAACCGTAGAGCTCGTAGTTGCTCGAGCGCGCTACGACGCCGGCGGCGCGGGCGTACCCCTCGAGCTTGAACCACGGCGTCCCCATCGGGATCTCCAGATGCTTCGCTTCCCGGCTCATCGCGACGACGCACCCGTCGTTGTTGGAGAGCACCACCACAGGCTTCTCGTCGAGGGATGGGTGGAAGACGCGCTCGCAGGATGCGTAGAAGCTCTCGCAGTCGACGAGCGCGATCATGCGTTCAGGTTCGGAGGACATGATGCAGGCTCCTCGTTACAACCCCCCAGATCCGCAGGTCGGAGAGCTCGGCAACCTCGATGTCCGGGAAGTTGGGGTTCTCGGCCGCGAGCACCACGCGGTCGCGGAGTACTCGAAGCCGCTTCACGGTGAGTTCGCCGTCGACGACCGCGATCACGACGTGCCCGTCTTCGGCGCGGATCGAGCGGTCGACGACGAGTTCGTCTCCGTCGAAGATCCCGGCCCCCGTCATCGAGTGGCCTCGAACTCGCACCAGGAAGGATGACACCTGATTCGGCATGAGCTTCTCGTTCAGGTCGATCTCCTTGGTCTCGTAGTCCTGGGAGGGGGAGGGAAACCCGCAAGCGATCTCGACGCCGTTGATCTCGACGATCGCCATCTCGGCGTCGTCCGTGTGCTTCCGGATCTCCTGCACCCACATCTCACACTCCCATTCACTCGAACATATATTCGAAAGATGATGTTACACAAGCGGTCCGACGCGACCTAACGTGGAGAGGTAGCCTGTGGAGCATGAAAGCTGTTGCGAGAGTCCGCCTGGACACCAGAACCCAGAACGAGCGCGACCTCGAGGGGCTCGGGCCCGCTGAGTTCGTCGACATCGAAGGTATCGACGCAATTGACTGGGATTCTGCGAGGGATGCCGTCATGATCCCCGACGGGGCACAAGTGTGCGCCTGGATTGACCCAACATTTGGAATCCTCTGACAAGCGTGGTTCGTTGTGCGTCGACCTTGGAAGAAGAAGAGCCTGACCCCGAACTCGTCGAGCCGCCTCAGTAGGCGACCGTGAGGAAAGATCATCTGTGCTCCCCGCGTAGGGTTGGAACATGATGGTTGAGGTTGGCGACGGCTCAGAGATCGACCACTATCGCACCTGCTCTGAGTGCGGGGCAGATTGCCAACCCAGCCCGCTAGATGCAGGCGAGGGTCGAGGCATTCGCGTTGCATTCATCTGTCCGACCTGCGGTCTGCACGCAGTTGTTGATCCGTTCGACCACTTGCGCTGAACCGGCAGAGTTGGTGCGGGGATGTGCGCGTTGCGCTATTAGGCGTTATCAATTCGCGATAACGGAGTGCGGCTGATATTCTTCAACGGTTGCCGCTGGAGTGCGGTG
This sequence comes from Leucobacter sp., assembly GCA_047973175.1. Classification (GTDB taxonomy): domain Bacteria; phylum Actinomycetota; class Actinomycetes; order Actinomycetales; family Microbacteriaceae; genus Leucobacter. Next base: position 6,016 of record JBKEBN010000048.1, read on the forward strand.
ACAGCCCCGTCTGTATGGGTGGGGGTCTAGCTTCTTGAGAGAGATCTCGAGTATGGCTGAGTAGCTCAGCTGGTTAGAGCGCGCGACTCATAATCGCGAGGTCGCGGGATCGAGCCCCGCCTCAGCTACCGAAGCTAGGAGAAGAGCCCCTGGTGATCCCGGGGGTTCTTCTGTATCTACGCGGCGTTGACCGCAAGATGCCTACTTACTGCTTGAGCAAGGATCGCGACCTCGCAAGGTTTCAGGTTGTCGAGATCTACAGAGATTCTATTCCCAGAAACCGAGAGATCCTCGCGAGTAAGTGGGTCTCGTGGCCAGCTGATACTCGAGGTAAGTAGATCGAGCTCCTCGATGGTGACTTGCGCATAGATCTGGGTTGTGCTGAGACTGAGGTGGCCAAGCAACTCCTGAATCTGGCGTAGGTTCGCTCCGCCTCTGAGCGCGACAGTCGCCGCCCGATGTCGGAGCGAATGGAGGCACCAGGAACCGATGTGTCGCTTGGCGTGTTTGTAGACCGTGGACGGGTGAACGTGATCGCCAGTTCTCATGTTCCTGAAGTAGAAGCCTGCACCCTGGACCCGCTCGAGTTCGACCAACAACTCGTAACAGAGATCGTTGAGGGGAACGACGCGCTCACGATTGCCCTTGCCATGAATGGTGAGCAGGCGGCCGCGGCGATCCTTGGTGTGCAGCACCGTGATCTCCATCCGGCGAAGCCCCATCGATGCGGCCAGAGCGATGATGGTCTGGACCTCGAGGTCCGCTGAGTAGAAGCCCTCGAGCAGCTCGGTCTCATTGATCGGGGAGCGAGGCGGCTTCCCCGGCCGGATGCTCTGGAGGTTGAGGGTTGGATCCTGGTCGATGTGGCCTTCCCGAGCTGCCCAGCCATAGAAACTCACGAAACTAGCGCGGATCTTCCTGCGGTACTCCTGGCTCCAGGTGAGCTGGTGGTCGCGGAGATAGTCGCCGAGCATCTGCGGCGTGGCCGCGAGAGGATCATCCTCGCCGCTGAATCTCCGGATGTCGCCGACGCGCTGAATGACAGTATCAGCGGTTCTGTCGATGGATCTGAGGTGGTCGGCGTAGGCAAGGAACAGGGGAGGGGTGGCAGGGATCTCGCGACCGGGCATGTAGTCGATCGCACGTTGCACACCGACCATTGGGTTGGTGGGCAATCGTCGGGATCGTTTCGCCCATTCGAAGAACGCGGCGGCGGCACAATGGACCTTGCGCAGGTAGGAGATTGACCATTGCCTCCCGTGTCGTCGGAAGAAACGAGAGAGATCATTGGCGGAGAGTTCGGAGAGGCCCGTTTCGGGGAGGTGCCGGCCGAGGAGGGTCAGGAGCTGCTTCTTATACGTGGGCGAGACTGGACGGTCATAGAAGCGTTGAAAGTCGCCCAAGAGAGAGGCTCGGTCGTTGGGGGACATGCTCGCGCTCACTTTTCTCCTCTACTTACCCGAGTGATCTACAAATCCCCCTAGAGAGGCTGGCAGAAACTCAATCAGTTGGGAGCGTGGCGCGGCGGAGCATGGGAAAACGATGTCTAAGCGCTACGTGTGAGTCTCCATCGCTGGAGTGAAACCACCTCTCTAGGAGAGTCAACACCTGCACCAGTTTGGCCACTGGTTCTGCAGAAGGCTCGTAATCGTGAGGTCGCGGGATCGAGCCCCGCCTCAGCTACTGAGCAGGCCACGAGAAAACCCCCGGGGACCACCCGGGGGTTTTCTCGTGCGCGAGACCCTACCTGCCGGCGGGAACGACCAGGGTCTCCGTCTCGGTGAACTCCGCCTCGATCTCCTCGTTGGGCTTGTAGGTGGCGAGACTCACGACGACCGCGGTGATCATCGCGAAGACGAAGCCGGGCAGCAGCTCGTAGAGCTCGAAGACGCCGCCCTCCGCGCCGCTCCACAGGAACACGGTGACCGCGCCCACCACCATGGCCGCGAGCGCGCCCCAGTTGGTGAGCTTGCGCCAGTAGAGGCTCAGGATGATGATCGGACCGAACGACGCGCCGAAGCCGGCCCAGGCGAAGCTCACGAGCCCCAGGATCGTGTCGTTGGGGTTCGCGGCGAGGAGCGCGGCCACGATCGCCACGCCGAGCACGCACAGGCGGCCGAGCAGCACGAGGCGCTTCTCGGAGGGAGTCTCCTTCTTCAGCACGCGGTAGATGTCCTCGACGAGCGCCGACGAGCACACGATCAACTGGCTCGAGAAGGTGCTCATGATCGCGGCGAGCACGGCCGCGAGCACGAAGCCCGCGAAGAGCGGGTGCAGCAGGGCCTGCGACATCATCAGCACGATCGTCTCCGGGTTGGCCAGGTCGATGTTGTTCTTCGCGACGTAGGCGATGCCGATGAAGCCGGTGAAGACGGCGCCCGCGAGCGACAGCACCTGCCAGGTGACGCCGATGCGGCGCGCGCTCTTCGCCTCCTGCGGGGTGCGCAGCGCCATGAAGCGCACGACAATATGGGGTTGGCCGAAGTAGCCGAGGCCCCAGGCGAGGCCCGACAGGATGCCGATGATCGTCACCGAGCTCGCCCCGGTGCCGCCGAGGAAGTCGAAGTGGTAGGGCTCGAGCTCGCGGATGAGCGCGAAGGCCTCGCCGAAGCCGCTGACCGACACGACGGCCACGAGCGGCACGACCATGAGCGCGATCACCATCATGAGGCCCTGCACGACGTCGGTGAGCGATGCGCCGAGGAAGCCGCCGAACAGTGTGTATGCGAGTGTGACGATGGTGACGAGGATCATGCCGACGAGGTAGTTGCCGTCGAAGGTGCTCTCGAAGAACACGCCGCCTGCGACCATGCCCGACGAGACGTAGATCGTGAAGAAGACCAGGATGATGACGCTCGAGATGATGCGCAGCAGGCGCGTCTTGTCGCGCAGCCGGTTCTCGAAGAAGCTCGGGACCGTGATCGAGTTGCGCGATACCTCGGTGTAGGCGCGCAGGCGCGGGGCCACGATGAGCCAGTTGAGATAGGCGCCGACGGTCAGGCCGATGGCGATCCACGCCTCGATGAGGCCCGCGACGTAGATGGCCCCCGGCAGACCCATAATGAGCCAGCCGGACATGTCCGAGGCTCCGGCGCTGAGCGCCGCGACCCAGGGCGGCAGGCCGCGGCCGGCCAGCATGTAGCCCTCATGCCCGCTGGTCTTCTTGTAGGCGCGCAGGCCGATGTAGATCATCGCGGCGAAGTACACTCCGAGCGCGATGAAGAGCCATGTCTGGTCAGACATCATTGTCCCTCACTGTTCGTTATTCTTTAGATGATGCCCTCGGAGAGGGCGTTGGGGGTACCGAAGCGGTGGGCGGTGATCGACACCGCCTGCTCGTGCAGATGCGGCAGCATCTCGACGCGGCCGGCTGAGACCACCTCGCCACCGTACACGGCGACATCGGGTTTGCCGCCCGTCGCCTCGAACACGGCGGCGGTGGCGGCGTCGCGGGAGTCTCCCGCGACCACGCGGACGCGGGTGCTCCCGCGCGGACCCTCCTGCGCGGCGAGTTCGCGCAGACGCGCGGTCCAGGCGGCCGCGTCCTCGAAGCGCACGGCGAGCCCCGCGGCCTCGAGCGCCTCGACGACCGGTTGCGGCAGGGCGACCGGGGTGCTGACGACGGGGGAGGCACCCGCGGCCATGCCTGCGGCGATCGCGCGCACGCCGTGATGGATCGGCGCGTCGGCCTCGAGGCGGATGTGCGTCGTGACCGGTAGATAGCGCAACAGATTGCGCTCGACGCCGAGCCGGGAGGCGTCGCGCGCGATCCCGAACTCGCTCTGCCAGGCGTCGGCATCGCTGCCGAGGGCGGCGCGCAGCCACTCGAGATCCGCGCCCGAGACACCGGCCTGCTGAGCCGCGGCGAGCAGCGGAGCCGCCTCGGGCCGCGGCGCGCGGAGCTCGGCGGTGACGGGGGCGTCGACCCAGTCGACGAGACCGTGCAGGTAGCTCGGGCCGCCCGCCTTGGTGCCGGTGCCGATGGCCGACTTCTTCCAGCCGCCGAACGACTGCCGGCGCACGATGGCGCCCGTGATGCCGCGGTTGACGTACAGGTTGCCGGCCTCGACGCGACGCAGCCACAGCTCGAGCTCGTCGCGGTCGAGGGAGTGCAGGCCGCTCGTGAGGCCGTAGTCGATGTCGTTCACGATGTCGATCGCGTCGTCCAGGGTGTCGGCCGTCATGATGCCGAGGATCGGGCCGAAGTACTCGGTGAGATGGTACTCGGATCCGCGCCTCACGCCGTCGCGCACTCCCGGGCTCCACAGCTTGTTGCCGCCGTTCCCGTCTACCGCGAGCGGGCTGTCGCTCTCGAGCGGCTGCGGCTCGACGAGCCACTTCTCGCCCGGGCCGAGCGTCGTGAGACCGCGCAGCAGCTTGCCGTCGGGGGCGGTGATGATCGTGCCCATCTGAGTCTCGAGATGCTCGGGGGTGCCGACCTTGAGCGAGCGCACGGCGTCGAGCAGCTGACCGCGGAACCGCTTCGAGGCGGCGACCGAGCCGACGAGGATCACGAGCGAGGCGGCCGAGCACTTCTGGCCGGCGTGCCCGAAGGCCGAGAGGGCGACGTCCTTCGCCGCGAGGTCGAGGTCGGCGTTCGGGGTGACGATGATGGCGTTCTTTCCGCTCGTCTCGGCGAGGATCGGCAGATCGCGGCGCAGCTCGCGGAACGCGACCGCGGTCTCGTATGCTCCGGTGAGAATGAGGCGGTCGACGCGGGGGTCGGCGACGAGCTTCGAGCCGAGCTCGCGGCTGCCGAACTGCACGTACTGCAGCACTTCGCGAGGCAAGCCGGCCTCCCAGAGCGCCTCCACCATCACGGCTCCGGAGCGCGCCGAGTTCGACGCCGGCTTGATGATGACCGATGATCCCGAGGCGAGCGCCGAGAGCACGCCGCCCGCCGGGATGGCGACCGGGAAGTTCCAGGGCGGGATCACGGCGATGAGCTTCTTCGGCACGTGCGCGGCGCCGTCGACCTGCTCGAGCAGCTGGCCGAGCATCGCGTAGTAATTGGCGAAGTCGATCGCCTCCGACACCTCGGGGTCGCCCTGGTCGAGGGTCTTGCCGCACTCCGACCCCATCACCTCAAGCAGATCGCCGCGCCGAGACTCGAGCACTTCGCCCGCGCGGTAGAGGATGCGGGCGCGCTCCTCCGCGCCGATCGCCTGCCAGGCGTCGGAGGCCCGCACGCCGCGCTCGACGGTCTCGTCCAGCACCTCGGCGCTCGTGATCCGCGACTCCTCGACGAGTGCGGCGCCGAGATCGGAGCCGACCATGCGGCTCGCGATCCCGCGGCCCCATTCGCGGTTGCCCGGCAGATCGGGATCGCTGTCGGGCACGTTGTCGAACTCTCCCCTGCCGCCCGCTTCGACGAGCGCGGACACGCGCGCCTCGGCGCCTTCGGGGTCGTAGCGGCGGCGATCCTGATTCCGATTCGGCGCCGGCACCTCGTAGTGCTCGATCGTGCCGTCGCCTGTGATGCGGGCGAGGTCGTCGAGCGACGCCAGGAAGCGATCCTTCTCGCGCTCGAACAACGAGGCGTCGTTGTTCAGCTCGAACACGGCCGACATGAAGTTCTCCTGGCTCGCGCCCTCCTCGAGGCGGCGGATCAGGTAGGCGATCGCCACGTCGAACTCCTCGGGGTGCACGACAGGGGTGTAGAGCAGCAGCGACCCGACCTCGCGCTTCACCGCCTCGGCCTGCCCGGTCGCCATGCCGAGCAGCATCTCGAACTCGATCCCCAAGGCGGCGCCGCGCTCCTTCGCGAGCAGCCACGCGAGCGCGACGTCGAAGAGGTTGTGGCCGGCGGCGCCGATGCGCACGTTCTTCACGCGCTCGGCGTCGAGCGCGTAGTCGAGCACGGCCTTGTAGCTCGTGTCGCTCTGCTGCTTTGACCCCCAGGTCGCGACAGGCCAGCCGTGGATCGCGGCGTCGACCTGCTCCATCGGCAGGTTCGCGCCCTTCACCACGCGCACCTTGACCGGGGCGCCGCCGCCCCCGACTCGCACGGCGGCCCACTCCTGCAGGTCGATCATCGCGCCGAGCGCGTCGGGCAGATAGGCCTGCAGCACGATGCCGGCTTCGAGACCCTTGAACTCGGGACGGTCGAGAATGCGCTTGAAGA
>JBKEBN010000098.1:0-1553 GCA_047973175.1 Leucobacter sp.
TGCACCCACGGCTCCACATCGGGGAGCCCTTCGGGCACACCGATCGCCGCGAAGAGTTCGTCGTGCCCGAGGGTGCCGCCCTCGCGCCGGAGCATGCGTGCGCGCACGATCACCCGTGCGAAGATCTCTCCTTGCACGGTGGCGCGGTGTTCCACGTAGAGCGCTTTGTCATCGTGGCCGATAAAGCGCGATTCGACGTCGAAACGGTGCCAGAGGTTCAGGGATTTCCGGAACGTGACGGTGGCGCTGGACACGACCGCGTACCACCCGCGTTCCCGCATGGTGCGCATCAGGCCGGTGCGCACGAGCAGGTCCCAGCGACCCAGGTCGAACAGCGAAAGATACCGCCCGTTGTTCATGTGTCCGAGCAGGTCGATGTCCGTCGGGAGCACGGTCAAGCGGACCCGTCCGACGGCGGAGGCGGGCAGGGGTCCTTTCGCGCGCAGGGCACGCCGCGCGCGGAGCACGATCAGCAGGGTGCGCCACAGTACGTTCACCCTCCGGATGGTATCTCTCGATTTCCGCATGCGGCGCACCGGGCGTAGAGTCTGGCCATGGCAGCGGAAGTTCACACAGACGTCATCGTCCGCCCCGTTCGCGATGTTGACGCCGAGGCACTGGGTCGCGTTCACGCCACCACGTGGCACGAAACGTATGACCATCTGATCAGCAAGGCGGCACTGGAGGCGATCTCGCCACGACGCATGGCGGAGTTGTGGACGCACTGGGCCGCGCAGGGTGACGACCACCGCATGGCGGCTGCCCTGATCGATGGTGAGATCGTGGGATTTGCCGGGTCCGGCCCCGCCCGCGACGACGATTCCCCCCGCGATCGCGAGTTGTACTTCATCTATCTGCTGCATGCGCACCACGGCACCGGCGTCGGGCAGAAGCTCTTTGATTCCGTCGTCGATGCCGACGAGGGGCTGTACTTGTGGGTCGCCGAGGACAACCCTCGCGCGCACCACTTCTATGTGCGCAACGGGTTCGCTCTCGATGGGGCAAACCAGGTTGAGCCTTTCCTCGGTGAGACGCTCACCGAGGTGCGTTTCGTCCGCTGAGCGTGCTGCAGGTCTGGACGCTCGCCGGTATCGGTGAGATCGGTCCGGGCGATAACCTCGTCCAGATCATTGCGGACGCCGCGGACGGCGCACTCGTCGACGGCGATATTCTCGCGGTGACCTCGAAGATCGTCTCTAAAGCGGAGGGCCGCATTCTGCACGCGGACGATCGCGAGGAGGCGATCACGGCCGAGACGGTGCGGACGGTCGCAACCCGCACCGATGCCTCCGGTCACATCACCAGGATCGTGCAGAACCGGCAGGGCATCGTCTCGGCCGCCGCTGGAGTCGATGCCTCCAATACCGCGCCGGGGACGATTCTGCTCCTTCCGGAAGACCCGGATGCCTCCGCCCGTGCGCTTGCCGCGGGGCTCCGCGAGCGCCTTGCAGTACAGGTCGGGGTGATCCTCACCGACACCCTGGGTCGTGCCTGGCGGGATGGTCAGACCGACCACGCGATCGGTGCGGGCGGTGTGCACGTGTTCGACGACC
>JBKEBN010000148.1:0-7380 GCA_047973175.1 Leucobacter sp.
GGGTCGCGTTCGGGTTCCGCTCGACCGACGCGTTAATCGGCCTTGCGATGCTCACCCACGGCGGTCACCGGCCCCGGCTCCCCGGGCGATGACCCACGGATACGTCACAAGAGCCCGAATAAGGCACATTTGCGACCAGGGAACGGCAATCCAGAACAGCAACGCAGCAGCAGCAACGCAAACGGCAACGCAGAACAGCAACGCAAACAGCAGTGCAGGCCGAGAACAACCGGGAACAACCGGAAGCAAGGTGCGTCGACCGGCAAGAGCTCACGCACACCCGCCCGTAACAATGCCTCGCGCACCCACTGCGAGCGGCAGAATAGACAGATGGACTGGCAGACGCCCGAGGATTCGTTTCCGACCGACTTCATCACCGACGCGCAGCTGCGCGCGCTCATGGGGCGTCCGCCGATCTCGGGCGGTTGGCGCGACGGCGACCCCGTCGGCGATCGCACGTTCGTGCCGATCGGCTCGGTGACGACGGAGGCCGGGGCCGAGATCCCGAACGCGCGCCTCTCCTACGAGAGCTTCGGCGAGCTGAACGAACAGCGCGACAACGCGATTTTGGTGTTCCACGCGCTCACGGGCGACAGCCACCTCGTGGGGCCCGCCGCGCCGGGCCACCCGACCGACGGCTGGTGGAGCGAGATCGTCGGCCCGGGCCGCCCGCTCGACACGAGCCGCTACTGCGTCATCGCACCGAACGTGCTCGGCGGCTGCCAGGGATCGACCGGCCCCGGCTCGCTCGATCCCGAGCATCGGGAGTGGGGCGGCCGCTTTCCCTATCTCACGATTCGGGATCAGGTCGCGGCCACGGTCAGCTTCGCCGATCAGCTCGGCATCGACCGGTTCGAGGCCGTCATCGGCGGCTCGATGGGCGGCATGCACGCGCTCGAGTGGGCCATCACCCAGCCGGAGCGCACCGCCCGGCTCGCGGTCATCGCCGCTCCCCCGGTGACGACGGCAGACCAGATCGGGCTGAATCTGGTGCAGCTGGAGGCGATCCGCTCCGATCCCGCGTATCACGGCGGCGACTACTACGACGCACCCAACGGCATCGGCCCGCACCACGGCCTCGCGACCGCGCGCCGCCTGGCGCTGCTCAACTACCGCAGCGACACCGAACTCGACGAGCGTTTCGGGCGTTCCTGGCAGTCGGCGGTGAGCCCGCTCGGCGGCGGCGGTCGCTTCGCGGTCGAAAGCTACCTCGACTTCCACGGCAACAAGTTCACGCGGCGCTTCGACGCCAACAGCTACGTGACCCTGGTGCAGGCGATGAACTCGCACGACGTGGGTCGCGGCCGGGGCGGAGTGCGGGCCGCGCTGTCGACGCTGGATCTGCCCACCCTCATTCTCGGGATCCCGAGCGACCGTCTGTTCACCCTCGAGGGGCAGGACGAAATCGCGCGGCACACCCCGGGCAGCCTCGACGGGGATCGCGCGACGCGCATCGACTCGCCGTTCGGGCACGACGCGTTTCTCATCGAGTTCGCGAAGGTCGGCGCGCAGCTCACGCGGCTGCTCGCCATCGACCTGGAGGGCTGATCGGGATCGCGCCGCGGCCTCCCGGCCGCTGCTCCGTCGACGGGTTCTACGCGTAACAGAGTAGCGTCTTCACAGACTTTCTACAGACAAGCCGCCCACGTAGGTGACACCCATGTGCTAACTTAGCCGGAGCGAAGCCACGTTCGATCTTCGCCAACGACTCCGAGACCGAGGTTACGAAGATGTCCCGTTCGCGCACCGCCCGCTTCTCCGCCGCCACGATTTCGCTGCTCGCCGTCGCCGCCCTCGCGCTCACCGGCTGCTCCCAGGCACCCGACACCGAGAAGGACGGGGCGAAGAAGACGCCCCAGGGTCCGCTCGAGAAGTACATGTCTGCGCTCTGGAACGAGGACGACTACACGCAGGAGCGCATGGACGAACAGCAGAAGCAGATGGAAGAGCTGGTCGCCGAGTGCATGACGAAGGAGGGCTTCGAGTACAAGCCCAACGTGCAGAGTCAGTCCGTGACGATCAGTTCGTCCGACGAAGACATCGACTGGAACTCCGAGGAGTTCGTGAAGGAGTACGGCTACGGAACCGTGCGCTGGCCCGGCATGGAGCAGACCGAGGAAGTCTCGGAAGAGGAGTACAGCGACCCCAACGAGGACTACATCACCTCGCTGAGCGAGTCGGAGCAGCAGGCGTTCTACGAGACGCTCTACGGCCCGCAGCCCTCCGAAGATGAGATCGCCGCCATGGAAGACGAGGACGAGCCGCAGGAGTACGACTGGACCACGGCCGGTTGCCAGGGGGCAGCGGAGCACGAGGTGCGGGGAGACGGCATGATGGGCTCCGCCGCGTACGAAGATCCCGAGTTCACCGACCTGTTCTCCGAGATGGAGGCGGTCTGGAGCGTGCTGTACGACGAGGAGAACCCGCACGAGGGCCTCGTCGCGCTGAACCGCGAGTGGGAGGACTGCATGGCCGACTCCGGCTACTCGGCCTACACCTCGCCCACCGACGCCCAGCAGCAGGTGATGGAGGAGTACGAAAAGCTGCAGATGCCCGACGGCGAAGACGGGGAGTACAAGGAGCTCGGCAAGGAGGAGCAGGACGAGTTCGCGAAGCACGAGATGGAGGTGGCGCTCGCCGACCTCTCCTGCAAGAAGAAGACCGACTACGAGGGGAAGGCGCGGAAGATCCAGTTCGACCTCGAGCAGAAGTTCGTCGACGAGCACAAAGCCGAGCTCGACGCGCTCGTCGCCAAACACGGCGTCGACAAGAAGAAGTAGCGCCCGTGAGTCCGGAGCGAGAAGGAGTCGGCGAAGAGGCTGCCGAGAGCGGCGGCGAAGGGACCGCCCTCGCGGCGCTCGAGGGCGAGGCCGCGGAAGAAGCCCTTGAGGGGCTCTCCGAAAACGCCGTCACAGACGGACGGGGCAAGAGACGCCGCGCCTGGTCGGGCACGCGCCTCGTCGCGCTACTCGCCATCATCGCGGTCGCCTCGCTGCTCGTCGGCGTCGGCGTGATGCAGTTCATCGTCTCGCCAGCCGAACTGGCCGCGCGCACGGCGGCACCCGAACCCGGCCCCGTCACCGCCGCGATCGAGGAGCGCGTCATCGAGAACACCGTGGTCACGCGCGGCGAGATCACCTACGCCGACGCGGTCGAGGTCGAGATCGATTCCGGCAGCTCCGAGAACCGCCCGGTCATCACCGGCGCGGTTCCCGAGATCGGAGCGGTGCTCAAGCCCCTCGACATCGCGCTCGAGGTGGCCGGCCGGCCCGTCATCGTGCTGCCCGGCACGCTGCCCGCCTACCGCACGCTGAGCATCGGCATGCGGGGCCCCGATGTGCTGCAGCTCAAGACGGCGCTGCAGTCGCTGGGCTTCGGCGCCGGCGACACCGGAAACGACACCTTCGAGTGGGATACCGCTGCGGCGGTCGGGGCGATGTACGAGCAGCTCGGCTACGAAGCCGAGGCCGGCGATCCCGAAGCTCAGACCGCGCTGCGCGATGCCGAACGGGGCGTGCGAGACGCCGAGACCGGGCTCGCCCAGGCGCAGGCGACGCTCGCCGAGGCCGTCGCCGACGGGGCGCGAAACGTGATCGCCGAGCAGGCTGCGGTCGACTCGGCCTACGAGGCCATCTCCGACGCCCAAGAGACGCTGACCACCGCGCAGGAGGCCGCGCTGCCGACCCTGCCCGCGAGCGAGGTGCTCTATCTCGACGAGCTCCCCCGCCGCGTTGATGACGTCAGCGTGGAGCGCGGCGAGGTGCTTTCGGGGTCTCCGATGAGCGTCTCGGGTGCCACGCTCACGATCGTGGGAACGGTGTCGAAGCAAGACGCGCAGTTGCTCACGGACGGGCTCACGGCCTACTTTCCCGGCCCCGACGGCGAGGATCTGACCGCCGAGGTCGCAAAGATCTCCGCCCCCAAAAAGGGTAAGAGCGGCGGGGGCGACGACGCCTCGGAGGACGGCGACGGGAGCGACGGCGAGAGCGGCGAAAGCGCGGGTGGTGGATCGCGCTACACGGTGCAGCTGACTCCCGGAGAGCTGAGCTCCGATCAGATCGAGATGCTGCGCGGCACGAACGTGCGCGTCACGATTCCGGTCGCGTCAACCGAGGGCAAGGTACTGGCCGTGCCCATCGCGGCTCTCTCGGCGGGATCGGACGGCTCGGACCGCGTGGAATTGCTGATTGACGTCAAGAACGGTGCCGACGCGGAGACCGAGAACATTCCGGTGGAGGCCGGGCTCGCGGCCGACGGATACGTCGAGATCGCCTCGGAGAACCGCCGCATCAAGTCCGGTGCCAAGGTCGTGGTCGGTCGATGAACCGGCTCGAGGAGCTGCTGCGCGAGGCCGAGGATGCCGGCAGGGGCGAGGGCGGCGAGGGCGAAGACCGCCGAACGGTGCGGCGCGCCCGCAAGCGGGCACACGCCCACGCGCTGCACCGGGCAGAAGCGCGAGTCGGCGACCCCGACTTTCACGGCCCCATCATCGAACTCGAGCGCGTCACCCGCTTCTTTCCCGGCCCGCCGGCCGTCAACGCGCTTCGCGGCGTCGATCTGCGCGTCGAGCGCGGCGACTACCTCGCGATCATCGGCCCCTCCGGTTCGGGCAAGTCCACCATGCTCAACACGCTCGGGCTGCTCGACCGGCCGAGCACCGGCAGTTTCAGGTTCGAGGGCATCGACACGGCCGAGCTCGACGACGACGCCCGCGCGGCGCTCCGCAGCAGGGCCATCGGTTTCGTGTTCCAGTCGTTCCACCTCATGCCGACGCGCAACGTGCTCGAGAACGTGATGCTGGCCGGCACCTATGCCGGGCTTTCGCACGAGGAGCGCGAACCGCGGGCCCGGCGAGCCCTGGAACGGGTCGGCCTCGGCCACCGCGTCGATTTCTCGCCGAGCACGCTCTCCGGCGGCGAGCGCCAGCGCGTCGCCATCGCCCGCGCCGTCTGCACGGCACCCCGGCTGCTGCTCGCCGACGAGCCGACGGGCAACCTCGATCGCGAGAACTCCGCGGCGATCATGCGCCTCTTCGAGGAGCTGGGCGCTGACGGCCTCACGATCGTGATGATCACGCACGACGAGACGGTCGCCGCGGCTGCGCACCGCCGCGTGCGCATCAACGACGGCGAACTCGCGGAGGTGGCGTGAGCCGCGGGCGGCGCAACCGGGCGAGAGGCGGTGCCGCGCAAGACGCCGGATCGCGACCGCGGTGGTGGCGACCGCGGTGGCCGTTGCGGTGGCGGCCGCACCTGCCGAAGTGGGTCGGCCGCCTGCGGCCTCGCCGCTCCCTCGCCCCGGGGTCGCGACCCGAACCCGGCATCACGCCGCGGAATCTCCTGCGCGAGGCGCTCGAGGGCGTCGGAGCTCGCCCGTCGCGACTCGTCATCACCCTGATCGGCACCGTGCTCGGCATCGCCTCGCTCGTCGCGACGATCGGCTTCGCGCAGACGGCATCGGGGCAGATCGCGCAGCAGTTCGACGCGCTCGCGGCGACGCGCGTCACCGTCGAGCCGGGCTCGACGAGCGGCCCGGGAGGCAAGGAGCGGGCGACATCGCGGCTGCCGTGGGACTCGGTGGAGCGGGTCGCGGGCCTCGTCGGCGTGGAGCACGCCGCGCTCTACGCCAAGCTGCCGAATGCGCCCTCGGTCGACGCGGTGCGGGTGCAGGATCCGTCGGCCGTACCGAAGGCCCCTCCGCCGGTGGTCGCGGCGTCGCCCGAGCTGCTGCAGACGGTGCAGGGCCGCATTCAAACGGGGCGGTTCTTCGACGCGGGGCACGACGAGCGGCGGGATCGCGTGGTCGTGCTGGGCGCGGAGGCCGCCGAGCGACTCGGCATCAACCGGGTCACTGGCGGGCCCGCGGTGTTCGTCGGCGACCGCGCGTACACGGTCATCGGCATTCTCGATCGGGTGGGCACCCGCAGCGGACTGCTCGACTCGGTCATTCTGCCGATCTCGACGGCCCGCACCGACCTCGGGCTCACCGCTGCCCAGAGCCTCGACATCCGCATCGACATCGGGGCCGGGCCCGTCGTCGCGCACCAGGCCCCGATAGCGCTGAACCCCAACGACCCCGACGGGTTCAAGATCTCGGCACCCAGCGACACGAGTCACCTGCGGCAGGGCGTCGAGGCCGATGTCAACGTGCTCTTTCTCACGATCGGCATCGTGGCACTCGTCGGCGGGGGCATCGGGATCGCCAACGTGACCCTGCTCTCGGTCTCAGAGCGCCGGGGCGAGATCGGCCTGCGCCGCGCACTCGGAGCGAGAACTCGCGACATCGCCGGGCAGTTCATGCTCGAGTCGCTGACGACCGGCGTGCTGGGAGGGCTCATCGGCGTGGTGGTGGGCCTCTTCGCGCTCATCGGCGTGTGCCTGGTGCAGCAGTGGACACCGGTGCTGGCACCGTGGGCGGCCCCGGTCGGCGTGGTGGTGGGCGCGCTCGTCGGGCTGGCGGCCGGCAGCTACCCCGCCCTGAAGGCCGCACGCATCGAGCCCGTGGATGCGCTGCGCGACGCGTAGCTCCCGCGCGGCGGGCAACCACTCGGGCGACCGCCATTCACATGCGACTTTCGGGGTGCTCTCAATTTCGGCGCGTACGCTCAGTGAGGTTGGTCAAGCACTCGTGCGGGCCGCAAGTGGGAGTCCGTCGTCGAGCAGTGCTGTAGGGGGAACGTGACAGTCCTAGCCGTGAGCCGTTCAACACGCCACCTGGGCGTCGCGGTCTCCGTATCCGTAGCCATTCCCCTCGGCCTCATCGGGTGCTCGTCGAGTGCCAGCGTCGGGTCGAGCGTCGCCGAGCTGCGCACCTCGGCCGATTCCGATTTTCTCGAGATGCCGGCCTCTCACACCTACGAGGTGTCCGAGCTGCGACTCGTCACCCCGATCGCCCTGCAGGCGCTCGAGACGCTGAGCCCGGCGAACGCGGCGGTCGAGCTTCCCATCGACTCCTCCGGCTACATCGTGCTCAACGACGGCGTCATCACCGCGGCCGACCTCGTCTTCGAGGTCGGCGACCTCCCCGAGGCCTCATTTCTGCTGACCGAGCCCGTTGTGCTGCGCCGCGACAACAGCGACAGCAGCGAGGTGTACGCGACCGGCGTGTTCTCGTTCAACGGCAGGGAGCTGCCCCGCACGAGCCTGAAGCTGCTGCCGATCGAGCTCAGCGAGGAGTCGGCCGAGTTCGAGGTGAGTCTCGCACTCCCAGAGAAGTACTCGGACGACGATCCCGCCACCGCAGACGAGATCACGGCGCGGCTCGTGCTCTCCGCCGATCCTTCGGTGGCCGCCCCAGACCTGTCCGCGATCAGCGAAGACAGCGAGAGCAAACCCCAGAAGCGCTAGTGTCCCGCGCCGGAAATTCGCGTCGTATATCCCG
>JBKEBN010000090.1:0-2481 GCA_047973175.1 Leucobacter sp.
CAAGATGATCGAGCACCAGTTTGACCGCACGCTGCTTCGTCTCCTCCGGGATCCTCTTTGGCATGATCTCTATCTTCCTTCCAAACTCGAAAGGAAACGGCATCAAACCGGGGACGGTTCAAGTCGATCAAGGGTGCAACGAAGTCGGGCTACAAGTTGGTGAAGGCTGACAAGGGCAAGAAGATCACGGTGACGGTGAAGGGCACGAAGTCGGGGTATGCGTCGGCTTCGCGTACGTCGAAGGCGGTGAAGCCGAAGAAGTGAAGTAGAGGCCGCGGCCCGTTGAGGTTGCAACGGAGTGGTGGGGTGGTGGTCCGGTGGCGCTGTTAGGCGGAACCGGGCCACCACCCCGCCGCGGGGTTGGTTGTGGCCTCCGTGCTGAAAGTTTGGGGCGAAGCGAGGGGTGTGTGGTTTCGACTGCGGCCTTCGGCCTTCGCTCAACCACCTGCATTCTCGCCGAATGCGAACATCTCAGTTCCGGTGCAGAGCACGACGACGATGACTCCATCGTGGAGTCGCACTGAGAGATGGTTGATTCCTCATAAAGTCCTCTGGGCGCACCGCGGCTGAAGCCTTGACGCTAATAGCTTGACAGGTGTTAATCCGCCTCGGATAGCATGCGAGAACCCCCGCGGCGTTTGCCCGCGATCCGCGTTCTGTGATCCTGTCGCGGAGGCGAGCACCGAAAGGGGGTGAGCGCATGGTGACCCCCGAGAAGGGGCTGACGGGCAAGCAAAAGGCCCGGGTTCTGCGGGAGCTTATCCGAGTCTCCCCGCAGATTATCCGGGCCTCTGCGATCCTGTTGAGCGTCTTACTCCTACTGGAATAGGACTCCCCATCGCTGGGGGAGCCGCCTGTTAGCAGCAGGTGACTCCCCGCTATTATCGCATCAAACGTCTTCAAGATCCATTGTGCTCAGGTGGTTGTTTGGCTTCCGTGCTGAGAGTTTGGGGCGAAGCGAGGGGTGTGTGGTTTCGACTGCGGCCTACGGCCTTCGCTCAACCACCTGGGGGGCGGCCTTCGCTCAACCAGCTGGGGGAGGCTTTGGCCTTCGCTCAACCACCTGGTTAGGAGTTCGGCTTCACCTGTTATGGTGGGTGCGATGTCTGAGCAGAATGACGCGAGCCCCGAGCGGGATCAAGCCGTGCCCTCGGAAATTCTGGCCGAGCCTGCGACCGAGCCGGCGGCAGAATCGACGGCACTGCCGAGCGCCCCGCCCGTTCGTCGGCGAGGACCGGTTGAAACCCTGGATCGGCCGACGCTGCTGCGCCGCTACCGTCTGCTGCGCAACCTCGTCGTGCTGCTGACTGCGCTCGTCGTGCTGCTCGGCGGGGTCGCCATCACGCAGCTCGTGCAGTTGCAGCAGGCGCAAGCTGGGTCGGCAGCCGCGGCTGGGCAGGGTGGAGCCGATCCAACATCGCCCGAGCGGGCAGGCGGCGAGCAAACAGGCACTGAGCAAGCAGGCACCGATCAGAGCACAACCCGCACGACAGACCCGGGCGCGGCTGATGCCGGTGATGCCGCGGGAGAGACTGCCGGCGAGTGCCCCGTTCCCGAGCGTCGCGATGCCGATGACTACATGGCGATTGGAGACGTCGACGCTCCGCTCGTCATCGCGGAGTGGACCGACTTCCGCTGCCCCTACTGCGGCGTCTTCTCACGGGACACTCTGCCGACGCTGATCGACGAGTACATCGACACCGGCAAGGTGCGGCTCGAAGTGCACGACGTCGACTTCATCGACGGCGACGTGTCGGCCAGGGTCGCCGTGGCCGCGCGTGCGGCCGGCGAGCAGGGGCGCTACTTCGACTACCTGTTCGCCGTTTACGACGACATGCACAAGGACCGCCCCGAGATCACCGACAAGCTGCTGCGCGAGTACGCTGAGCAGGCCAAGGTGAGCGACCTCGCCCGCTTCGCCGCCGACCTCGACAGCGCTGAACTGCTCGAACAGGTGCGCGCCAGCTCGGAGCAAGCCCGGTCGTTCGGCGTCGGCTCGGTGCCCACGTTCGTCGACACGAGCAATTGCCAGGCGCTCCAGGGGGCTCAGCCGGTCGAGCAGTTCCGCGCCTTCCTCGACCAGGCGGTCGTGGAGGCCGAAGCCGGCCGCGGGCAGAAGAACGACTCGGGGAGCGAGCAGTGAGCCGAGCCTGCAGAGCCCAGGGCTGAACCCCGCTCATGGACCTGACCCTGCTCGGTGCCTTTCTGGGTGGCGTTCTCACCCTGCTCAGCCCGTGCTCGGTCATGCTGCTGCCGGCGTTCTTCGCCTACGCCTTCAACAGCCCCGGCGCGCTCGTCGCGCGCACGGGCGTCTTCTTTCTCGGCCTCGCCACCTCGCTCGTGCCGCTCGGGCTGCTCGTGGGCACGCTCGGGGCCTGGGTCAGCGTGCACCGCGAGGCGCTGATGACGGTCGCCTCGGTCGTCGTGATGCTGCTCGGCGCGGTCATGCTGCTCGGTGTGCGCCTGCCCGCGATCACCCGT
>JBKEBN010000012.1:0-18367 GCA_047973175.1 Leucobacter sp.
TTGCACGCCGTTCTCTTGTCGTTCCTGGTTTCGGATTTGAACACCCAAAAACCTAGACGAGGAACGGCGTGCACCCGCCTCAGCGCGCCACAGACACCCACGGATACGTCACAAGAGCCCGATATAGGCGGCATTTCCAACCACCGAACGAGGGTCGTGCTCCGTTGACACCAGCCGCACGCGGCGGGGAATAACAGTTCGGCGCTAGGGGCGTGCTAGCCGATCCTCATCTCGATGTGCGGGATCCCATCTTCCAAGAACTCATCTCCGCTGACGACAAAGCCGAAGCCGCCGTACCACTCGGCGAGGTGCGCCTGGGCGTGGATGAGAATGGGACGGCCCTCACAGGCCGCAATGGCGTGGCGCAGCAGAACGCCCGCGATCCCGCGCCCTCTCCACGAAGGCGCGGTGACGACGCGACCGATGCTCACGAGCCCGGGCTCGAGGTTGCTCTCGTCGAGGATTCGCACCGTTGCCGCCACCTCGCCGGCCTCACTGCCCCCTGAACCACCGCGTCCCGCTTCTGCCTCGCCGCCAGACTCGCCTGGCCCGCCGACACGCTCGCCGCCGCCGACGGTTTCGACCCACATCTGCCGCGTGCCCGGCTCGAGGTCGCGGCCGTCGAGGTCGAGGTAGACGCAGTCCTGCTCGACGACGAAGACCTCCTGCCGCAGCCGTGCGATGCGATAGAGGGTGCGGGGTGCGATGCGGTCGACGTGCGCGGCGCGCAGAGCGAGACCCGCGGGGAGATCGGGGAGGTCAGGGATCACGGAGAAAGAGAAATCAGAGGACTCTGGGAGTGCGGCCATGCTTAGATCCTGCCACGTTCATTGAGTGAGGAGTGCTCGCAGTGAGCCTCGAAATGTGCCACGATAGCTTGTTGCTCGGTTGGGTCCGGCAGGAGAACATGCGATGTGACGCGGTGCTGGGGTGTTCGCAGCGCGCATACACTGTCTGAAGCAGTGTGCAGCGCAGCAGCAGGGCACCGCAGTGACGCGGCACCGCATTCCGCAGCAACGCGACTCGCCGCTGACAGAAGTGACAAGATCAGCACTACCGTAAGGCTTCACCATGAAATTCCTTCGTTCTATCCCGCTCCTCGGCTGGATCGTCATCGCGATCGTGCTCGGCATACTCACCGGGCCGCTCATGCCTCAGTGGCTCGGCAGTGCATTCGCTACCTACAATTCGCTATTCTCGGGGTTTTTGGGCTTTGCGGTGCCGCTCATCATCGTGGGTTTGGTGACCCCGGCAATTGCCGAGATGGGCAGGGGTGCGGGCAAGTGGCTCGGGGTCACGGCCGCTATCGCGTACGGCTCGACGATTGTGGCAGGTCTGCTCGCCTACATTGTGAGCCGGTGGGCTTTTACGGCCGCGCTCTCCGACGGTGAGCTGAGTTCACTCGCCGAGGATGGGGGATCGGGATTCACGCCCTACTTTACGATCACGGCGGTTCCGGGCGATTCGGCGACCTCGATCGTGCTCGCGCCCGTGTTCGATGTGATGACGGCTCTGATTCTGGCGTTCGTGATCGGTATCGTGCTCACCGCTTTTCGCAGTCGGGTCATTCTTCCGGGAGCCATCGAGTTTCGCACCATCGTCGAGTCGCTGATCCGGCAGATCATCGTGCCGGCCCTGCCGCTCTTCATCTATGGAATCTTCATGGACCTTGCAGCCAGCGGAGCCGCGGTCACGGTTATCACGCAGTTCCTGCTCGTCGTCCTGGTTTCGTTCGCGCTGACCATCGTCGTACTGCTGCTGCAGTACCTGATCGCCGGATCGGTAGCTGGAGTGAACCCGCTCAGGGCGCTCTGGAACATGCGCGACGCGTACTTCACCGCACTCGGCACCTCATCCTCGGCGGCTACGATCCCGGTCACCCTCGCATCGACGAGCAAGAACGGCGTTTCAGCCTCCGTAGCCGGATTCGTCGTGCCCCTGTGCGCCACGATTCACCTCTCGGGGTCGATGGTGAAGATCACCACGTTCTCGATTGCCGTGCTGCTGCTCACCGGCGGGGATGTCTCGTTCGCCGCTTACTTCCCGTTCATTCTCATGCTCGGGCTGATGATGATCGCGGCCCCCGGGGTTCCGGGAGGTGCCATCGCGGCTGCGGCCGGCCTGCTGGGGCAGATGCTCGGTTTCGGCGACGTCGAAGTGGGTCTGATGTTCGCAGCCTATATTGCGCTCGACAGCTTCGGCACGGCTACGAACGTGACCGGCGACGGTGCGATTGCTATGGTCATGAACAAGTTTGCTGGCGGCAAGATTGGTGCGGCTGACACCATCGAAGAGGAAGAGTTTCTTGAGGCTCTCGGTGAGGAAGAGGCACCGCGCGCGTAGGGTCGCTGCGGGATTGCTCACGAGACCTCTACCGGAGCGGAAACGGTTCAGTGAGTTGCAACCTGCCTTCCTTCCCGAGGTAATCTCGGGGGAGCCCGCAAACCCTTCCTTGCGCTGCCGCCAGATGCCGCGTAAGCTTGATATTTGGCTGTGCGCCGTCCCAGCGTGCGTGCCGCGGGGGTGCTTCGATCCCGAGTCTCGACCCGAGACCCGAGCCTGAATCGCATCCGCGCAGACAAGAAATCTTGGGTGGGGCCGTCCGGCCTCACGGTATGAGAGGAAAAACCATGGCAGCAGTGTGCCAGGTGACCGGTGCCGTTCCCGGCTTCGGACACAATGTTTCGCACTCGCACCGTCGCACGAAGCGTCGGTTCGACCCGAATATCCAGAAGAAGACCTACTTCGTGCCCTCGCTCGGCCGCAAGGTGACGCTCACCCTGTCGGCTAGGGGCATCAAGGTGATCGATGCGCGTGGCATCGAAGCAGTGGTCGCCGACCTGAAGAAGCGCGGGGTGAAGTTCTAATGGCGAAGGACAAGGACGTACGTCCGATCATCAAGCTCCGCTCGACCGCGGGCACCGGCTTCACTTACGTCACGCGTAAGAACCGCCGCAACACCCCCGACCGTCTCGTGCTGAAGAAGTACGATCCGGTGATCCGCAAGCACGTCGACTTCCGAGAGGAGCGCTAATCATGGCGAAGAAGAGCATGATTGCGAAGAACAAGCAGCGCCAGGTGATCGTCGACCGCTACGCGGAGAAGCGCCTGGAGCTGAAGAAGGCCCTGATCGATCCCAACGGCACCGACGAGAGCCGCGAAGCCGCTCGCGTCGGCCTGCAGAAGCTGCCCCGCAACGCGTCTCCCGTGCGCGTGCGCAGCCGCGACGTCATCGACGGCCGCCCCCGCGGCGTGCTGTCGAAGTACGGTATCTCGCGTGTGCGCTTCCGCGACATGGCGCACCGCGGCGAGCTGCCCGGCATCACGAAGTCGTCGTGGTGACACGACGACAATAGGCACAGTCGAGAAGTCTCGCGCTTGCGCGAGTTGGTAACAACGGCTCGACCGGAACGGGCGTGGATCCCTGAGATCTGCGCCCGTTTTGTTTTTTCTCGCTGTCTGGAGTTCGCGCTGCGCGGAATTCTTGGCGAAGAGCGATGAAATCCCGGGGAATTCGGCGAGATGTTGCCGAATTGAGATAGATTCGTTAGCGATCATGTGATCGGGTCCCCACGCCGGGGATACCTGAAACCCAAACTTAGAGCAGGGGTTCGCGTTGGTTGCTTCGCGTTCAGGCCCCGGAAGGATGCACAATGGCACTCAACAAGACCGAACTCGTCGCAAAGATCGCCGCTGAGACCGGCCAGAGCCAGGCAGTCGTCTCGAGTGTGATCGACGGTCTGTTCGCCGCCGTTTCCGAGACCGTCGCCACGGGCGAGAAAGTTTCGATCCCGGGCTGGCTCTCGTTCGAGACCGCTACCACGGCGGCTCGCACCGGCCGCAACCCGCGCACCGGCGAGACCATCGAGATCCCCGCTGGCAAGCGCGTCAAGGTTTCGGTCGGCTCGAAGCTGAAGGCCGCTGTGAAGTAACTTCTTCGCCACCAGAAAACCCCAGTCGCCTCCTCCGCCGAATGCGGAGAGCCGCCGGGGTTTTCTGCGTTCGGGACTTGCGCCGTATCGCGCTTCGCTGGGCTGTATCGCGCCTGCTGGGCCGCGGCGCGCTTCGCCGGTTGAATATGCACCCTAAGACCCGGTTATAGGGCGCATATCCAACCGGCGAACGGTGCTTCGGGGCGGCTGGGGCCTGTGGCTCGGCGGGGTGCGGCCGGCTCGTGGGCCGGGTCCGGATCACGGCCCACGGCAGTGGGGCCGCACAGAGGGGACGTTCGACCCGCAGCGCTTGTGATCGCGCGGGTAGGGACGGCGGCTGCGGTGCGGTGAACGAAAATCTGGCTGCGTTGTCGTCGGAGTCTTCACCACCCCTCGCTTCGCTCCGGTGGGCTGCCGCCGTGGGCGGCACCGCGGTCGCGAGAGACGCGATGCGTCTCTCTATTGCTCCCGCGCCAGTGAAGCCCTCCTCCTCCGCCTTGCCAGATTCCCGTTCACCACATCCTCGTTCCGCAGCCCCTACCCGCGCGATCACTTAGGCTGGTCTGGTGCCCCGATTTCTGCGCGTCCTCGCTCCCGCCATCCTGATCGCGGCGACCCTCGCGGCGCTGCTGGTGGGGCTCGGGATCGGGGGTGCCGCCGACCAGCGAGACCTGCTCGACCCCGGCGCGGTGGTGCGCTACGGCGTGCCGATCTCGCGCACGATCGTCAACCTCGCGGTTGCGGGCCTGATCGGTTCGGCGGTGATGGCGGTGTGGGCGCTCGCGGGCGTCAACCCCGAGCTGCATCACGGCCCCCACGGCCCTCACGGTCAGCGCGCGCACCTGGGCCAGCGCGCGCAGGCTGCCCCGCAGGCCGGTCGGTCTCGGGGCCCCGCCCCGGTGCGCACTGAGATGCGGGCTGCGACGCTGACCGAGACCCCGGCCGAGACACGCGTCGCGATGGATCTCGCCGCCGGATCCGCCGCCCTGCTCACCGTCGCGAGCGCGGCCACGATCCTCTTCACCTACATCGATGTCTCCGGCCTCGCCTTCTCGCCCGACCCCCAGTTCGGCGCGGGCCTCGCCCAGTTCGTCACCGAGATCGAGCTCGGCCGGCTGTGGCTCATCGAGCTGCTGCTGGCGGCCGTGACCACGGTGCTGGCGTTCGCGATCCGGGGCCGCCGCCTCACCCTGCTCGTGCTCGTGGCCGCCCTCGCGACCGCGCTGCCGCTCGCGCAGCAGGGCCACGCGGCCGGCGCGTCGGGGCACGGGCAGGCCGTGAACTCGCTGCTGGTGCACCTGGTCGGGGCGGCGGTGTGGCTGGGCGGCCTGATGACCGTGGTGTTCGTGGCGCAGGCGGTGGATCGTCAGCGTCTCGCGACGCTGACCTCCCGCTACTCCACCCTCGCGCTGCTCGCGTTCATCGGCGTGGCAGCGTCCGGCGTGGTGAGCGCGTGGCTGCGGCTGGGATCGTTCGGCGCGCTCTTCAGCACCGACTACGGCACGCTCGTGCTCATCAAGACCGCGGCGCTCGTGGTGCTGGGCGTGTTCGGCGCGGTGCAGCGCACGCGCCTGATCCCGCGCATCGCCGAGGCCGACTCCGGTCATCAGGCACCCGGGCGCGAGGTCGCCGGAAGCAGGGGTGTCGGCCGCGAAGCTGTCGCGCGCGAGGCCGCCGCGCGCGAGACCGGCGGCCGCGAGACGACCGGCCGCAGGATATCCGGCCGCAGAGCCTTCATCTGGTTCGTGCTCGCCGAGCTCGCGGTGATGGGCGTCGCGAGCGGTATCGCGGGTGCGCTCGGCCGCACCGCCACTCCGGTCGCGCTTGAGCCCGCACGCGACCAGGGCGGCCGCATCAGCCCCGCCGAGTGGCTCACCGGCGATGCGCTGCCCCCCGAGCTCACCGCCATGAGCTACCTGACCGAGTGGAAGTTCGATCTCGCCTGGGTGCTCGTCTGCGCGTTCGGCATCGGGCTGTACCTGGCCGGCGTGATCCGCCTCGCGCGCCGCGGCGACCGGTGGCCCGTCGGTCGCACCGTCGCGTGGGTGCTCGGCATGCTCGCGCTGCTGTACACGACCAACGGTGCGCTCAACGCCTACGAGCAGTACCTCTTCAGCGTGCACATGCTGGCGCACATGTCGCTGACGATGCTGATTCCGCTCGTGCTCGTGCTCGGTGCGCCGATCACGCTCGTGCTGCGGGCGGCCCCGCGCCGCAACGACGGTTCGTGGGGCGGACGCGAGTGGGTGCTGTGGATGGTGCAGACTCCGTTCTCGAAGATCATCACGCACCCCGCGGTCGCCGCCGTCGTGTTCGCGGGGTCGCTCTGGATCTTCTACTTCACGCCCATCGCACGCTGGGCCGCGCAGGATCACCTGGGCCACCAGTGGATGATCATCCACTTCCTCATCTCGGGCTACCTGTTCAGCCTGTCGATGATCGGGATCGACCCCGTGCCCTACCGTTTCCCGTACCCGCTGCGCATCGTCACCCTGTTCGCCACGATGGCCTCGCACGCCTTCTTCGGCGTGACCATGATGACCGGCGACGGACTGATGCTCGCCGACTGGTACGGCGCGATGGGGCGCACGTGGGGTGCGACCCCGCTCGAGGATCAGAACACGGGCGGCAGTATCGCGTGGGGGATCGGCGAGCTGCCGACGCTCGCGCTCGCGCTCATCGTCGCGGTGCAGTGGTCGCGCAGCGACGCGAAAGAGCAGAAGCGCAAGGACCGGGCCGCCGACCGCTCGGGCGATGCCGAGCTCAAGGCCTACAACGAGATGCTCGCGAAGCAGGCCGAGCGCGACGAACGGGCGGCGCAGCGGCGCGCAGAGCGGGATCAGCACCTTCAAGGTGGTTGAGCGAAGTGCGGAGTACGCAGCCGAAATCCCTTCATAGGTGGATTTCGACTGCGGCCTGCGGCCTTCGCTCAATCACCTAGTCCCGCTGGTTGAGCGAAGCACGAAGTGCGCAGTCGAAACCAGAGCCCCAGAGTTTCCTCGGAAACTTGAGGCGTGTGATTTCGACTGCGGCCTGCGGCCTCTGCTCAATCACCTGGGGGAGCTGTGCCGCACTCCGCTGCTCTGCTCAATCACCCAACACGCGCGCTGATCCAGCATCTTCTACGCCCCGGGCGCGCCCTCTTCGGTGACGGTGCTATCCGACGCAGTGGCGTCGGTGCCGTTTTCGAAGAATGCTCCCGCGTTCTTCTCTGAGAAATCGGCGCGATGGAAGCTGAGGTGCGAGCGCGAGGCCGTGGGGCCGCGCTGCCCGAGGTAGCGAGAGAACGTGGCACCCGCGCCGTAGGGCCGCTCGGCCGGTGACGACAGCCTGAAGAAGCACAGCTGGCCGATTTTCATGCCGGGCCAGAGGCGGATCGGCAGGGTCGCCACGTTCGAGAGTTCGAGCGTGACGTGCCCCTCGAAACCGGGATCGATGAAGCCCGCGGTCGAGTGCGTGAGCAGGCCGAGGCGGCCGAGCGAACTCTTGCCCTCGAGTCTGGCTGCGATGTCATCGGGCAGCGACACTCTCTCGAAGGTGGATCCGAGCACGAACTCGCCGGGGTGCAGAATGAACCCCTCCTCGGGGTCGACCTCGATGAGCCGGGTCAGCTCGGGCTGCTCCTTGGCGGGGTCGATCACCGCGTACTTGTGGTTGTCGAAGAGCCTGAAGTAGCGGTCGAGCCGCACGTCGACGCTCGACGGCTGCACCATGGAGGCTTCGCTCGGGGTGAGCCCGATGCGTCCGGATGCGAGTTCGGCATTGATGTCGCGATCTGAGAGCAGCACGGGTTTTATTCTACTTTCTGCTGACGCGGTTGTAGCTGTAGCTGAGCCTGTGCCCGGACCGGCACCCGCCGAGAGGAGGAAAAAGCGGGTTCTGCGGCTGCCGGAGCCGCTTTTTCCTCCTCTCGACGTGGCTCCAGGGGGCTCAGCTAGTGGGACGCACTAGCCGCGGAAAGACCGCAGCACGTCGACCGCGGAGTTCAGCTGGGTGTCGCGCGGGGGCTGGGGAAGAGTGCCCTCGACTCCCGAAGGGGAGGCGTGCGCCGCGGCGTCCCTGCCGGTGATGTACCAGATTCCGATTGCGGGGACCTCGGCCCTGTTGGTGAAGAAGTGCGGGCGCTGCGAGTCGAAGACCATTGAATCGCCTGCTCTGATCGTGTGGGTGTCGAATTCGAGCTGAAGGGTCAGTTCGCCGCTGATCAGGTACAGGTGCTCGATGCCGAAGTGGCGCATGAGGCGACCCTCGATCGAGCTCGAAGCGCCCGGCGTGTAGGTCACTCGGAGCGCTTCGACGTCGGTGCCTTGGAGCACCGCGAGTCGTTCCCACTTCACACCGTTGTCCATTTCGAGGGTGGGGTTCTCCTCTGCCGGCTGATAGTAGAAGGAGACTCCCGGTCTCGGCCGTGCGGGCTGTTGCGCCTCCGATGAGGCTCGTGCCCGCGGCGCGTGCGCCTCTCGCCCGAGCAGTGCGTCCGTTGAGACGTCGAGTTCTGAGACGAGCGAGTACAGGGTGCTCACCGAGGGTTTGATCTTGCCTGTTTCGACCTGTGAGAGCAGACTCGGTGAGACGCCGACGGTCGCGGCGAGCGCCCGCAGTGTCAGCCCTTGCGCCTCGCGAGCCTGACGGAGACGAGCACCGAGGGAGTCTGAACTCGGGGCGGGCTGTTCCGAAGCGGCTGTCGGAGCTTCGGCTGGGGGCACGTCATTCATGGGGATCTCGTTCTCGTCGGTGCGCCGTCGGCGGCGCGTCGCAGTAGCGCTGGAGACGTTCGATGCTCGTGCGGTCGGGATGGCGCACGAGCGAATGACCGTCCAGCTATCAACTTACCGCGATCACTGAGCGATGCGGTGCTGAGATCTTCTGCGAGGGGTGTCAGCTCTCGCGGATCACCTCGGCGATGATCGACCAGTCGCCGTCGCGCCGTGTCTCGTCTGTCACGGCCGCGGTGAAGAGCTCGTGGAGGGCGGGGGCGACGGGCAGTGCTGCTCCGAGTTCGGCGGCGGCGTCTTCGGTGAGCCCGAGATCCTTGAGGCCCAGCTGCGCGTTGAAGGCCGCGGGAAAGTAGTCGCGTTGCGCGATGATGCCGCCGTAGGTCTTGTAGACGATGCCGCTGAAGGATGCGTCAGTGAGCAGCTCGATGAAGAGTTCGGGATCGACGCCGCCGCGTTCGACGAGGTTCACCGATTCACCGAGCGCCCCGAGTGCGTGGATGATGTTGTAGTTGACGCCGATCTTGGCGAGGTTCGCGCTCGTCGGCTCGTCTCCGAGGTGCCAGATCTTCTTACCGAGAACTTCGAGCGCGGGCGCTGCTGCAGCGACGTGATCGGCGTTGCCGCCGGCGAGGATGTTGAGCTGGCCGGCCGCCGCGACGTTTGGGCGACCGAGCACCGGGGCGGCGAGATAGCGTACCCCCGCGGCGTCGTGCCGTGCGGCGATCTCGCGCGCTGCGGCGAGGCTGATCGAGGCCATGTTGACGTGCAGGGCACCCGGGTGGCGCGCCAGCAGGTCTTCGCTGAACACCGCGGAGACAGCGGCATCGTTCGCCAGCATCGAGACCACAATGTCGCAGTCGAAGGCCTCCTCTGCCTCGTCGAATCGGCGTGCGCCCGCCTGGACGAGAGTGTCTGCGGCCGCGGGGCTGCGGTTCCACACGCCGACATCGAAGCCGCTCTCCAGCAGCCGCTGGGCCATCGTCCTGCCCATGCTTCCCAGGCCGATGAATCCGATTGATGTCATTCCCGCAGCTCCTCGAACTCGCAGCGGCACCGCTTGCCGCAACTGTTCATTTAGATTAAACACGAACCGCGATGCGACGCAAGCCCCCGGGTGCGCGCGCCCGATCTGCGCGGATAACCCCAGGTAGTCTGCGAAAGAAAGTAAATGCACACGATTGCAAAAATCGAAGAACTCGTGTTTACTAACATTTAACGCTCGCCGTGGAGCACGGTGAGCTTCGCTGACATTGGAGGAAGGCCCATGAGCCAGACCACGCCGAAGATCGCCAGAGTCGTCATCGACGGCCCCGAGAACAACCTGCTGAACCCCACGGTCATGTCGGCCGTCGCAGACGACCTGAAGCACATCGACGCTGACGGCACGGTCGACGCCATCCTGCTCACCGGTGCGGGTGACGCCTTCTGCGGCGGACTGGATCTGGCCGGTATTCGTGCGGGCGGCGACCCGGTCGAGTACGCGCGATCCCTCGCCGAGCTGCTCAAGCTGTTTCCGAAGCTGAGCAAGCCGATCGCGGCCGCGGTGAACGGCGATGCGGTGGCCTCGGGATCCTCACTGGTCGCGGCCTGCGACTACGCAGTCGCGCGGCCGGACGCGATGATCGGCAGTTACGAGGTCGCCGTAGGCGTGTGGCCCATGGTGGCTCAGGTGCCGCTCATCAAGCGCCTCGGAGCGCGCACGGCGATGGAGAATATCGGCAGCGGCGATCCCTTCACCGCAGAGCGGGCGCAGCAGCTCGGCCTGGTCAATGCCGTCGCCGAAGCCGGGGAGGTCTGCGACCTGGCAGAGCACTGGCTGACCCGCGCGGCGCGGGGCGGAGCGGCCAATGCCGGTCGGGTCTTCTTCTACGAGATCGCCGAACTGCCGTACGACACCGCACTCGACATGACGCTGCAGAAGTTCGCGGCGCAGTTCGAGGAGGCGTGAGCGTGGCACTCATACCGCTCAGGAGCATCGAAGAACTCGACGGGGCACCGCGCGAGGTCGCCGAGTCGGGCCTTGCGCAGTACGGCAGCATTCTGAACACCTGGGCTGCGCTGATGACCAAGCCCGATCTCTTCGCGGCCTACCTGCCGTTCCTGCGGCAGGTCGCCGGCCCGGGCGTGCTCGAAGCCGAGACCAAAGACCTCAGTGCACTGCTCGTCGCCTATCTCAACGGCTGCCGATACTCGGTGAGCCACCGCGCGGCTTCCGCTCGGAAGAACGGCGTGGATGACGAACTGATGCGCTGTGTTGTGGCGGAGAAGTGGGCCGTGCTCGACCCGAGGCTGCGCGCGGCGCTCGAACTCACCCGCGAGTTGACCCTGCTGCCGCCCGCGGTGACACCCGGCGAACTTCCGCACGGCGTGACCGAGGAAGTTCGGGATCGCGCGCGGCAGACGTTCACCGACGTCGAACTGCTCGAACTGACCTTCAGCATCAGCGTCTGGAACGCGCTCACCCGTTTCCACCGGGTGATGGGCTTCGAGCTCGACATGCCGGAGCCGCCGGAGGGATTCGATCCCTCGTAATCGATCGGCAGAGCGCGCACTCAGGGCTGGGGCGGCAGGGTGGAGTCGCGCTGGATCAGGTGCGGGGCGAAGACGCGCGCGGCTGCGGGGCCGCGGTCGCCGTCGACTCGCTTGAGAATGAGGGAGGCTGCGGCGAAGGCTGCGGCCCGCATCGGCAGCGCGACCGTCGTCAGCGGGGGAACCAGGAACATGTCTGCGTCGTTGTCGCGCCACCCGACGACCGAAACGTCTTCGGGTATGCGCAGGCGGTGGGTGCGCAGCACTCCGTAGCCGCCCATCGCCGCCTTGTCATCGGTGAAGACGATCGCGGTGGGTCGGGGCTCCCTGGAGAGGATCGCCTCGACGGCCTCGGGAGCGGAGGCGGGGTGCTGCTCGTGGTAGTGCGCCACGAGGGGGGCGAGGTCGCTACCGTCGGTCTGCGCCAGGCCGAGGCGGAACATGGCGTCGCGGTAGGCGCTGAGGTGACGTGCGCCGCGCGGTTGGCGAGGGGGCTCGCTGACGAGTGCGATGCGCCGGTGTCCGAGTCGGTGCAGGTGTTCGACGGCTATCTCGATGCCGCGTCGTTCGTCGACGACGATGTCGTAGGAGGGGTCGCTTTCGAGGCCGATCGACACGCTCGGCACGTCATCCCGGCTGCTGGCGCGCGCCGGGTGGCCCGCGTGCAGCCGGATGACGCCGTCGACGATGCCGCTGCGTCCGAAATGCTCGGGGGAGGCCGCCCTGTCGTCTGCGGCCGCGAAAGCGATCAGCAGAGTCTGGCCGGACGACCGCAGGCGCTCTTCGACCGAGGTGATCAAGACGCTGAGTGGTTTGTCGAAGAGGCTCGCGGCGTTGTGAACGTCGCTGGGGATCTCGAGGCCGATCACGTCGGAGCGAGACGTTCGCAGACCGCGGGCGAGTGCATTGGTGCGGTAGCCCAGTCGTTCAGTGGCGCTGAGCACGCGTTCGACGGTCTCGGGGCTGATGAGGCTGCGCTTTGCGGGGTCGAGGGCGCGGGAGACCGTCGCCCGGTCAACTCCGGCTGCTTCGGCGACGTCGCGCTGGGTAGCCCTGCGGTGCTTGGTGCGCGGGTCATCGATCATGGCAACTATCGTTTCACAACTTTGTGGCGATCTCGGGTCGGGAGACCCGGTACCTGCCGAACGGTTTGCGAGTGCCGAGGTGTCCGTGCTTGACAAGGTGTGTTCAGTGTGATTGTGTTTCCTTTTAGTAAACATTCACACGTGTGCACTCGCAGTAAGTTTAGTTTTTATGAACGTATCGACGGTGCGAGAGTCAAGTCCAGTCAAGGGAGTCTGAACGAATGACTACGGATACCGTGCGGCTCGACCGCACGCAGAACCATCTACCGGGAGAAACCCCGCGACTGCTGGTGCAGGCGCGGGGACTCACCAAGAGCTTCGGCGGCGTGACCGCGGTGAAGGGAGTCGATCTCGAGGTCGCCGGCGGTGAGCTGGTCGGGATCATGGGTCCGAACGGCGCGGGCAAGAGCACGCTGCTCTCCCTGCTCGCCGGGGCCCAGCGCGCCACCTCCGGTTCGCTCGAGGTCTGCGGCGTGGATTTCTCGCGAATCCGCCACAGCGAGGCCGCCCACGCCGGTGTCGGGCTCGCCCACCAGGTGCCCAAGCCGTTCAGAAAGCTGACCGTGCGACAGAACGTCGAGATCGCCTCGTTCGTCAACCCGCGGTCGCACCGGGCAGGGGCCATCGACCACGCGCTCGAGCTCACCGGGCTGGCCGACCGCGCGCACAAGACTTCGGGGCAGCTGGGACTGCTCGAGCTCAAGCGCCTGGAAGTCGCGCGCGTGCTCGCCCTCGACACCGAACTGGTGCTGCTCGACGAGGTCGCCGCGGGTCTGAACGCGCACGATCTCACCGAACTCATCGACCTCTTGCGCGCTGTGCACGCCGACGGGAAGACGGTCGTGCTCGTGGAGCACGTGCAGGAGGTGATCCACGAACTCGCGCAGCGGGTGGTGGTGCTCGAGTGGGGTGAGAAGCTCATGGAGGGCACGCCCGCTGAGGTGTCGAATGACCCGCGGGTCATCGAGATCTACCTGGGTTCGGGATCGGAGAACGAGGTCGTGCGTCCGAACAGGGATCTCGATCCCGAAGCCGAAGTCAGGTTGCGCGCAACCGGACTGCACCCGGGCTACGGAGCCGTCAAGGTGCTCGACGACGTCTCGCTCGAACTCCGCGCGGGTGAGATTCTCACCGTGCTGGGCTCGAACGGCGCGGGCAAGACGACGCTCGCGAAGACGCTGCAGGGGATGGTGCGCACGAGTCGCGGCAGCATCGAGTTCGAGGGCCGCAACATCACGAGCGCCCCCGTGCGCGCGCGAACGGCCGCCGGCATGGCGCTCGTACCCGAGGGCCGCAGGCTCTTCGGCGAGCTCACCGTTCGCGAGAATCTGCTGCTCGGGCTGAAGACGCCTCGCAACGAGCAGCCGCTCGAGCGCGTCTACGAACTCTTCCCCAAGCTGCTGGAGGTCGGCGAGCGGCAGGCCGGCGCGCTCTCCGGCGGCGAGCAGCAGATGGTCGCCATCGGCCGCGCCATCGCCAGCGAGCCCGAGGTCATCATCTTCGACGAGCTCTCGCTCGGCCTCGCCCCGGTCATCGTCGATCGCATGCTCGAAGCGGTCGGCCAGATCGCTGAGTGGGGTGTCTCGGTGATTCTGATCGAGCAGAACGTGCACAAGTCGCTCGCCCTCGCAGATCGCGCGCTCATCATGCGCCGCGGCCGGGTGGTGTTCTCGGGCACCACCGAGGAGTGCACGGAAGACAAGATCCAGCTCGCGTACATCGGCGTCGAGCACGACGACGGGCACCGGGGCACCGTGTGAACCCGCGCCGCCGAAGACCGGGCGCACCGGCGCTCCACGCTCAGAACCGCTCGTCAACACCTCAGACCGACACCATACGTCGGCACCGCTTATCGACCACAACTCACGACCAGGAGAACAAGGGAGTCTCGACATGAAAAAAAGTACACTCGCCGCTGCTGCGGCTCTCGCAGCGGGTAGCCTGTTGCTGGCAGGCTGCTCGGCAGGCGGCGGATCGAATGGCGGAGGAGGAGACGGCGTGATCATCGGTGCTTCTCTTCCGCTCACGGGCTCGCTGCAAGCCTTCGGCACCACGCTCGAGATGGGCTACCAGCGCGCGGTCGACGAGGTCAACAAAGCGGGCGGCATCGAGGTCGACGGCGCGAAGCAGCAGGTCGAGCTCGTGGTGCAAGACAACGCGAGCGACGGTGACAAGGCTGCCGAGCAGGCGCGTTCGCTGGTGCTCGACGACGGGGCCGTGGCTCTGCTCGGCCCGGCGACCCCGCCGCTCAGCATCCCGGTCTCGTCGACCGCCGAGCAGCTCAAGGTGCCCGCGATCGTCACCATCACGCCGCTCCAGGCGTGGAAGGGCGGCAACCCCGACGGCTGGAACTACGCGTGGGACGCCTTCTTCGACGAGACGCAGATGACCCGCACCCAGTTCGAAGCGGCCGACCTGGTCGAGACGAACAAGAAGGTGGCCCTCTTCACCGACACCGAGGAAGACGGCGTCGTGATGGGCGACCTCTGGGAGAAGACCGCTCCTGAGTTCGACTACGAGATCGCCTACCGCGCCCAGTTCGCGGTCGGCAACACGAACTTCAGCAGCCAGGTGCGCGAGGCCCGCGCGGCCGAGGCCGAGGTCGTCATCAGTCAGGTGACACCGCCCGACGGCATCGCGCTGCTGAAGGAGATGAAGGCGCAGGGCTACGATCCCGAGGTCGTCTTCCTCGAAAAGGCCGGCAACACGGGCGGGTTCCCCGAGATCAGCGACGGCCTCGCCGAGGGATCGCTCGCCGCGAACTGGTTCGCAGAGGGCATGGGCCTCGACCAGGAGCAGGAGTTCATCAAGGACTACGCCGAAGAACTCGGCGGCGTCAACAGCGACCTCGGCAACGTCGTCTACGGTTACTCGATCGCCCGGGTGCTGTTCGACGCGATCGAGAGGGCCGCTTCGGTCGATGCCGACGCGGTCAACGAGGAGATCGGCAAGACCGACGGCACCTTCCCCGCCGGGCACATCGCGTTCTCCGACGACCACACCGCAGCACTTCCCGCGGTGCAGACCCAGTGGGTCGGCAGCGACCAGGTGCTCGTGCTCAATGCCGAGGGCGAGGCGACGGACAAGCCGATCGTCTCCCCGATGCCCGGTCTGAAGTAGCTTTCGAGCCCTCGCTTCGCCGGGTCCGAGCGATCCAAAGCCGGAAACGGGACCCGGCGAAGCCGAACACGAGCGTGCCCGGTTGCGGCCGTGCTCGTGGCCTCGAATCTCGACTCCTCCTACACGTAAAGGTACGTCCATGGAACTTGCCATCCAGGGGATCCTGCTCGGAGGTCTGTACGCGACCACCGCGCTGGGCCTCTCCCTCGTCTTCGGAACCATGCGAATGGTCAACCTGGCCCACGGCGAATTCCTCGTCGTCGGCGCATATCTCACCTCGATCGTCGTCGTCGCAGCCGGAGCGGATCCGCTGCTCGTCGCTCTTCCCGTCGCCGTGCTCGTCGCGGCGGCCGCCTACCCGCTGCAGCGCTACGTGCTCACCCCGGTCATGAAACAGGGAGAGGAAGCGCCGATCACAGCGACGTTCGGAGTGAGCATCATCGTCTCGACCGCGCTGCTGCTGCTGTTCTCATCGAATCCGCGCAGCATCAAGGCGCCCTACAGCACCAGCACCGTCGAGCTGCTGGGCATCAACATCCGGGTGGTGCTGCTCCTCGCCTGCGTCATCGGCGTCGTGCTCGTGGTCGCGCTCACCCTGCTGCTGAAGCGCACCCCCTTCGGCCGACGCGTGCGCGCGGCATCGATCGATCCCGAGGCCGCCGGCCTCGTGGGCATCAACGTCAACCGCACCTACGCGCAGGTGTTCTCGCTCGCCGCGGGGCTCGCCGCCATCGGCGGTGTGCTGATCGGCATGTCCTTCTCGGTCGACCCCAATGCCGGGATGACCTGGCTGCTGCGGGCCTTCACCGTCATCGTCATCGGCGGTCTCGGATCGGTGACCGGCACGCTCTACGGCGGCGTCATCGTCGGACTCGTCGAGACCGTCGGCGGGGCGCTCGTAGGCGCCCAGTACCGTGACGTCGTCGTCTTCGGAGTGCTGGTGATCGTGCTGCTGGTGCGCCCGAACGGTCTCTTCGTCAGAAAGGCGGTTGCCCGATGAATCAGCCGACACTCTCGCCGCGCGTGCGGGCGATACTGAGCTATGCCGCACCCGCCGTTGTAGCCGCGGTGCTGCTGCTCACAGCAGGTGGCCTGCGACTCGGCACCGTCAATGACCTGACGAGCCTGCTGCTGCTGATGATTCTGGCGGTCGCGTGGAATCTCGTCGCGGGGTTCGGCGGGCAGTTCTCGCTGGGCCACTCGATCTTCGTCGGCGTCGGCGGCTACACGACGGCCGTGATTCTGAGCTACTTCGAGGTATCGCTCGTGCTCGCGCTTCTCGCAGCCGGCCTCGTCTCGGCACTCACCGGAGTGGTGCTCTCGTACCCCCTGCGGCGACTCAGGGGCCCGTACCTCGCCATCGGCAGCCTCGGCATGGCGCTCGCAGCCATGGGCTGGATGATGAACTGGAGCTTCACCAAGGCGTCGCAGGCCTACCCGCTTCCGCCCAAGCAGGTGCCGGGGCTGCTCGAGATCTTCCAGATCACGACGGTCGTCGCTGCGGTTGCCGTGATCGCCGCGATCGCGCTGCTCCGCTCTCCGCTCGGACTGCGGCTGGTGGCGCTCCGCGACGACGAGAAGGGTGCCGCCAGCCTCGGCGTGCGACGACTGCGCACGCTCGTTCCGGTGTGGGCGCTCAGCGGCTTCATCACCGGACTCATGGGTTCGCTGCTCGCGCTGCAGAAGGGCAACCTCACCCCGGCGGCCGCCTTCAACCTGCAGTTCGTGCTCGACGCCGCGATCGTCTGCGTGATCGGGGGGCTCGGCACGCTGAGCGGGCCGATCATCGGGGCCGTCGTCGTGTACTACATGCGCCAGCTGTCGGTCGACTTCGCCGAGTGGTCGCTGCTGATCGAGGGGGTGATCGTCGTGCTCGTGGTGCGGTTCGTGCCCGGAGGCATCGTCGGCATTGCGAGCAAGGCGTGGGTCGCGGGGCGACGGCGTTTCACCGGTCGCGGCCCGGCGAGCGAAGTGACGGGAGTGATCGAGATTCCCGGCGTGAAAGTCTGACACCGCTTCGGGCG
Organism: Leucobacter sp.; assembly: GCA_047973175.1. Classification (GTDB taxonomy): domain Bacteria; phylum Actinomycetota; class Actinomycetes; order Actinomycetales; family Microbacteriaceae; genus Leucobacter. Next base: position 17,409 of record JBKEBN010000012.1, read on the forward strand.
GCTCGGCTCGGCTCGTCGGCCCGCGGCCGCTCACCAACCAATTCGTCAATCATCTCTACAGCTCACCACGAGAGCTAGGAAGAAGGGAAGCCCATGCCTATTCCAACGTACGGAACCAACGCGGTCGACTGGGAGGAGCGCATCAACTTCGAGCGTCTGCGCGACGGGCGGCTCGCTCGGCTGAAGGCCGAACTCGAACGGTCTGATCTCGGCGCGATTCTCGCGTTCGACTTCTCGAACATTCGCTACATGACCGCGACCCACATCGGCACCTGGGCGATGGACAAGGCGATCCGCTTCGCGCTGCTGACGCGCAACAGCGATCCGATCATGTGGGACTTCGGTTCGGCGGCGAAGCACCACGACCTCTACAACCCGTGGCTGCACACCACGACCGCCGAGATGGACGCCGACCCGCACGCGCCCCACCACGGCGCGAAGAAGCCGCGCCTAGAATCGGGTGCGCGCGCCGGTATCTCCACGCTGCGCGGTGCGTTCCCGCCGGGCGCGGGCATCGCCGACGAGGTCGCGCGAAAGGTGAAGCGCGAGCTCGAGAAGTTCGGCCTGCAGAACGAGCCGCTCGGCATCGACCTCGTCGAGCTGCCGATCCTCTTCGCCATGCAGAAGGCCGGCATCGAGGTCGTCGACGGCCAGCAGGTGTTTCTCAGGGCACGAGAGGTCAAGCTCGACGAGGAGATCAAGCTGCTGACGCAGGCGGCGTCGATGGTCGACGCGGCCTACGACGAGCTCTACCGCTTCTTGAAGCCGGGCGTGCGCGAGAACGAGACCGTCGGCCTGGTCGCGAAGACGCTCTACGACCTCGGGTCGGAGTACGTCGAGGGCGTGAACGCGATCTCTGGCGAGCGCTGTTCGCCGCACCCCCACGTCTACTCCGACCGCCTGATTCGGCCGGGGGATCCCGCGTTCTTCGACATTCTGCACAGCTACCAGGGCTACCG
>JBKEBN010000093.1:0-9397 GCA_047973175.1 Leucobacter sp.
TGATGATGCCTTTCGAGTGGGATGTGAGAGTTTCCTCGAAGGATCACACGGTGGCCGCGCCCACGTCGCGAGCGACGGGGCCAGCCACCGCGGGCTACACCACTCTACGGGGCACTACTGAAAAGCTCGCCCGCAAGCACGGCCTTGACCGGTGGGAGGTGGCCTCGGCCGCGTTCGACATCATGCGCGCCCGATCCACCCGCACCGCTGAGCACCCGTGGAAGGTCGTAGGCCGCGCGCTCAAAGTGACCTGCTGGGCCGAAGAGCGCGCACGCGGGCTGCTCTGCTCCACCCATCAGGCGAGGCGCGAGAGCGTCAGCCGCCACCATGACGCCGAGCGCATCTCCGACCGGGAACACCCCCTCACGAACTACCATCCGGCGTTCCATCTGCCCGACCCGACCGACGCGCTCGAAGACGAGCACGACAGCTTCGACCCCGAAACGTCGGTGCCCGCGCACGCGGGCACCCGCACCACGGCGGCGCAGGCGACGAGCCGAGCGGTGTGGCTGTTCGCCCGGCTGGGCTGGCACGAGCACACCGCCCGCGCCGTGACCGAGCATGTCTGCCAGGCGCTCACGAAGCACGGCAACCGGCACGCCACCTTCGAGGCGCTGCGCCGCGACCGTCACGCCCGCGCCCTCCTCGACATCCCGAAATCGAGTTGGCAGGCCGCCCTCAAAGTGCTGCTCGGCACCACCAACCCCGCACGCCTGGCGACCGCTGCCGGGCGCGGCCTGCTGCTGCGCCTCGTGATCGGCGAACCCGTCGAAGTGCTGCTACATGACGACGAACTCGTGCTCGCTATCGCGCTCGCCGCACCGAAGGGCGGTGACCACGCATGAACGCCGACGACACCTCGGGATACATCGAGCTCGACCGCACCGTGGAGAGCATCACGGTCGGGGTGCGGCACCGGAAAGACCTGGGCGACCTCGGCCCGCTCACCGAGTCCATCCGCCGCTACGGGCTCCTGCAACCCATCACCATCACCCCCGAGGGGCTGCTGCTGTGCGGGGCGCGCAGGCTCGCCGCGATCCGCCTGCTCGGGTGGCGCACCGTCCGGGTGTGGGTGCGGTCGGGAATCTCCGATCAGCTCGGCAACCTCGTCGCGGAACAAGACGACAATGTGCTGCACAAGGAGCTGAGCAATCTCGAAGCGGCAGCGCTCTACCGGGAACTCAAAGCGGTGCTCATGGAAGAGGCCAAAACTCGCGAAGCCGCAGGCTGGTTCCCTCCCGGCGGTACTGGCGCAGTTGCAGGGGGTAGTGATTCACACCCCCCTGCAAACATGCGAATGTTGGAGGCCGTCGGGAAGAGCCGGGTGCAGGCGGCAAAGCTCATCACTGGCAAGGACTCCTCGCAGCTGCTCGAACGCATCAACCGGCTCGTAGACCTGTCCGCCGACGACGCCCAGACCGTTGAGATTCGCGCGGCAGCACAGACCGCGCTCGAACGCATCGAGAACGGTGAGAGCGTGAACCCGGAACATCAGCGCATGAACGCGCTGCTCGTGATCGCGCAACTCGACCACCTCGCCACGAACGAGACACTGAGCGAGGAACAGCGACAGGCGGCAGCCGATAAAGCCTCGAAGCTGCGGCTGCTCGTGCCCGAAGAACGCTCGGCGGAGTTGCAGCGCATGGCCGCCGAAGCATTGCAGCGAGTACGGGCCGGGAAGAAACGCCACGCCACCGCCCGCACCCCGCAAGCGACTGCTCCGGCGATCTACTCGCCGCGCGCGTTCGCGGTGCTCTGGTCAGACCTCGAAGGCTGGTGGGAACACTACGAGGTACCCGCCGTCGCCGAGACCCTGAGTGACGCTCAGTATGCGATGTTCCTGCGCGTACTCGACGGCACCAATACCTTCGCCGAAGCACTCCGAGCCGCACGCGACGCGCTGGACGTCTGAGGCTTCGAGCCGCATGGGAGGTGCGACCCGGCGACGGGTGCGCACCTCCTTTCCATGAACGCAGCATCCACCCCCAAGCGGCCCGCCCGCACCATCATCGCTGCGGGGCTCATCGTGCTCGGCCTCGCCGTCACCGGGGTTGCCGCCTACGGCTTCATCCGCAGCACCGCAGCTCCTCCTACCTCGGCTGAGCCCGCCCCATCGGGCACCCCGGCCCTGCCGGGCGGCTCGACCGGGCACGGCGATTCGGCGGGGCTCCCGAAGTTCACGACGACGGGCGACCCGGAAGAGTTCGCCGTGTCGGTCGCGCACGGGCTCATGTCGTGGGATACCTCCGACGGGCACCTTCCTATCGCGTACATGGAGGCCGTGCTGACGGTCGCGGCGGAGGAGAAGGATGGCCTGTTCAGCGACCTCGCAGGCTACTATCCGACGCAAGACGCTTGGCTTGATCTGCGCCAGTACGAGACACGGCAGCACCTCACTATCGACCGGGTGTTCGTGCCCGAGGCGTGGGAGAAAGCCACCGAGCAGGCCCGTGCCGGGCAGCTCGCACCGGGCACCGTCGCCTACACCGTCGAGGGCACCCGGCACCGCGCCGGAGTGTGGCATGAGGAGCCGACCGAGAGCGCGCACCCGGTCGCGTTCACCATGTTTCTCGTCTGTGAACCGAGCTACGACGCCTGCCGTCTGCTCAGGCTCTCCCGCATCAACGACCCCCTGAACTAAGCGAAAAGAGGGGTTGGCATGTTGAAGAAGGCCGCAGTCCTGATTGCGGGGCTTGTGCTGCTGGGCCCGTCGGTCGGGCTCGTCTCGGTCGCCACGCTCATGTCGCCTGCCGCGACCGGGAGCTGCACCGTTCCCCTCGGCCCCGACACGCCACCCTCGACGGGCGGGCCAATATCGCCGGAGAAGCCGCCCGAAACCACGAAGGTCGTGGTTCCGCTTCCGGCGGGCACCTATGTGCAGACCGACGGGTTCGGGTGGCGGGAAGAGCCCATTTCCGGGCTCGGGAACATGCACACCGGCCTCGATCTTGCCGCAGCCGACGGTACCCCGATTCTGAGCGCTGCCGATGGGGTGGTCACGGTCGCGGAGTTCAGCGCCGGATGGGGCGGGCTCGTCGTGATTGAGCACACGATCAAGGGGCAGACCGTCGCCACCGCCTACGCCCATATGTGGCAGCACGGCATCCACGTCACTCCCGGTCAGAAAGTCACTGCCGGGCAGCACATCGGCGATGTCGGATCGAGCGGCTATTCCACTGGCCCGCATTTGCATTTCGAGGTGCGGCCCGGCGGCTCCTATGCGACCGCAATAGACCCGGTGCCGTGGCTCGCCGAGCATGGGGCCGCGATCCTCGACGGCGCCGAAGGCGGCGCGCCGGTCGGCTGCGGCGTAGACCCAGACACCGAAGCCGATACCGACGCTGACGACGCCGCAGAGAGCGAGGTGCAGCCGTGAACGTGTTTCCTGACTGGTCGGGCATGCCCGGCATCGGCACGCTCGCCGAGGTCGTCGGCGCGCTCCTCATGTTCGTGCTCGTCGTCGCAGTCCTCATGCTCATCATCAGCGCGATCACCTGGGCCATCGCGACGAGCAACGGCAACTCGCAGCTCGCGCAGAAAGCCCGAGCCGGGCTCCTCGTCTCGATCATTGCCGCAATCCTCGCAGGCGCGGCCTCCGCGCTCACGAACTGGCTCCTCAGCGTCGGCCAGCACCTCTAACCGCCCGGCCCCGTTCCTGTCTGCTGCGCCCCGTCGAACCTTTTTGGCGGGGCGCACTGCTGCGTGCGGGCGGCGTGCGCACCTGTGTTCCGATCCGTACTTTTTCTCAGCGATTGGAGCTTCCCCATGATCGACATTGACCCGAACTCGTCAGGGCTCCCCGGTATCGACCAGCTCCAACTCATCGTCGGAGCGGTCATCACCTTCGGGCTCATCCTCTCCGTACTCGCGCTCATCATCAGCGCCGTGGTGTGGGGGTTCGGTGCGAACAGCAGCAACCCCCATCTGGCGGGCAGGGGGAAGGTGGGCGTGCTCATTTCCTGCGCGGCCGCCGTGCTCTGCGGAGCTGCGGTGACGCTCATCAACTTCGCGTGGGGCGTCGGCCAGGCGATCTGACCCCCGCCGCAAGAAACGAACGAGTGGAGAAGCAGCGATGAGCGTATGCGATATTCCGGTGATTTCAGCGGTCTGCGACGGGGCCGGTGAAGCCGCCGCCACCCTGATTCAAGCCCCGTTCGACTGGCTCGCGCAGGCGATCGGGCAAACCGCAGGCTGGTTCATCACCGGCCTCTGGGTGGTGTTCGATACCACCACCCTCGTTGATGTCACCAGCCCCGGCTACGTCGGCGTGTACAACCTGATCTTCGGCATCGGGGTGTTCGTCGCGCTCGTGTTCTTCATGTTGCAGCTCCTCACCGGACTCGTGAAGCGCGAGCCCGGCGCGCTTACCCGCGCGGGGCTCGGCCTCGCGAAATCCATTCTCGGAAGCTTCCTCGCACTGACCCTCGTGGCCCTGCTGCTCGAAATCACCGATCAGCTCAGCCTCGGCATCATCCTTGCCACGGGGAACACGACAGCCACGATGGGCGACAAGATCGGGCTCCTCATCGCGGGCCTCACCCACCTGAACGTCGGGATACCGGGAGTCGGCGCAATCGTGATGATCTTCCTCGGCGGGCTCGCCATTGCCGCCGCCGGTATCGTGTGGCTCTCCCTCCTCATCCGAAAAGCACTCTTGCTCGTAGCGGTGGTGCTCGCCCCGCTCGCCCTCGCGGGCTCCTCGTGGGATGCCACGCGCTCCTGGGTGGGGAAATGGGCCATGTTCGTGGTCGCCCTCACCGTCTCCAAACTCGTGCTGACAGTGGTGCTGCTGGTCGCGGTGACCCAGACGGCGACCCCGATTGCGCTTGATCTGCAAGCCCTCACCGATCCGTTGTCGGGAATCGCACTGCTCATGCTCGCCGCCTTCGCCCCGTACATGACGTACAAGTTCGTGAGCTTCCTCGGCATCGACTTCTCGCATGCGATCAGCTCGGAACAAGAAGCCAAGAGCGCCCTGAAACAGCCCGTCGCCGCCCCCTCTGCCGCGTTGAAGGGCAACATCGGCCGAGTACTCGGCGGCGGGCGCAGCTCCGGCGGTGCGGGCAACTCCGGCGGTGCGGGCAGCTCGGGTGGGGCTGCGGCTCCGAAACCGGCACAGGTCGCCCCGGCTGCTGGCGGTGCCGCAGGCACCGGTGCGGCATCCGGCGGTGCTGCTGGTGGGGCTGCGGTCGGCGGCGGCGCGGCGGCTGGCCCTATCGGGTTGGGGGCTGCGGTCGCGGTCGGGGCGGCGACCGCTGGGCCGAAGCTCGGGCACGGCCTCGCCGGGGTCGCCGAGGGGCACGCGGGCGCAGCAGCAGAGCCCGGTGTGCAGGCCGCCCCGCCGCAGCCTGCCCCGAGTGTGCCGCCTGCGGATCCCCGGCAGGCTCCGCCCGCCCCTGCGACTCCTCGGCACAGCGGCGGCACCCCGCCCGTGCAAGGCAAGTAAGGAACTTCGCGCATGTCTACGAATCAGAACGGCCAGGCGTTCGAGCTGGCACCGGTGCAGTTCTCCCGCCTCACAAGGCGCGGCATCATCCTGGGGCTTTCCCTCCCGCAAGTCGTGGCGCTCGGCCTCGGCCTCGCGGTCGCGGTGGTCGCACTGTACTCGGTCGGGGGTATCGGGCTGGCCTGGTCGATGCCGGTGTGGGGGTTCGCGCTCGCGGTGTCGTTCGTGCCGGTTGCGGGCCGCAAAGTCATCGAGTGGAGCCCGATTGTCGCCCGCTGGCTGATCCGCAAGCAGAAAGGGCAGCTCCGCTTCCGGTGGGCGGTGATGCGGCCCCGCCCGGCAGGAACGCTCGCGCTCCCAGGAGATGCGGCCTCGGCCCGGCAGTGGGTGGACTCGGAGACCGGGGCGGCGATGATCCATGACCCGCACCAGCAGACCTTGACGGCGATACTCGCTGTTTCGCATCCGGCGTTCGTGCTCCTCGACCCTGCCGACCAGCAGCGGCGCACCGGGGGCTGGGGGCGGGTGCTCGCCTCGGTGTGTCGCTCGGGCCGGATTGCCCGGCTCCAAGTCACCGAGCGCACCCTGCCCGATTCGGGTACCGGGCTCAGCGAGTGGTGGCAGGCGCACGGCACCGCCGACGACTCCTTCGCGGCCACCACCTACGGGGAGCTGATCGAACGGGCCGGGCCTGCCGGGGAACGCCACGCCACCACGATCAGCCTGGCACTGGATATGCGGGTCGCGGCGAAGCAGATTCGGCGCAGCGGTGGCGGCATGACAGGGGCTGCGGCGGTGCTGCGGCAGGAAATGACCAGCCTCGTCACCGCGCTCCGGGCGGCAGACCTCACCGTGGGCGACTGGCTTACGCCGGGCGAGGTCGCCGTGATTCTGCGATCCGCCTACGATCCGGCGGCAGCAGCCGCGCTCGAACGGCGCGGCGACATCGGGCGCGACCTGGCAACCGCAGGCCCGGTCGCGGTCACCGAGACATGGGATGGGCTGCGCTCCGATACCGCGTTCCATGCGGTGCTGTGGGTCAGCGAATGGCCCCGCTCGCAAGTGTTCCCCGGCTTCCTCGCCCCGCTCGTGTTGTCGTCGGGGATTCTGCGGACGCTCGCGCTGCACTATCTCCCGGTGCGCGCCGACCAAGCCGCCCGCGATCTGCGGCGGAAGAAAACGGAACTCATTTCCGACGCGGCACAGCGGCAGAAGATCGGGCAAGTCGAAGACGCCGCCCACACCGCCGAGTACAAGGACGTGTTACAGCAAGAAGCCGACCTCACCGCCGGGCACGGCGTCCTGCGGGTCGCGGGGCTCGTGTCGATCAGTGCATCGAGCGAAGCGGAACTCGACGCGGCGGTGGCCGCTGTCGAACAAGCCGCGATTCAAGCGTCCTGCGAGACGCGCCGCCTGCTCGGGCAGCAAGCGCAGGCATTCGCGGCGGCCCTGCCGCTGTGCCGTTCGGTGTGACGGGCGTACCTGCTTCCTGACGTTGTTCACGCACCCCCAGAGGAGACGGTCATGCCGACATTTGAGAACCCGATTGCGGATGCCGAGGAATCATCCGAGGCGGTGCGCGGCCTCGCGCACGCGACCCGCGCGATGAATCCCGCCGACACCTACCCGGTGCTCGGCGACCTGATCGCGCTCACCCGCTCCTTGCAGCAAGTCACCGAACAGCTCGCGACCGTCCACGAGACGAGCAAGGATCGCGCGCTCGATGACGACGGCAACCGGCTCGTCGGCGAGCGCGCCGCGCTCTCGGCCTGGATGGAGCTTCGCCAAGCGGCAGGGCTGCTCTCGCAGGCGGAACGGCACATTGACGCGGCGCTCTCGCACTCGGGTCGCATCGCCTGGCAGCCGGAAAGCGGGCAGGCCCAGCCGCGCCGACAGTATGTGTTGCTGCGCGAGCTGTTCGGCGGTGAAGCGAAGCGGGCGCTCACCGTGCTCAGCACGTTAGGCGAAGCCGACGCCTTCGACTACCTCACCAACCGGGGCGACGAGGCACGCCTCCGGCAAGAAGCCCTCGACAACGGATACGTCTACCAGACGCTCGCCGCGCACCCCGGCAGCATCGTGCTGCGCCAGGACAAGTACACGCTCGTGACGCACCCCGAGTCGGCGCAGGTGCTGCTCTATGCCGACTTCGAGCCGGAACGTGACCCCGAGCCCGCACCGCACCCGCTCGTCGACCCCACCGCGCGAGGCCACCGAGCGGCGACCCCACTGCCGGGGCGCATCACGCCACGACTCATCGGCGCATCCACGAACGCGGACGCTGAGCACGGCCCGTCACTGCCTGGTGTAGAAGCGTTCGGCGCGGGCCGTTCCGATGCGGCACCGGGTACGGGGTTGCAGCGATGACGGATGACTCGAAGCTGCACGCGAGCGTGCTCGTCGCCCCAGAAAAAGAGCGGCGACGCGACCGGAAAGCGCGCGAGCGTGCCGCCGCCCGCCTGCACTATGCGGCCCGCGCGCAGGCACTCGCCGAAGCGCGGGCCGTCGCCGACGCCCTCCGCGACGAGCGACGCTCCACCAGCTACCTGCCCGCCGTAGGCGAACCCTTCCCGGCGTCGCTGCGCACCCCTGGCCGGTTGCGGCTCCCGAAGCACCAAGACACTTCCGCCGTGCTCTCGGGGCACTACCCGTTCCTCGCCGAAGGCGGCTTCGGGGCCGACGGCGTGTACATCGGCCAAGACCTCTACTCGGCAGGCTCGTTCGTGTACGACCCGTGGGTGCTCTACCAGCGCGGCATCATCACCGCCCCCAACCTCGTGCTCGCGGGCATCGTCGGCTCGGGGAAATCCTCGCTCGCGAAGAGCCTGTACGTGCGTTCCATCGCGTTCGGGCGGCGCGTCTACGTTCCCGGCGATCCCAAAGGCGAACATACCTCGGTTGCCGAAGCGGTCGGCGGTCGCGCAATCGTGTTGGGCCACGGCCTCAGCAACCGTCTGAACCCCCTTGACGAGGGGCACAGGCCCGCGAATATCTCCGATCACGAATGGCAGATACAAGTCGCTTCCCGCCGCCGCGACCTCGTGGGCGCGCTCACCGAAACCGTGCTCGACCGCCCGCTGACCCCGCTGGAACACACCGCTATCGACGTGGCGCTTGCCGACACGGTGCGCACCTCGGAGGTGCCGATTCTGCCGATGGTCGTAGAGCGATTGCTGCACCCAGACCCGGAATCCGATCCCGAAGGCAGGCTCGCCGAAGACGGGCGGCACGCCGGGCACGCCCTCCGCCGACTGGTCGCAGGTGATCTGGCGGGGCTCTTCGATGGGCCGTCCACAGTGAAGTTCGATCCCTCGCTGCCGATGGTGTCGCTCGACCTGTCACGGGTCGCGGAGAACTCCACCCTCATATCGGTGCTCATGACGTGTTCCTCGGCATGGATGGAATCAGCGCTCCTCGACCCGGCGGGCGGGCAACGCTGGGTCGTCTACGACGAAGCCTGGCGGCTCATGGCCTACCCCTCGCTGCTGCGCCGCATGGACGCGCAATGGCGACTCGCACGACACTACGGCATCGCCAACCTGCTCGTGTTCCACAAACTCACCGACCTCGATAACGTCGGCGATAGCGGCTCGGCCATGCGCGCGCTCGCATCATCGCTGCTCGCCAACGCGGAAACGAGGATCATCTACCGGCAAGAAGCCGACCAGCTCGGCCCGACCGCCGCAGCGCTCGGACTCACCGGCACCGAACGCTCCCTCCTCCCGACCCTCGGCATCGGGCAAGGGCTGTGGAAGATCAAGGATCGCTCCTTCGTGGTGCAGCACCAAATGCACCCCGCCGAACTCGACCTCTACGACACCCGCGCCCGAATGCTCTAGGAAAGTAACGGGTTCCGCGGAATTCGTTCGGATTCTCGGGGAACCTGAGTATCCAGGAGTGGTTTCAGGATAGTTGGATTCACGGGTTCCCGGAACCCGTGAATCGACGTTC
>JBKEBN010000101.1:0-2476 GCA_047973175.1 Leucobacter sp.
TTTCTGCCGCTACATTGTCGGTCGTAGCGGCAGAAAGCGACTCTCAGATCACGGTGCCCCGGAGCCAGCCGCAGAGACCGGCCGAACCCACCACGGCAGATACGATCCTGTCTGCGCGACCTCAGAGCTTCAACCCCTATTCTGAGAACCATGAACTGCCCCACTGATGGAACCACCCTGCTCATGAGCGAGCGCCAGGGCGTCGAGATCGACTACTGCCCGGAGTGCCGCGGCGTCTGGCTCGATCGCGGCGAACTCGACAAGATCCTCGAGCGCGCCCAGACCGAGTTCGAGGCCTACGCCGCCCCGTCCCAGCAGGCTGCGCCGCCCCAGCAGGCCGAGCCTCCGGTGCAGCCCGCTCAGCCCGCACCCGCGGCGCAGCAGCCGCGCTACGAAGAGCCCCGCTACGAGCAGCCGCGCTACGACGATCGCCGCCGCGACTCCTACTACGACGACCGCGACCGCGACCGCCGCTACGGCGACCCGCGCTACGGCGATCCCCGCTACGACCGCAAGAAAAAGAAGAAGCCCTTCGACTTCCTCGGCGACATCTTCGACTGACTCGGCCGATCGGGCTGACTCGGTCGCCTCGGCCTATCCGACCGACTCGCAGATTACGGCACCGCGCGGCGGCGAGACTACCCGATCCTCTCCTCCACGGTGAGGCGCAGCGCCGCGAGCGTCAGCTCGATCGATTCGACGTCGATGCGCTCGTCGTGGCCGTGCACGCCGCGGCGGTAGCGCTCGTAGGTCCAGTCTGGGCCGAGCAGGCCGAAACCGTAGCTCGGGATGCCGAGCTCTCGCAGGATGCGCGCGTCGGAACCTCCAGCCGCCATGATCGGCACGGTGGGTGCGCCCGCGACCCGATCCACCGCCCGCTCGATCGCCCTGAACAGCGGGTGATCGGCGCGCGACGCGGTCGCCGCCCAGCCATGCAGGTGACGAATCTCGACGCGGTCGGCCAGCGGCCCGAGCATCTCGGTCAACAGCTCGTCGACCTCTTCGTCGCTCGTGCCGGGCAGCGTGCGAATGTCGAGGTCGATCGTCGCCGAGGCGGGAATGACGTTGTGGATCGCGCCCGCGCGCAGCACCGTCGGCGAGATCGTGACGCGCGAGACGGCGTGCGCGTATCCGGCGATGCCGCCGAGCTGCGGCAGGGCCGCGTCGAGGCGCACGGGGTCGAGCAGGCGCTCGGCGAGTTCGGGATCGTCGATCCGCGCGTCCACAAAGGCGCTCCACAGCTCCCCCAGCTGCACGGCGGGCATCACTGCCCCGAGCCGCTCGAGCACGAGGCCGACCTCGTAGGCGGCGTTCGAGGCACCGTACGGAGTCGAGGCGTGGCCGGGAAGCCCGCGCACGACGAGACGTCGACCCGCCGATCCCTTCTCCGCGACCTCGATGGCGACGTGGCGGCCCATGCGCATGCCGCCCGACTCGGAGATGGCCTCGGTGACGCGCACGACCTCGGGGTGCTCGCGTTCGAGCCAGTGCAGGCCGTATTCGCTGCCGGCCTCCTCGTCGGCGACGGCGAGGAGCACCAGGTCGCCGCGGGGCGGCTCGGGCGCGAGCGCGACCTCTCGCAGCACGCAGGCGAACGACGCCGTGAGGTAGAGCATGTCGACCGCGCCGCGGCCCCACACCTCGCCGTCGATGAGGTCGCCGCCGAAGGGGTTGCGGGTCCATCCCTCGGGATCGACCGGCACCACGTCGAGGTGCCCGACCAGCCCGAGCGCCGGCGCATCGGGATCAGTGCCCCGCACCCTGGCGATCAGCGAGGCGCGGCCAGGTGCCGACTCGAGCACGTGGGTTTCGATGCGGCCCCGATCCACCGCCTCGGCGAGAAAGCGCTGCAGCACCCGCACGTTGCGAATCTCCTGCCCCGAACCGGGTGTGCCGTCATTGACGCAGGCCTCGCGAATCATGGCGCGCAGCAGTTCGATCGCCGCGGTGTCGCCTGGCTCTGCCACAGTCTCCCGCTCCGCTGTCACACTTCACCTCCGCTTACGCCGGGCTCTCCGGCCGCAGTGCTTCAAGCCTAGTCCGCGCCCGCGCGCTCAGTCGCCGTAGCGGCCAGACGCGACGGCCCGCTCGCGCTTCTTCGCAGCCTCCTCCTCGCGGTTCTTCGGGGGCCTCGTCGCCACGAGTTCATCGAGCAGGCGCTGCGTCGCGCAGGCGATCTCCTCGACGGCTCGATCGAAGATCGGTGCGTTCGCCTTCGAAGGCCTCGTGGTTCCGGCGATCTTGCGCACGTACTGCAGCGCCGCCGCCCGAACCTCCTCGGACGTCGCTGCGGGTTCGAAGTTGTGGAGGGTGTGAATGCTTCGGCACATACCCAGAAGGGTACGTGATGCTTCTCGGTGCGGCGCGCGTTCGCGGGGCCGACGCAGGTTCTGGATCGTGACCGAGCCCGGGGCCGGCGCTCAGAACCCGTCACCCGCGCTCGTCGGCCGTCGGGGGCTTAAGCCCCCGACGGCCG
>JBKEBN010000189.1:0-2812 GCA_047973175.1 Leucobacter sp.
GCTCTTCGAGCAGGTAAGTCGCGACGCTCTGCAGCGCTGCGGCGACGGTCAACGCCTCAGCGGGGCTGAGCAGTAGGTGCGCGTCTTGGTCGTCGGTGAGTCGGACGAGATCGCCCGCACCGGTGAGGTAATCAACGCGCTCGGGGTAGCCGTGCTCGGCCCAGTAGGCTCGCTCGCTCTCGACCGCGATGCGAGCGTGCTTCGTGCGCACGTCGTATCGGGTATCGAAACGCGCAGGATCGCGCGGTACACTGGTGTTCATCGGTTCTCCTTCGTAGGTGTTGGGGTCTCGGTGTTCGCCCTCTTCGCGACTGTCGCCAAACAATCTCGCGTTGAGGGCATTTTCGTTGTCAGTCGTCTGCTGCACTGAAGGCCTCCTCTATGTAGTTCTCGACATCAGACAGGCGAAACATCCGTCTGCCGCCGAGGATCCCTGACTTTGGCGCGGTACCGCTGTGGATCATCCACCGCAACGACGCCTCTGTCTTGCGCAGCATCTCTGCTACTTCCTTGACCGTGAGAAGCTGCACGGTCTCCGTGATCTGGGTGGTCACGACCTCTCCTTTGTGACTAGTTGAGCGAGTCGTGATCGACCCGCATTCCTAGTATACACAAAATCTAGTTGAACGCGACTGGGTTAGCGAGTAATCTGAAGTTGTGTCAGACACAAGAGACGAAACGATCGGGAAGCGAGTTGCGCACTACCGAGGCGACATACCGCAGAAGCAACTCGCAGACCTCATGCGCGACCTGGGGTGGAAGTGGTCACAGGCTACGGTCTGGAGTATCGAGAAGGGCGAGCGCCCGTTGCGTTTAGCCGAAGCTGAAGACCTGTGCGGCATACTTCGGGTTGAGATGCATCAACTTCTCGCCTCTGAGATAACTACCAACCTGATCAAATTGAGAGATCGCTTAGTGCGCGAGATGGCATTAGTGCAGTCAGAAATAGATGACCTTGAGCGGATCAGGAGGGAAGTGGCTAACGAGTTTCTGAAGCTCTTCCCGGAGCTAGATGGTAAGCCGCTCACAAAGAAGTTGACGAAATCGGCTGCAGATCGGATGGGGATCGACGCCGAAGATATGTCCGAATTCCTGACATGGTGGGAGCGGTCGTCACCGCAGGCGATACTCGAATCTTATGTTCCTCCTGTCCAGGAGGAAGATCCTAACTTCGCCGACGCGTTTGTCGAGAGTTTCAAATGGTTCTTTGTGCCGACAAAGAAGCGCCGTGGCTAGTATTCAGAAGCGCCCTAACGGGAAGTACCGGGCGCGCTACCGCGATCCTGACGGGAAAGAGCACGCCCGGCATTTCGCCCGGAAGGTCGACGCGCAGAAGTGGCTCGACGGCGAGAGCGCTTCGATCGTCACGGGGCAATGGGTCGACCCGAAAGCGGGGGAGATCACCCTCGCTGACTACTTCGAGGAATGGCAAGAACGGCAGGTCTGGGCGCCAGCGACTCGGCGCAACGCCAGGAACTCGCTGAACCGCTGCACGTTCAAAGACGCGAAGATCAAGTCGATCAGGAAAGCCGATGTCGAGACGCTCGTGAAGCACCTGCACGACGAGGGGCTGGCCGCGTCGTCGATCAAGACGGTCATGCGGTTCGTGCAGATGATCCTGAAAGCCGCAACCGAGGATCGGCTTATCGCTACCGACCCGACGGTCGGGGTGAAGTTGCCGAGGGTGTCGCGTGCGAAAGAGATGGTCGTGCCCGACGTGGAAGGGGTCGGGGCGCTCATCAACGCGGCAGAGCGGCCCCTGAAGCTCCTCGTCGCCCTGTGCGCGTTCGCCGGCCTGCGTCGCGGTGAAGCTATCGCGGTGCAGCTCGGAGACTTTGACTTCGAGGCGAAGATGTTGAACGTGCAGCGGCAGGTGCGAGCCGCCGAGGGTGGCGGCAGCGAGTACGAGGCACCGAAGCACGACAGTGGCCGCGTCGTGTACCTGCCCGACAAGCTGCTCGAGCTTGTCACCGATCACGTCGAGAACTGGGGCGTGCGCGGGCCGAACAAGTGGTTGTTCGCGCTGACACCTGCCGGGCCGGGGCGCGAGTATCTCGAACCGCACTGGCGCGACCTGAAGAAGACTCTGGGCCACGATGATCTACGGCAGCATGATCTTCGCCACTTCTACGCGAGCGGCCTGATCGCGTCGGGGTGCGATGTGGTGACCGTGCAGCGAGCCTTGGGGCACTCAGCCGCGTCGATTACGCTCGACATATATAGCCACCTGTGGAAGTCGGCCGAAGACCTGACGCGGGGTGCTGCAGCGGGTCTGATGAGCGAGGCAAAAATCGAAGTAGCGTAGCTCTTGCGGACTGTGTGCGGACTGACCCCGGTTCTGCCGCATGTTTTCAAGGGTATTGCCACTTCTTCCACTGACCCCGCGCTGCGAGTCTCATCGCCCCCCGGAGATCCGCGGGAGCCGTCTCTGACATAATGGAAGCATGGAGATCTTCAACGGCATTCTGGTGGTTCTGCTCATCGTCGGCTTCGGACTGGTGTTCGGCGGCGCGCTCGCGCAGCTTCCCGCGGCGAAGCGCGGCGAGGGGCGCGTGCAGCCCATCGTGCTGTGGGGCGTGATCCTCCTGCTGGTCACGGGGTTGGCGCTCGTCGGCATGATGTATGCGCTCGGCGGATCCCCGGACAATGTGAAGATCGCCGTCAAGCTCGTCGTGCTGCTCGCCCTCGCGGGCCACGTCTTCGGCATTCGCAAGAAGACGGGCGTCGCCCCCGCCGGGTTCTACGTCATCGCCGGGCTGGCACTGCTGAACGCATTGATCGCGGTGCTCTGGACCTAGGGCGCCTGAGTCCG
>JBKEBN010000190.1:0-14604 GCA_047973175.1 Leucobacter sp.
AGCGCAACAGCATCGCGCTTGAACTCGTCGCTGTAGTTATTCCTCGGCATGGTATTCATCCTTCCAGCACCACCCCAATAGATGATGCGGTCTTGGACTCAACCAAACCCTCAGCAGACCCATGGAACAGTTTGGGCGCTCCCCGTCATCTTCATCGGACGCTACGACCGCGAAGAAGACGACTTCATAGGGGACACGTTCTTCGACCATCCGCTACCTGAACTCGACGAGCTTGACGAAGACGAGCGCGCATCACTGGGCTCGGGCCGCGCGCAGTTCAGCCGTGCGCACAAGCGGCTCTGCGGCTTCATCTTCCTACGAGCGCTGCGCACCGGATCGCGTGCGCTCAGCTTGCAGCGCGGCTCGCTGCTCGACACCATCCTTCGGCTCGGCGGCGAGGGCGCGGCGGAGATGTGGCGGGACGCACTTGGGGCGCTCCAAGACCTTGATCCGGCGATCGGAGAGATCGAACAGCTCAAGGTCATCCGAGAAAACATCCGCACGCGGCTCGGCAAGTTCGTCAACTTGGCTCCAGGCGAGGACTCTGCGGCGTTCTTCGCCTCAGATCTGACGCGCGAGCACCTACGCGAGGTCGTCCGACTCTTCGTCGCGACGCAACCGAGCAACCATTCGGTGCCGTTCACCAAGCAGGGCACCGGCTCGATCAACCTGCTGGTCTTTGCGTTGCTGACGATCATCGCAGATCTCAAGGAAGACCAGTCGGTCATCTTCGTGATGGAGGAGCCAGAAATCGCGCTTCCACCACATACCCAGCGGCGCGTGACCAAGTACGTGGTGCAGCAGATGGGACAGTCGATCGTCACCTCCCATTCGCCCTACGTCATCGAGCAATTCGACCCGGAGAACGTGGTGATCCTCTCGCGAGACGGGGACACGTTCTCCGGCGAACCCATCGACACCACGACCGTCAAGCCGAAGACGTACCGCACGCAACGCCGCCAGTTCGCCGAGGCGATCCTGAGCCGCGCCGTGTTCGTCCTCGAGGGCCAGACGGAAATGGTTTCCGTACACGCCGTCTCATCAGCGCTCGAACAATTCAGGGACGACTATTCGCACATCGACCTCACCGGCGTTTCCCTTTTCAACGCGGGCAACGACCGTGACGTGCCTCGGTACGCCCCGATCTTCAAAGCTCTCGGCAAACGGGTCTATGGCATGCGTGACAAGCTGAATGCCCCCGATGCAGCGGACGCGACGGAGAACATCAAGTCGTTCGACGAGTTCTGGGAGTCGCCGGAGACGGGCATCGAGCAGATCCTCGTGAAACAGGTTCCGACGCGTGTGCTGCGGAGGTTCCTCGACGAAGTCGTGCAACGCGATGACTATCCGTCAAGCCATCCCTATGTGGCCGAGCAGGTTGCTGACGATGACCTGGCCGCACTGGCGGCGAAAGTATTGAAGGCCCGTAAGGGTGATGCGTTTGGCTTCGGGTACACCGGCACGCTCATCGAGCAGTGCCAGTCCGAGGCCGAACTGCCCGCCTTCATCCGCGACGCGCTTCTCACCATCAACGAACAGCTCCATGAAGACCCCGAGCTTGTGCTCGACGACGACGGTGCGTCGACGCTGCCTGACGCCGCAGAGCCCGAGGAGTAGGCGCCGTGGAGGTGCAGCTCTCCGAGACCGCCCAGGGAGCACTGGATCACGACTGCCCTGTCTTGGTACTCGGCGGCCCGGGCTCCGGCAAGACCACGCTGTCGCTGCTGAAAGCCCAGGCGATGATTCCCGCCCTAGAACCTGGTCAAGAGATCCTCTTCCTCAGCTTCTCTCGCGCAGCCGTCCGCCAGGCCGAGATCCGCTGCCGCGACATCCTGCGTTCGGACGAGCGTCGCCAGATCGCCGTACGCACCTACCACGCGTTCGCAATGGACATCCTGCGAACGCACAGTCGCCTGCTCACAGGACGCGCTCCACGCATCGTCTACCCCGGCGACGAGAATCTAGCCAAGGCTGCTTTCGAAGGGGACTGGGGCGCTGAAGTCGAACGCCTGGCGCGCGAGGAAGGCCGTTACGCGTTCGGGCAGTTCGCCGCAGCCGCTGCCCGACTCGTCGCTGGCAGCGCGTCGATTGCGTCCCTGCTCGCTAACAAGTACCCCGTGGTCATCCTGGATGAGTTCCAAGACACCGACGATGCACAGTGGGCGCTGGTCAAGGCGCTGTCCGCACGCTCGAAGACCGTCTTCATGGCCGATCCCGATCAGCGCATCTTCGACTATGACGCGCGCGTAGATCCGGAGCGCCTCAATCACCTGCGCACCCATCTCGGCCCCGCGGAGTTCGACCTCAGCGGGGAGAACCACCGGAGCCCGGACGCGGGCATCCTGCAGTACGCCAACGCCGTGCTAACGAACCGTCCCCTGCCTGATACCAAGGACGTGATCACGCGCTCGTACTGGGCGAACGCCTTCGATGGCACCGTCCACGCTGGCGTCGTCTGGATGCTCGGCTCGCTTCGCAAAGCGGGCATCACCCATCCCTCCATCGTCGTGCTTGCGCGAACGAACTCGCTCGTCGGCAAGCTGTCGACGATCCTGGGGCAAGAGCACAGCTTCAACGGCCACACGGTCAGGCCGGTCGAGCACGACGTGCTCTGGGACGCTGACCTCACCGCAGCGGCCGCGTTGGTGGTGGCCTCGATTCTGGAATGGCCGAGTCACTCAAAGGACGATGCACTGGGCCAGACCTTCGATCGCATCGCCGACTACTTCGATGCCAAGAATGCTGCCAGCGCGAGCAACGCCGCCCGGCAGACCAGCGAGCGATACCGGACGGCCGCGGACCGTGCACGCAGAGGTGAGGGGCAGCGGCTGACGAGCACCAAAGCTCTCACCGCCTCGTACGACAGCGGTCTGGTGCTCCAGGGTGATCCGGCCCGGGATTGGCTACAAGCACGTGATCTGCTCGGTGCCGGGAACGACCTGTCGGATCTGCTAGCGAACGCCAAGTTCGTCCGACTCTTCCGCGCAACCGATGAGATCGGAAGCCGACTTGCCACAGCGTGGGATCTTCACGGCAGCTACGGTCGCGCCATTGACCTGGTACGCCGTGCGCTGGAGGCAGGCAGGCTTCAAGCCGACCAGCGCGACCCGCGCGGTTGCGTGCTCATGACCATTCACAAGGCCAAGGGCAAGGAGTTCGATGGCGTCCTGCTTGTCGAGGGGCAGTACCAAGGCAGCTTCTTCCGCGACACCGATACGGAGGCGCAACGCGCCGCAGCGCGACGTCTGCTGCGGGTCGGCATCACGCGCGCGCGACACCAAGTCGCGATCATCCGGCCGCAAGGCGCCCCGGATCTTGTAACGCCAGCGGGCTCGTCGTTGTCGAACTGAGGGCGCACAATCTCCGCGCTTTCCAACCTAAGAATGTCGGTGGCCACCACTACCGTGAGTATCCCAACCCGAAGTGAGGTGCTGCCGTTGACTTCCGACGCCTATCAGTTCCCCGTCGCGATCTCGCGGCTGAGCGAGGGAGAGACCTCTCGTGAGCCGCAGAACCTGCGCGCGATCAAGTGGCTTGCGGAACAGCCCGGAGGATCTGTCGTCGTCGTGACGCCGCAGAAGCAGGTGCATAGCGACATCTTGAAGCGGCTGGTGGCGACCTCGGGAGTCACTCACCTCTCGTGGAAGGGCTTCTCGACGGGATCGCTCGCGGGCCGCCGTGTGCTCTACGCCTGGCCGAACCGAAAGCACCTGAATGGCCTGTGGGGCGTTGAGGTTGACGCGCTTGCGGTCATCGAGTGGAATGAGGACGAGACCGCGGAGTGGATTGAGGACGCCAACCCCGTCCAACTGTTTCATGGGCGCACCGTTGAGCCTCAGACTGTCGAGGAGCCAGCAGTTCGGCAGGAGCCATTGCCGAACGGGGTGGATGGGATTCTCGAGCACGTCGCGGTGATGGCGGCTGGCTACTCGTCGGGGCTGAAGTGGAACGAGGAAGACAAGCTCAAGGCGGACATGATGAACCGGCCGGAGCGGTGGGCGCCGGTCACTGTCGAGCAGGTTCGTGCGAAGTGTCGAGCACTCGGCATGCGACCGGATGACGTCAATACCATCGTGGGGTTCCTGCAGCGGCGGAAGGAAGGTCGGCGCTTCAACGTGCGGAGCTCGTACCGGACGTTCCACTTCAACTGATCGGGGCCGCTCAGTTGCAAGCGGCTACCCGTCGACGACGATGTCTTGTGTCTTGTTTTCGAAGGGGTGTCGACGGGATATTCGGGTGCAGACCTCTCCGTCGAAACAGTACCGTATATGGTACTCTTTTGGCTGAAAGGTGGAGCGATGGGATACCGGAATGACCTCTGGGAAGTTGCCGCAGCACGCAACGGCGTGGTGACCGTCGCCGAGGCGGAAGATGCGGGCGTGCCCGCCGTCGAAGTGCGGAAGCTCGCCGCCCGTGGTGCACTCCTCGCGTATGGGCAGGGTGTCTACACGCACCGCGATGTGCCGACGACCCCGCTTACCGAGCCGGCGATTGCCGTGGCACTCGCCGGGGAAGGGGCGTTCTTGCATCGCGAATCCGTGCTCAATCTGCTGGGGCTCGGGCAGTTCAACCCGCCGAAGGTGCGTGTGGGAACACGTCGGCGCGTGCGGCGCAGGCTGCCAGAGTGGATGGAGCTGGAGAACCGGCCTGACGTGCCCGATGAGGATCTCACTCACTACGGGGGCGTCCCGGCGACGACCGTTCGACGGGTACTGAAGGACATGCGGGATCGGATGCCGCCGAACCGATGGGAGGCCGTGGTCGATGAGGCGCTCAGGCGAGACTTGATCGGCGAGCAGGACACGACTGCGTGGAAGGCGGTGTCAGCGTGAGCGAAGTGACCCCACCGCTGAACGTGACACAGCTCAATGCCCGGATCGCGCAGGTCGCCGCCGAACTGGGCATCCCGGTTGCGCGTGCGCGGGTGATGCTCTGCACGCTGATCGTGTCGCAGATGCTTCCCGATACCGTCGCCGTCAAGGGTGGCATGGGTGTGAAGCTGCGCTTCGGGGAGCGCGGCACGCGCGCCACCTCCGACCTCGATGTCTCCGCTCGCGTCCGCGGTGAGGAGTTCGAGCAGGCGTTCCGTGCGCGTCTGACCGAGGGATGGGGAACTGTACCGGCGTCGAAAGGTGAGCTGCGTCGCAACCCGGATGCGCCCGAACGCGTCGCGTTCACCGCGACCGTCCGAGCGGTGAAGCTCCATGATCCGGGACTCGCTCGACCGGAGTATGTGATGCATCCGTACCGAGTATCGATCGCATTCCTCGGTAATGCTTGGGGTGCACTCGATGTCGAGGTCTCTGATCCGGAGATCGATCCGTACGCGCATGCGCGAAAGGAGATCGACGGTGAGCTCATGCAGTTCGGTGCCTACTTCGGTTTCGGGGATTTGCAGCCCGTCGAACTCGTCGACTTGGAATATCAGATCGCGCAGAAGCTTCACGCCGTCACTGATCCTGCTTACGCGCGAGCGCACGACCTGGTCGACCTGCAACTGCTGTGGAACGCTGGCCCCGATCTGCCGGTCTTGTGGGAACTGTGCGTGCGTACCTTCGACTGGCGACGCCAGCAGTCCTGGCCGCCGCTCCCATTGCGTCCGATGGGCGGCTGGGAACTCGCGTACGCCGACGCGCGAGCGGAAACTGAGGTCGGCGGCACCACGCCGGTACTGCCCGACGTCACTGCGGCGCGTGAATGGCTGACGCACGTCATCGAGGTCATAGCTTCCTCGTCTGTTCTCGATTGAAGGCGTCGCCCTGTCCGTGTGCCGGTGTGTCGGGCAAGCTTTCGAGGGGCGAGGGCCGGCCCGTCCATCGGAGTACCATGCGGCTGGCTCGGGCCTACAGAAGAACCTCCAAGGCGTACTGGATCGCGGGGCGTGACTTCGGGAAGCCCTCGGCCATCGTGAGCAGCGAACCGGGGCTGTTGCCGCGCCCGCGCAACCACTGCTTGAGCGCACCGAGGGCGAGGTCGCTGCCCCATGCGTGACGCAGGCGGAACAGGTCGACGAGGGTCCGCTCGGCGGAGTAGAGACCGATGGTAGATCCATCCGGTAACGCGTGCTCGGTGCGGCCGATGCTGAACGTGTCGGCGTCGAAGCGGTGCCAGGAGATGGGTGCGTGGCGGACGGTAACCGGCTGTGTGCCGCGCGGGATGGCGATATCACTTCGGGCAGGAATCTCGTCGGTCAGCTCGTGCAGAGACAGCGCTGTCAGGAGACACAGCGTAGCGTTTGGTCTCTTGGTGGCGACGGCTATCCACGCTGCCGTTGTGTCGTCCGCGAGCCCTGATCTGAGGAAGAGGCCAGGGGCGATGCGCTCGAACTCACCGGACTCGATCAATCGGTCGAGGCCATACCGAGTGAGACCCTGTGTGCTCAGATCTTCGTAGCTCAGCAGATCGGGCAGCGTCGTGATGCCCATCATCACCTCCGGTCAGCGGAACCTGTTACAGGTACAGCATACCTGTTATAATTTCTGTTGAACGGTGCCTGCTCGATCCACGTCTCGGTGGCTGGCGCTGTCGGAGAAGATGACCTCCAGGCCGACTAGTCGTGGATAAAAGCCTCGCACTGCCCAGGTGCATGTGAGCGGATTGTATCCATGACGGCGCAGTCGACAATGCCGGGGCCATCGCTCAGATCGGGGGATGAACGCGAATACCCGATAGAAGGGGCATCTGCGGTGCTGCCGATAGAATGGCAGGAGAAGAAGCCCGAGCAATGCCGAGGAGGTGGGAGTCGTGGCCGTCCGTACTGTGAACAAGGACGCACTACAGCGCGCCGTCGCACGTTCCACGAAGGCATCGGCCCAGCTTGAACGTCGCACCGTGCCTGCAGGGTTCGTCCGCTCGAAGCGTGTCGAGCGGTTCCTAGCTGAGCGTCGCAAGCGGGACTGATGTCTCTGACACCGGGCTACGGCGAAACGCTGGTTCCCGATGACGAGCTGGACGCGACGCTAACCGTGGCCGACTTCCTTGGCACCCAGCTCCTCGATTCGTAGGCAATATGACTTCAGCATTCCACCGCCCCACAGACCCACCTCCCGGTGCCGGACGGTTGCGCCATCGCCGAGTCGCCTGGAACCTGCACCCGGTGCTCACCGACGTGCTCAACACTCTGGCCGAAACGCCGCTCGGTCAGGCGTTCAAAGACCGAGCCGTCGAGGTGTCGACGCTGAAGGTGCTCGGCGACCCGGTCGACCACGCCGGCGCGCTGGTCGCATATCGCCACCTGCTTGAATGGGCCGACGGCGACGGACTGGAACTGACTGCCGCAGGCTATTTGAAGCCCGCCGACGTGCACGCGCTCGCGGCGGTGATGCCGACCATGCGCGACTGGATCCACAAGATGGCGCGCGAGATCGACGTGCACCCCGTGCTGCACTTCCGCGAGTACGTGAAATCGATCGGCCTGCTGCGCAAGTACAAGGGTTCACTGCGACTCACGAGACTCGGGCGAGCCGCCGTGAATGACCCGACCGTGCTTTGGAAGCACCTCGCCGACACACTGGCTCCGGACGAGCAGTCCTTCCACGCCGATG
The DNA here is from genome assembly GCA_047973175.1 of Leucobacter sp. Classification (GTDB taxonomy): domain Bacteria; phylum Actinomycetota; class Actinomycetes; order Actinomycetales; family Microbacteriaceae; genus Leucobacter. The sequence continues at coordinate 7,545 of JBKEBN010000190.1, forward strand.
CGACTGTCGTCGTCCTCGTACACATGGCGACCACGGAAGGCAGGATCGACGTCGGTGCGGTTGCGCAGACGCTGACTGCGCTCGGCTGGTCGCACCGGGACGGCAGCCCGGTCAGCCAGGGTGAGGTCTACGAGGTCTGGAACGAACTCTGGGACGTGCTCGGCAACATCGGCGAAGTCGAGGGGAACCATCGTTCGGACCGGATGCTGAGCCATGTCGCCCGCGTCATGGTGCACGAAGCGCTCTTCACAGAAGTGCCGCCGCGATGACGAGCGAGCCCCTCTGCCAGTGCCGAGTCGATGACTGCCGTTGTGACGGCATCGCCGATCTTGCCGAGCATGGTTTCGACCGCTGCGTCTGCTGCCTCGCCGACTGCCCTGACGTTCATCACGAGCCTTCCAGCGGGGTCCGAAACGGGGTCTTAAACCCCTCCGCGGGGTCCGAATGAGGTCGTATCAACCCGCGACAACCCGTAGACTAGTGGTGTAAGAACCGCATGAATACGCGGATCGAGCAGGTTTGCACGGAGCAGCCCGGAGAGCCAGAGTCCCTCAGTTGTTCTTGGTTCGAGTCCAGGTGCCCCCGCCGCAAAGCTGGCGAGATTCCGCGGCTCGACAGGCCCTCCGCCCACCTCGCTGCCTATCCCGTTTCGGGCAGTTCTACCGGATCGGTCACCACCTACTCTCTCCCGTCATCCTGCGCGAGCGGAGCGAGTCGCAGGATCTCACCGGCCCCCTACTGGGGGAAGGCTAACGGGCACTCATCGACGGTATGGACATCATGCTCGACACCTCGGCGCGCGTGGGGGAGTGCATCGGCCTGCGGCGGTGCGATGTGGACATGACTGTGTCGCCGCCATCGGTGCTCATTGGCGGCACGATCGTGCAGACCAACGAGCAGGGCATCCATCGGAAGAACTCGCCCAAGCGCACCCGGCAACGTCGCCATGTGGCGCTTCCCACGCCGTCGGCGGGTGCCGTAAGCCGCCGTCTTGCTCTGGCGGGGAGGGGGAAGGAGGCGCTGTTGTTCGCGACGAAGAACGGCAACCCGATCAGCTGTTGGGGAACTGCGGGGTCAGCTCTGAGTGACGCGTTCGATGAATTCGTTGACCCAGATAATGGCGTCATCGACAGTTGTCAGAACCTCGAGACCGTCGGCTGCTTCCGCGTAGAGGGTGTCCCAGCGATCCCCGACGGCGATACGTGGCGGCCATTCCTGCTGACGTCGGTATTCGAAGAGTCGCGTGCACGTCGCCTTGGTCAACAACAGATCCACCGGCTCACCAGCCTCGAGAATCTGAAGATCAATCAGGTCGTGCGCCCGCTCACTTCCCGTTGCGGAGAGCGCGTGAAGCTTCTGCGCGATCTGGTGATCTGCGCGCAACACAGGAATCGACCTGGGCGCTTCGAGGCCAACTTTGGTAAAAAGCTCCGCGAGGTCGTCCGCAAGCCGATACTCGGGTTCTTCTGCGTCACCAATCTCGTTGTGTCCCAGCTCGAAAGCGACCGTGCACCATGGACGGCCCCGGTAGTCGAGCTTCACCTCGAAAGGCTGCATGACGTACGCGGTCGGCACTCCCGTGGGGCGTGGAGCTTGCTTTTCGATGAGCCGACCGGTGAATCCCGCCCACCCTGCGGCCAGAGACTCCTCAAAATCGCTGTGGAACTGGCTCAGAGGCCCGCGTCTGGCCGCATCGAGATCCCTCGTGAATCGGGTGCCTCGACCGAAACGCAGTGCCATTGCGCTTCCTCCTTTGACCGCTCCGCCGGGGAGCATCTGCCCGACGACGACCAGAGCCACCCCCACACGCCGACGAGAAGCGAGTCCTTCGTCTCCTTCGAGGTCGCGGATCCGCTGCTCCAGAGAGCGGAGATTTGGCGGTGGTGCGTCATAGTTCATCGCTGGAGTTCCTTTCGTACGCGGTGCCACTCAGGCGTCGTCAGGAGCCTCTCGTCTTGGATGCGACCGCGGCATTCGATGAGTGCGTCGGCGACCGGCTGTGCCCGCAGCCCCTCATAAAGGGTGGTGCGTGCGCCAGGGGCCACCTGAATCAGCTTGATGCAGGCAGGCGCGGCCTGGCTCGGCGTGGGACGGCGACCTTCACCTGCCGCGGATTCACGTCGACAAGACCGAACAGCGCCAGGACCGACTCGCCGTGCAGATACGCATCCTCTCCAACGCGGAGCACCGCTTCTGTGTACTGGTCGTAGGGCGTGGGGGCATTGGCCATGCTGTACAGACCATAGGCAATGTTCTCGACCCCGCCTCGTGCGGCGAGCTTGGGAAGCTCGACCGGCGAGACTCCCGCGTGTGCCGCTTCCCGAGTGGTGACGTAGCCATAGTGGTCGAGTGCGATCTTCCGCACGATCTCCCGGTACTTCATTTCAGCAGCCATGTCATAGCTATACCGAAAACGGTAGTGTTGTGACAGTATGCAGGTCGGTCAAGCGGGTAGGTCCTCGAGCCATTCGTCGATCGTCGTCATCGGTACCGGCGTGAAGTCGTTCCCGTCGACGCCGACGTGGAACATGCGCCCGTGTGCGCCGTGATCTCGGTGGTGCGTGTGCTCGTGGATGAGGGGTAGGCCCTCGGACTTGGGTGAGCGCCGCAAGGCCAGTGGTACTCACCCAAGCTACCAAGCAGTGCTCACCAAACAATAGTCGCCGGTGCTACGCCGCAATAACACTGGTGCTCAAACCTTCAAATACTCGGTCGAACGGGCAGCTCTCTTTGAGCTCGCCGATCAGCATCTCACTGTTCCCACGGACAAAGGCGCGAACGTGGGAGCCAAGGTTCCTTTCTTAGGTGAGCAACCCCCTCACCAGCGCCGTGATGGTGGCGCTCAGTTCGCCGGGTTGCGGAAGATCACGGGGTCGGGTCACCGCGGTCACGGTGAGCCCTTGTAGGAGGACCAGAACGAGTCGCGCAACGGCGTCCGGTGCGAGTTCGCTCGTGTCGGGGATGGTGGCGGCGATTTGATCGCGCCATGAATCGAGCGTGACGTTCTTTGCCGTGCTTTCCGTTGGGGCGTCGTCGAGTGCCTGCGGAGCGACCAGCACGGTGCTTGCCGCCAACGCGCGGAAGAGCGGATCCTCACGCAGTAGATCGACGAATGTCAGGAGCGGTGCTTCGAGCGAAGCGTCATCGTTCTCGTCGAAGAGGCGAGCGCCGTACTCCGACCACCCCCATGCCAATGCCGCCTCCAGTAGCGAGGTCTTGGAACGGAAGTGATGATGCAGCGCGCCGCGCGTGACGCTGGCACTTGAAGCGACGTGCTCGAATGTTGCTCCCGCCACCCCTTCTCTTCGAAGGACATCAACGCCGCCTCCAGCAGCGCCAGACGCGTACGCTCCGCGTCTTCGGCTGTTCGTCTCATACATACAAGCTATCCCGTATATATATAAAGACGCGCAACAGAGAGGCGGAGACCTTATAAAGGAGCAACCGCGTACTCGCCCGGTCCCGACTAGTCTGGAAGATGTGACCGACGAGACCGCGATGAGCGCACTGCGCGCTTTCATTGCGGAGCGCGAATGGGCGCAGTTTCACTCACCGGAGAACCTCGCGAAGTCGATCGCCATCGAAGCGGGCGAGCTTCTCGAAGAGTTCCAGTGGTCGCCCGAGTTCGACGCCGATCGTGTTCGCCTTGAACTCGCCGACGTCTTGACCTACTGCTACGAACTCGCCGATCGACTGGGCGTCGATCCCGAGGCGATCATCCTCGAAAAGCTCGAGATCACCCGTGCCAAGTACCCCGCCGAGACGTCGCGTGGCAGAAGCGCCAAGTATGACCAGCTTTGAGATCGAGGAGATTCCCTTCGAGTCCGCGAGCATTCGCGACTATCCGGACCCGACCGGGAAGCTGAGTAACTGGCCCGCCGTCTACGCCATCAACAACCGACGAGACATCTACGTCGGCGAGACCGGAAACGCGCTTCTCCGGATGACGCAGCATCGCCGCGACCCGAAGAAGCAGCATCTCGACGTCGCGCGGATTCTGCTCGATGACACCTTCCATCGCTCCGCCTGCTATGACCTGGAATCGCTTCTCATCCAGTGGTTCTACTCCGACGGCGTCTACACCGTCATAAACGCGAACGACGGACACCGCAACGAGGAGTACGCCGGGCGAGCTGCTTTCCAGCCGCGCTTCCGGGAGATCTTCGACGACCTTCGGGGGCGAGGGCTCTTCCGGCATTCACTGTGCGAGATCGAGAACAGCGACTTCTTCAAGCTCTCTCCATTCAAATCTCTTGTGCCCGATCAGGAGCGGGCGATCCTGGAGATCCTCAAGGCTCTGTTTGAGGACATCGAGGCCGAGCGGCGCACGACGATGGTGGTTGCTGGGCACCCCGGTACGGGAAAGACGGTCGTCGGTATCTCGCTCATCAAGACGCTGCGCGACATCGAAACTTCCCGTGGCGTCGACGACGCCGAGCAGGGGAGCTCAATCTCCGACTACTTCGCTCGGGGATACCCTGAACTGCTCCAAAGGCTGCGGGTGGGCATCGTCGTTCCACAGCAATCGCTCCGCACCTCCATCGCCAAGATCTTCGACCGTGCCCCGGGGCTCGAACGATCGATGGTCCTCACTGCCTATGATGTCGGAAAGGCCACTGAACCGTATGACGTCCTCGTCGTCGACGAGGCGCACCGCCTGAACCAGCGGGCGAATCAGTCGTCTGGCTCGCTCAACAAAGCGTTCACCGAGATCAACGAGCGACTCTTCGGGAAAGATTCCACCGAGTTCACGCAGCTCGATTGGATTCGCGCGCAGAGCACGCACAACGTCCTGCTGATGGATGCGGAGCAGAGCGTGCGCCCCGCAGATCTTCCGCCCGAAGTGATCGGCGAGGTCGTCGGTGAGGCGAAAGCCAGCCACCACTTCTTCCCATTGAAGACCCAGATGCGCGTGAAGGCCGGTACCGACTACATCGGATTTGTGAGAGACATGCTGGCCGGTCGGGACCCGCAGCGACCGGACCTCGGTGACTACGAGTTCGCACTGTTCGACGACATCGGTGCGATGGAAAAGCTGATCCGTAAACGCGATCACACGGACGGCCTCTCGCGCCTCGCCGTTGGGTACGCGTGGAGGTGGGAATCGGACCCGAAGAAGAAGGGCATGAAGCGCGTTCCGCTCGCGAAGCGCTCTTACGACATCGAGATCGATGGACATCGCTGGCGCTGGAACTCCGCCGAGAAGGATTGGATCAACTCGCCGGATGCCCTCGCCGAAGTCGGATCGATCCACACCGTCCAGGGATACGACCTCAACTACGCCGGTGTGATCATCGGGCGCGACCTGCGCCTTGATCCGAGGACGGGGGAGATCCGATTCGACCGGACCCAGTATTGGGATAAGAAGGGCCTCGAAACAACCGTCAGCGCGGGATCGTCTACACCGACGCCGACATCGAACGATACGTCAAGAACGTCTACGCTGTGCTCTTGACCCGAGGCATCCGGGGAACCTACGTGTACGTCTGCGACGAGGCTCTGCGAGAGTACCTTCGCGCATTCATCCCCAGCGCATCGTAAATAGAAGCTTTGAGACCGCGACTACGTGGCAGATTCTGGGTCACTGAACGTACTTCGTGGAGGTAATCTTTCAGTCGCGTCATCTTTGTCAATTCGGCATATAGTGACGGAGATTGCTAGCGAGAGCGACAAATGTTGATAACTGCGGCAGCGCAGATGCGGCATTGAAGATATGGTGAGAAATCAGCTGTCGTTTGTTCGTTCCGAGGCTCGTCAGCCGTTCTCGGTTCGAGTCCGCGGAGCCGACTAAGTCGGCTCCGCGTGCGACAGCGCTGTGCCTCTCGCTCGCGTCGTCGCAGCGGGCAAAGATGTCCGCGATTCCGCAGCCGGTGAGATGCTCCGTGCAGATACCGTCGTCGAGTTCTAACCGAGCCGCGTCGACCCTACCCGATGCGGATCAGCACCTTGGAGCCGATCCCGTCGTGAAGCTCACGGATCACGTCGACGACCTCGTCGAGCTCTCGATCCGCGACCCAGCCGTCGGCGTTGTACACGCCCCGATCCATGGCCGCGATGATCTCGTCGAAGTCCTTCGGGTCGTAGCCCACCGATCCGACGATCTCTTTCTCTCCGAGCATGACACCGGCACCATCGAATTGCACGGGCACCTCGTGCATCGCGACCAGCGACAGCCGGCCCGTCGGGGCGAGGCTCTCCAGCGCCGAGGTGAACGCGGGTTGCACACCGGCTGCGTCGACCGCCACCGCGACCCCCTCGCCTCCGGTCAGCTCGGCGACCGCCGCCGCAAGATCCTCTTCGATCGGATCGATGACGGTCGCACCGAGCGCGGCGATGGCCGCGCGCCGATCCGCATTCGGCTCCGAGACCAGCACTTTTTCGACTCCGCGGGCGCGGAAGCCGTACCAGGCACCGATGCCGACCGGGCCGGCCCCGACGAGCAGCGCCGTGCTGCCCTCCTGCACCCCTGAGCGGGCGACGGCGTGCCAGCCGACCGCCATCGGCTCGACGAGCGCGCCCATGCGCAGATCCACGCCGTCGGGCAGGCGGTGGAACTTGTCGGCGCTGATGACGATGTACTCCGAGAAGCCGCCTCCTGGAGCGTTCGCTCCGAGCGACGCCATCAGCCTGCAGCTCATCGGTACGCCGTTGCGGCAGGCAGAGCACTCGCCGCAGCTTGCAACAGTGGGGAACACCGCGCCGCGGTCACCGATCGCGACACCTTCGACGCCCTCGCCGACCTCGACGACCGTGCCGGAGATCTCATGACCGAGGATCTGCGGGAGCTTCGCACCGGTCAGAGGATGCGCGGTTTCTGAGATCTGTGGCACGAGCTCCGGGTAGTAGTAGATGTGGAGCTCCGACCCGCAGATGCCCGCATACCCGACGCGCACCTTGATCTGTCCGGATCCGATCTCGCTTGGCTCGGCGACCTCCTCGACGCGAAGGTCTTCCTTGCCGTAGAACACTGCAGCTCGCATGCTGCCCTCCTTACCGGTCTCCGTCGACCGACTGAATCTGCGATAGATGCGATGCCCCGCACCGCGATGACGGGCGTTCG
>JBKEBN010000201.1:0-2263 GCA_047973175.1 Leucobacter sp.
ACGCTGATGATACTGAATGAGGTTGTTGCGCAGGCGAGACGTGTTCTTTCCGCGACTAAGCGATTCGGGAGGCCGGTTGCCATCGGGAGTCTCCTGCAAGTCGCTAATGACAATGACCAGCACTGGAATTCTGACCCAGAGAAACGTTTCATCAATCTGCAGGCGCTTGCTCTTCTTGTTGAGGGCGGACGCCTGATGCCTGATCAGGCACTGCAAGGTACTGACGGCCGCCAACACATCTTCACAGCTCGGTGGGCGGTACAGATTTGACGGCCGATCCTGTTTTTCCGCTACCAGCAACTCGGCTGTGGTCGCCGGGCGACGACGATGCTGTTTCAACATTTGACGCAGTGATCAAGCTGCACCGTGAAAGTAGCGGAACTCTCGGGCACCTGCCGTTCGCTGCATTTGAAGCAGCGGGCCGCAAGGGTCAGCTTGTTCTCGGATTACTCCAAGGGGAAGTCGTTGGATACGTGCTCTTCAGCACTCCGCGGCAGCACGTTATTCGGCTTGTTCACGTTTGCGTGGGTGCGCAATCGCGGCATTCGGGGCTAGCAAAGAAGATGGTCGATCGAGTCATCAATGAGAACTCTGCCCGGACAATGATCACCGCGCATTGTCGTACAGACTACGAGCTCAACGAATTCTGGTAGTCGCTCGATATGTCCCTAACCGGGACTCGCCCTGGCCGGGCACTGGCGGGTTCTACGCTTGACATTTGGACTCGCAGAATAGGCCAGCTTGACCTTTTCGAGAGCGCCTTTTACGACTCCGTCAAGCCGAAGGCTGTTCTCGATTCGAACATCCTTATTGACTTGCACAGTTCAGAAGACTTCAACCGGCCCGAACGAGAAGAATCCCAGGGTCTCGAAGCCGATTGGGTTGCAGGCGAAGTCGAGTTAACGTTCTCCCCAGAAGCGGATGGCGACATCGCGAAGTTGCAGCCGAAGAGAGAAAGCGACCGCGTTCGAGAGGCGCTTGCGGGGTATGTGAAAGTTCGCCGTGAGCCCACCATGCGCACAACAGCTGCAGAACTGCTCAATCGGATGCCGAGTGAACTTGTTGAGTCCGATGCCAGCCTCGCAGACGATGCCCGACACCTTGCAGATGCTGTTCTTGCACGGGCCGACTACTTCGTGTCTCGGGACAGTAACCTGCTGGCGGCAACGGCTGGGTGGCTCGAGCCGGAGTTTGCAATCGAAGTGGTCCGCCCAGTCGACCTCATCCAACGACTCATGCCTCCCGCGCCGCCGGATCGCTTCAGGTCTGAACAGCTTGAGTCTGTCGGGCTTCGCTGGCACCGGGTCACTTCGGTGTCACAACGGCTTGAAGACGCGTTCCTTGATCGTCATTCCAACGAGAAGGGGACGTACTTCCGAAAGCGGGTCCAGTCACTGCTCGCCCATCCTGAAGCCGTAGTGGTACAAGAACTCACGGATGAAAAGCGTCGTCCGTGGGCGCTTGTCGCCTGGTCAGTTGCAGAGAAGTCGCTCAGTATCCCATTGCTCCGCGTTGGCACGGGGTCGATGGGCGAAACTATTGGATTCCAACTCGTTCGCTATCTTCGGGCTCGCGCTCTGAAGTTGGACTGTGAGTCCATTACCATCACTGACTCAGCCCTCTCACCTGTCATTCGCGCGTCGCTCGACACTGACGGGTTCGAGGGCACGCCGCCCGCAGCAAGGCTCTCTTGGTTCCCACCCGTTGAGTTGACATTTGACGCTGCTAGCCCCACAGAAGTGAGCGACTATGAGCGCACACACTGGCCACAGGTCTTGTCCGGCAGTGATCTTCCCCTTCAGATCGTACCCATTCAGCCAAAGTACGCTCGTGAGCTTATTGGCTACAACGACACTCTGATGAACACACGCGAGAAACTTGCTCTTGGGTTTGCTCGGGAGGTCGCCTACTTTTGTAGCCCGCGCGGTTCATGGGAGGTTCCATCTCGTGTGCTTTGGTACGTGACGAAGGATCCGAAGGCCTCGGAGACATCTGCTGTGCGCGCAATCGTGGCGCATTCTCGAGTAGTCGATGCAACCACGCTGCCGGTGGCAGAAGCAATTGAGCGCCATAGAAACATTGGCATCCTCCGACAACGTGAGATTGAGGGCTACGCCAAGAACGGGTGCGTCTCCGTGTTGAGAGTCGAGGACACACAACTCTTGGAGGAACCCATAGGAAGGAAAACCCTGTCCGCTCTTTTTTCTCAGCACGGTGTCAAGGGCAACTTGCAAACCACTCGACGAGTCGAACCTGAGTTGTT
>JBKEBN010000041.1:0-2051 GCA_047973175.1 Leucobacter sp.
AAAAGGTCCGCGTAGCGATTCGTGTTCCCTGACTGTGTGAGCAGGGAGTTATCGATGGCATCGCGCCGGGAGATCACGAAGAAGTTCGCCCGCGAGTACGCGAAAGCGGGCAGGGCAGAGAAGAGCCGGTTGCTGGACGCACTGGTAGAGACGACCGGCTGGCATCGCGACTACGCGCGTCGCGCGATCCGCCAGGCACTCGCGCGGAAGGGCGCGGCCCGTGACCAGCAGCGCAAGCCGCGCCCGAGGAAGTACTCCTACGACGCACTCGTCGTCCTCCAGGAGGTGTGGGCGCTCTCGGGCCAGCCCTCGGGGAAGTACCTCGCCGCGATCATGAACGACACCCTCGAACGGCTCGTCAGGTTCAACGAGCTTGGCCGGGTCGCCGCCCGCGTGACCGACGTGGTGCTGGAGGAACTGCGGTCGATGAGCGCCGCGACGATCGACCGTTACCTGAAACCCCATAAAGATGCCCGCTACCCGCAGGCGCTCGGCACGACGAAGCCGTCGCATATCCTGCGCTCCTCGATCCCGATCCGAACCGCGATGGACGGCCTCCCGCCGGGTCCGGGGTTCTACGAACTCGACACCGTCGCGCACTGCGGTCACACCACCAAAGGCGAGTACCTCCGCACCCTCACCGCGACGGATCCGGTGATCGGGTGGACCCTGATCCGCGCGATCCGCAACAACGCCCACAAGCACGTCAGAGCCGGGATGGACTGGATCCGGCGGGCCTCCCCGATCCCGATCGTCGGGATGGATTTCGATAACGGCTCCGAGTTCCTGAACTGGTCGGTGATCGCCTGGTGCGACGAGCGCGACATCCCCGTCACGCGGGGCCGCCCCTACCAGCACAACGACAACGCCCACGTCGAGCAACGCAACGGCGACTGGGTCCGCCGCCACACCTTCCGCTACCGCTACGAGACCGATACCGAGCTACGCCTGCTCAACGAGCTGCACTCGCTGGTGATGAAACGGAAGAACTTCTTGCTGCCCTGCGTGAAGGCCACCGGCTGGACCCACACCAGCTCGGGACGGAAGAAGCGCGTCTACGATAAGCCGAGAACCCCGTACCAGCGGCTGATCGACACCGGCGTCCTCGATAACGCCGCTCAAGAACGATTGGCCATCGAGCATGCGAAACTGAACCCCGCAGCGATCACCCGCCGCATCAACCGCATCCAGCAGCAGCTCGTCGATCTCGCCGCTGCCCGCACCCAAGGCACCCGCCCCGCAGCCTGACCCCGCTACGCGGACCATTTACGTGAGGCACGCATCAACCGCTCCCGGACCTATTGACATGAGGCAAGACGCCGCGTCACTTGCCCGGGCTTCCGTGCGACGGGGTACGCTTCAGATCTTCATCTGTGTGCGGCGCCTGCGGAATAGGAGTGCTGCAGAGTAGAGTCGAGTGCGGTGCGCCGGGAAGTCTGGTCGGCACACCGCCCGATCGGGCGGTGTTCATACATGCTGAGGACACCCCTATGACGACGCGCGCCGGGAGTTTCACGCTGCTTCACCTGCGCGACCTTGCGCGTCGCGCCACGGCCCGCACCCGCTATGTCGCCGGGCATGCGCCGGCGCGCATCGCGATTCTCATCTTCGCCGCCGCCGTACTGCTGTTCACCGCCCTGCTCATGCTGCCGGTCGCATCCCGCACCGGCACGGTCACCGCGCTGCCCGACGCCGTATTCACGGCGGTGTCGGCGGTCACCGTCACGGGGCTGACGACCGTGAACACGGGCGAGCACTGGTCGACGTTCGGGCAGGTCGTGATCCTGGTCGCGATTCAGGCCGGTGCGCTCGGGGTGGTCACTATCGCGCTACTCCTCGCCCGGATGGTGACCCGCAGGCTCGGGGTCAGCGGGCGGGTGTTCGCGCAGTCGAGCATCGGCACCACCGGACTCGGAGATGTGAAGCGCCTCCTCCGTGTGGAGGTCGTCACCACGTTCACGATCGAATTAGTGCTGATGCTGACCCTCGAGCCCGCAGTCATCGTCGCCGAGGAGTCATTCGGGCGGGGGCTCTGGTACGGAGCGTTTTAC
>JBKEBN010000067.1:0-3904 GCA_047973175.1 Leucobacter sp.
GCACGCGGCGCACGCGGCGCACGCGGCGCACGCGGCGCAGCCTCCGCGCCGGGAGTATCCGTGCGCTGAGCGTCACCTTCTTCCGCGAGCGCCTTTGTGATCTGCGCAGAATAGGGATCCACTCACGGGATGGGGTGCGTCTCGGAAGACGGGGCCGGCGCGACACGCCTGCAGCCAGCGCTATGGGCAAAGGCCATTTCTGGCCTTTGCGCGCTGGCTGACGAGCCCGTCTCGGGCTCGTGGGAGACCTGCTTCTCGCACTCGGGGCGAAGCCGATTTCTCGGCTTTGCGTGCGGGAAGCCGAGATCGTCTCGATCTCGGATCCGACGCCGAAGGCGGCGCGACACGCCTGCAGCTAGCGCTAAGGGCAAAGGCCATTTCTGGCCTTTGCGCACTGGCTGACGAACCCGTCTCGGGCTCGTGGGAGGCCCGGGCAGCGACGCCGAAGGTGGCACGACACGCCCGGGTTGCAACATACCCCGGATCCATGTCAGAATAGACAGGTTCGGCATTCCGGGCTGCGCCCGGATCACTGCCAGGCCGTGCGTGGTCTTCATCCTTCGACGAGTTCAAGGATCGGATCAGGCCGCGGGCAGAGAACGCTCCCGCGCGCGACGAAGCGATCCTATCGGATCGTTTCGTGGTGTGCGGATTTGACAGGTGAACAGAGACCCAGCACGACGCGTCGTAACCGACACTGTCTGCCAGGGCGCTGGTACGCAAGACGTCCAATGCCGCGCTTCACGAGAGCGCGGTACGACGCACGAGGAAAGTAGAGAAGTCATATGGCGGGACAGAAGATCCGCATTCGACTGAAGTCGTACGACCACGAGGTCATCGACAACTCCGCGCGCAAGATCGTCGACACGGTCACCCGCGCGGGCGCAACCGTCATCGGCCCCGTGCCGCTGCCGACGGAGAAGAACGTGATCGCCGTGATCCGTTCGCCCCACAAGTACAAGGACAGCCGGGAGCACTTCGAGAAGCGCACCCACAAGCGCCTGATCGACATCGTCGATCCCACCCCGAAGGCCGTCGATTCGCTCATGCGACTCGACCTGCCCGCCGATGTCAACATCGAGATCAAGCTGTAAAGGGGATCCGGTATGGCAATCGAACGCAACGTGAAGGGTCTTCTGGGCACCAAGCTCGGCATGACTCAGGTCTGGGACGAGGACGGCAAGGTCGTTCCCGTCACCGTCATCGAGGTGGCCCCCAACGTGGTCACCCAGATCCGCACCCCCGAGGTCGACGGCTACAGCGCCGTGCAGATCGCGGCGGGTCAGATCGATCCCCGCAAGGTGAACCAGCCTTCGGCCGGCCACTTCGCCAAGGCCGGGGTCACCCCGCGCCGTCACCTCACCGAGGTTCGCACGGCGGATGCCGCGGAGTACGAGCTCGGTCAGGAGCTCACCGTCGACGGTACCTTCGAGGCCGGTCAGAAGATCGACGTCGTCGGCACCTCCAAGGGCAAGGGCTTCGCGGGCACCATGAAGCGTCACAACTTCAAGGGCGTTTCCGCTTCGCACGGTGCGCACCGCAACCACCGCAAGCCGGGTTCGATCGGTGGAGCCGCGACCCCCGGTCGCGTGTTCAAGGGCCAGCGCATGGCCGGCCGCATGGGTGGCGAGCGCGTCACCGTGCAGAACCTCACCGTGCAGGCGATCGACGCCGAGAAGGGTCTCATCCTGGTCAAGGGTGCGGTTCCCGGAGCGCGCGGTCGTCTCGTATTCGTTCGCAACGCAGTGAAAGGGGCGTAGTTCATGGCTACCGCTACTACGCTCGAGGTGCTCGACGCCCAGGGCAAGAACGCCGGTTCGGTGGATCTCCCCGAGGCCATCTTCGGCGTCGAGGCCAATGTTCCGCTGATCCACCAGGTGGTCACCGCTCAGCTCGCAGCCGCGCGTCAGGGCACGCACAAGGCCAAGAACCGCGGCGAGGTCTCCGGATCGGGTTCCAAGCCGTTCAAGCAGAAGGGCACGGGTCGCGCACGTCAGGGCTCGATCCGCATGCCTCAGCACCGCGGCGGCGGCATCGTCCACGGCCCGGTGCCGCGCGATTACTCGCAGCGCACCCCCAAGAAGATGATCGCTGCTGCGCTCACCGGCCTGCTCTCGGACCGCGTTCGCGGCAACCGCGTGCACGTCGTCGAGTCGTTCGGCCTCGGTGACAAGCCCAGCACGAAGTCCGCTCGCGAGTTCCTCGCCTCGGTCGCGCCGGGCAAGCGCGTTCTCGTGGTCGTCGACCGCGACGACGAGCTCACCACGCTGAGCGTGCGCAACCTGCAGAACGTGCACGTGCTGTTCCAGGATCAGCTCAACGCCTACGTCGTGGTCGTCAGCGACGACCTCGTCTTCACCAAGGCTGCCTTCGACGCATTCGTCGAGGCTCGTGCCGCCAAGGAGGAAACGAAGTGAGCCTGAACAAGTCTGCACACGACGTCATCATCCGCCCCGTCGTCTCGGAGAAGAGCTACAACCTCATCGACGCCAACGGCCAGTACACCTTCGAGGTGCAGCCCGAGGCGAACAAGACTGAGATCAAGCTTGCCGTCGAGAAGGTCTTCGGCGTGAAGGTCCAGAAGGTCCGCACGCTGAACCGCAAGGGCAAGACCCGCCGCACGAAGTTTGGCATGGGCAAGCGCAAGGACACCAAGCGCGCCATCGTCACGCTGAAGTCGGGCTCCATCGACATCTTCACGGCTGCGCTGTAGAAGGGGCGAGAAGGAACACAACATGGCTATTCGCAAGTACAAGCCGACGACCCCGGGTCGTCGCGGCTCGAGCGTGGCTGATTTCGCTGAGATCACGCGTTCGACGCCCGAGAAGTCGCTGCTCCGTCCGCTCCCCAAGACGGGCGGTCGCAACAACCAGGGCCGCATCACCACTCGCCACATCGGCGGTGGTCACAAGCGCCAGTACCGCGTCATCGACTTCCGTCGCAATGACAAGGACGGCGTGAACGCCAGGGTTGCGCACATCGAGTACGATCCGAACCGCACCGCGCGCATCGCGCTGCTGCACTTCGAAGACGGCGCTAAGCGCTACATCATCGCCCCCAACAAGCTGAAGCAGGGCGACGTCGTCGAGTCGGGTCCCTCGGCCGATATCAAGCCGGGCAACAACCTGCCCCTGAAGAACATCCCGACCGGTACGGTCATCCACGCGATCGAGCTGAAGCCGGGCGGGGGAGCGAAGCTCGCTCGTTCCGCGGGTGCTTCTGTTCGCCTCGTGGCGAAGGACGGCCCCTACGCTCAGCTGCGTCTCCCCTCGGGCGAGATCCGCAACGTCGACGCGCGCTGCCGCGCGACCGTCGGCGAGGTCGGCAACGCCGAGCAGTCGAACATCAACTGGGGCAAGGCGGGCCGCATGCGCTGGAAGGGCGTTCGCCCGACCGTCCGCGGTGTCGTCATGAACCCGGTCGATCACCCGCACGGCGGCGGCGAGGGCCGCACCTCGGGTGGTCGTCACCCGGTCAGCCCCTGGGGTCAGAAGGAAGGCCGTACGCGCCATCCCAACAAGGAAAGCGACAAGCTCATCGTGCGTCGCCGCACCACGGGCAAGAAGCGCTAGTCGGCAGGTAGGAGAGAGTAGAAGATGCCTCGTAGTCTCAAGAAGGGCCCCTTCGTCGACAACCACCTGCTGCACAAGGTGGTTGCCCAGAACGAAGCCGGCACCAAGAACGTGATCAAGACCTGGTCGCGCCGTTCGATGATCGTCCCCGCCATGCTGGGGCACACCATCGCGGTGCACGACGGTCGCAAGCACATCCCGGTGTTCGTCACCGAAACCATGGTCGGTCACAAGCTGGGCGAGTTCGCCCCGACCCGCACCTTCCGTGGCCACGTGAAAGACGACAAGAAGGGCCGTCGCCGCTAAGCGGTGACGTGAAGGAGGAGAGAGAA
>JBKEBN010000071.1:0-9899 GCA_047973175.1 Leucobacter sp.
TGCGGTCAGCCGCTGGCGAGTCTGCTTCGAGATCCCGAGCACCGCTTGAACGGCCGTGGCGTTGTAAAAGGACGCCGTGGCGTTGTAAAAGGACATGGGCCCATCATGCCGCATGTGCACCATGCGGCTCAAGTCTGAGAATTCAATGAGAATCAGTCGCGGCCAATGGCAAGCATTAGGCTCTATGGCGTAGAATCAACATAGTGCAGCAAGCACTGGACAAGAATAATAAGGAAAAATAAATGGTGAATCGAATCGATCTGAAAGTGCGTCCGGAGCAGCTGACGGTTGTGGGCGGCGGTGAAACCCGTGATGCGACGGATTTTGAGACTGGTCAGGCGGTGCTGCGTAACGGACGGCAGGTGAAACGCGTGCCAGGCTGCCAGGTTTTGCTCGATGGTGTGCCGCTCGACTCATTCGCGCTGGAAACCACTGCCGATGTGACTGACCTAGGGCCGGGAGGGGTCCTGGCGGCACAGGGTGAGGTCTCGGTCAGCATTCGCGCCGATGCGAAGCCCGGCTTTAACGGTGGCTCTCCGCGCGGCAGTCTCGCCGGGAAGGTTTTCATCGAAACCCTGACTCCGGTCGCTTCGCTCGCCGAGCTTGTCGCTCAGGCGAGCCGTCGCCAGCCGAAGGGCGAATAGGTCTAAGGAGCGGGGTCGAGGGCAATTCGACCCCGCTCCACACCTCTCAAGAACGAGCAAGAAAGGCACATCAAATGATAGAGATTTTTCTCGCGGCATGGCTGGCGACTGCCGTGTCATCGGCGCAAGTAGAAGTGACTGCGGTGACGTCGAAGCAAGCTCTGTGTGAGGCTCGCGCGGGCGGGGTCGCGGACGCGCTTGGCGCGTCGACGCATGGTGAATTTTGGGCGCTGGAACAGGCCGGAATCGACGTAAATCCCCGGCGCTTGGACGGGCCAGGCTGCAAAGTCGCCGTGGCAGAAAACATCCACGCAGCCGGGGCTGTAGATGGTGTCGAAAAAGTCGGATTCGTCGGCCCGGAGCGCCTGTCGGTGGTCTGGAAGGTGAATCCGTGAACGTGAAGTCATCGCGCGGCTCAGCGGTCGGTGCTGTGCTGGCGGCAGGCCCCTGGGTGCCGCTAATCCTCCTCCTCGTCGTCGCCCCGCTGCTCTCCCCCATCAAGATTTTCATTATCAGCACAATCGGAGCGACAGCCGGAATTATCGGATTCATCTGGACCGCGGTCTGGATCATCCGCCACAGCCGACGGTGGCTGGCAATGCTCCGCCTGGCTATCAAAGGAACATCAGCCGATGCCCTCGAAGCGGCGGCAATCATGGTGCAGGAATGGCCGACGCTCGTCCACGCGAACGGGTGGGTGAGCAAAAACGCGCTTGGGCAACCTCCCAGCCTTATGGCGAAGCTCGTCGGGGCGATCACCGGGAACCGTGCAGCGGTCGGCCCGCAAATTGTGAGTGTGAGAAATGCGCCGGCTGGCCCCGTAGCCGTGGTGCAGCTTACCCCGGTCTGTGGCGCTGAGCGGATCGCGGCGGCATCTGAGAGTATCGCGGATGTCTGGGGCGCGCAGTCCGTCGAGGTCGTGCGTCCACGCGCCGGTATTGCTGAAATCCGAACTAGAGTCCGCGACCCGCTCGCGGGAACTCGGAAAGCGTTTTCAGGCGAGAGTGCGCCCCGAGCAACTGACGTTTCACCGGACGATTTTCTGAACTTTGGAGGCGACAATGCGTGAATTCGGGGTGGATGAACACGGGCAAAAAGCGATGTATCACCCGGCGAAGTTGCACACGGTGCTCGCTGGCCGCACTCGCTCGGGTAAGAGTGTGACGGCGTACAAGATTTTGGCGGATGCGGCTCGTGTGCCGTGGGTGCGGATCGTCGGGTGTGATCCGACCGGAATTTTGCTGGGGCCGGCGTCTGCGGGCAAGGAGGAAGATTTTGCTCTGGGAACGTCGCCCGCTGCCCTAGCTCATGCTGAAGCGGTCTTGCAGAACGTCGAAAAACTGATGGATAGCCGAATTGACAGGCTGATGGCTCTCGGCGTCGATCAAGTCCCCGAGCATGTGTACACCGATCCTCGTGTCGGCGCGGTGATTTTGGTGATGGAGGAGTATGCGGGCCTCCTCGCTGCTGCAGACAAGAAGAAATCGGAAGAAATCCGGCGAATTGTGGGGCGGGTGCTCCGTGAGGGGTCGAAGGCGGCGATTCATTTGATGACGATTTTGCAGCGTCCGGAGGCGGCGGTGCTGCATGATCGTGCGCAGTATGCTCGCGCGGTGGTGATGGCGGTCGAGAACGGTGACAGTGTGCGGATGCTGCTCCCGATGGCGACACCAGAAGAAACCGAAAAATTGGTGAGTGCCGCGCCGGGGCGTGGTTTTCTCATGGAAGCCGGTTCCCCGCTGCGGTTTTTTCGGTCCGACTACTGCACATATGAGCAGTATGCGGCGATTATGCGTGAGGCAGCTGCACAGAAAGCGCCCCTGTTTTCAGGGCAAGGTGAGCGGAGCGAACCGCGGCAGCCCGAAGAGGGGGTGATGAGCAAATGACTGAAGGGAAGAAGCGTCCGGTGGCGGCTCCGGTGCTCTTGAACGAGAGCGAGGCTGCCCGGTATCTCACGGTGAGCGTGAGCGCGCTACGGGCGTGGCGCGGCCAGGCTCGCGGCCCCCGCCATCTCAAAGTTGGCGCACAGGTCAGATACCGCCCCCGGGATCTTGACAACTATCTCGATGCGTCAGTGGTCGAGACCGACGACTAGCGGTGGTGCCCCGTCACGCGCGGCGGGGCACCCTCCGTTGGGAGAGACATGATTGAGAAACGAGAGAACGGCTCGTATCGAGTCCGTATTTACTATCGCCGTCGATATGTTGCATCGCGGAGCTTTTCGCGTCGGCGCGACGCTGAATCGTGGGAGCGGCAAGCGAAAGATGCGTTGGCAGCCGGACGGTGGATTGATCCAACAAAGAGTGAAGCTGTGACCGTGGCCGATTGGGTAGAGGTGTGGCTGAAATCAACCGCTGGTGGTGCACCCTCAGCGGTACAGGATCGCGCGGCAAAAGCACGTCTGCATGTCATTCCGGCGTTCGGCGGTAAGCCACTCGCTGCGGTGAAGCACTCGGATGTCGCGGCTTGGGCCAGAAATCTCGCTGAACTGAGGTCGCCTTCGACTGCTCGCCGTGCTCTGGCCGTTCTTCGGAGGACATACGATCTCGCGATTCGTGATAGTGCGGCAACTTCGAACCCGGCAACTGGTATCAAACTGCCTATGCAGCAGGCGGGCGAGCCGTATCCGCTCACGCATGCTGAGCTTTGGCGGCTCGCAGATGCGATGCCGTCTCGCAAAGATCGCCTGCTCGTGCTCGTCGCGGGATACGGCGGCCTGCGGTGGGGTGAACTGACGGCCCTTCAGCCCCGTCATATCGCGGCGAACGGTGCGGTCCGCGTGATGCAAGCCTGGTCTGATGTGCGCGGAACCCTCCACCTTGGAGACGTAAAGAACCATCAAGCTCGAACGGTCCCGCTGCCGCGTTCGGTCGCGTCGGAACTGGTAGAGTGGTCGCAGGATCTACCGCCCTCCGCTTTCATTTTTCACGCATCGCAGCCAGTTATCCCGCTCCGAAATTCAAATTATCGGCGGAGAATTCTCGCGCCAGCTTTGAATCAGGCGAATCTCCCGCCGATCACGCCGCACAATTTTCGCGATACATGTGCTTCTCTCGCTATCCAGGCCGGAGCGAATGTGCTTGCGGTGTCGAAACTTCTCGGTCATAAAGATCCATCTGTGACGCTCCGCCATTACGCAAGCCTGTTCCCGAATGAACTTGATGCTGTTGCCGACCGTCTCGAACGAGCATCAGAACAGGCGAGAAAACGCGACATAAAACCAGACAATTCGATCTAGTACACCGACCACCTACCGACCATTCCGAAGCTTATCGGCTCAAAAACACGGTGCCCCCAGTAGGGATCGAACCTACGACCTGCGGATTAAAAGTCCGTAGCTCTACCGCTGAGCTATAGGGGCCAACAGATCAAGCCTAGCGGATTCGGGGCACCCGTTGCAGCCGCGCCGGGTCGCGGGTCTGCGCGTCGACGGTGTTCGCTCACTGCTAGTGTTCTGCGTCGGGATATGCAAAGCGGACTTCCGGCGCAGGACACTAGATCGGGCCGGGTTTACGTGCGCTGCGCTGAAGCGTAGACTCGCTGAGCCGATCCACCACCGAGAGAACCCTCCGAGGAGCCCAGTGCAGCGAGAATACCAGCGTCCCCTTCTGCAGCCGACCGCCGCTTTCGACTGGATCATCGGCTCCGACGAGCCGGGCGCGGCTCACAGGCTCGCGCAGGAGACCTCCTGGGCGCTGCTCGACCGGGTGCGCAGCGTCGCCGACCCTGAGGTCGTCGACCGCGTGGTCGGGCTCGCCACGGGATCGGGTCTCGACGACATCGCCGAGCTGTGGGCGCGCGAGGGCGAGCACTCGCTGGCCGGGGTGCTGTGGCGGCTGTACCTGCTGCGGCGCGCGGTCGCGGTGGATCCCGAGGCGTCTGCCGACCTCTTCCGCAGGGGCGCTGCTGCCGCGGCAACGATCGACCCGGTCGTCGCCGGAGCCGAGGAGCCCTTCACGCCGCACTCGATCACGACCCTGTGCGAGACGATTCTGCGGGGTGCGTTCACCGGCGACTTGGCTGGGGCGCTGGATCGCGCCGCGAGCTACTGCCGCGTGATGTCTCTCGGCGCGGCCGACCTGGCAGACACGCGCGACCCGCACGACGACGAGCATGCCGCGCAGCTCACCTCGCGAGCGCTGCGGTACTCGCTGATCGCGCAGGAACTGCACGCCGGAGCGCGGCGCTGGCGCGACGGCACGCTCGCCTGAGCTGAGCTCAGCTTCCGAGCGGGGCCCTTGAGCCGGGCCTCCGGGCCGCGACTCTGAGCTGAGCTTCTGAGCCGCGGCTCGGCAATACCCGAGACACCTGGATCGCGAGTGAAAGCGCCGGGAGAGGGGCTGCGCTACACTGGGTGACGCCGGGCCGCAGTAACCCCGGGCTCCAACTTCCGCCGCTTCGAGCGGCCTTCCGCCGAGAGGCGTTCTGCGGCTCGGTTTTTTCGTGCGCTCGGCGCGTGCGGCCGTCGGGCACCCGGCCCCGGGCTGCGAAAGCATCGCGCCGTAGCCACTCGGCCTCGCCCCAGCCCCGCGAGCGGCCCCAGCCCCCGCGAGTGGCACCAGAACCCGCGAGCGGCACCAACCTCCGCGGGCCGCACGAAAACCCATGAGCGGCACGAGAACCCACGTCCGCAACGGTTCTGGACGTGGGTTCTCGTGCCGCTCGGGGGTTCTGGTGGATGCCGGGCTATCAGTACAGCGGTGAGCGGGCGGGCTGAGGCGAGCGGGCGGGCTGAGGCGCGCGCCGGGCCGGGTCGGGATCGCCTACCCGAATCGACCCGAGACGTAGTCCTCGGTGGCCTGCACGCTCGGCTGCGAGAAGATCTTCGAGGTGGCGTCGTACTCGATGAGCTTGCCGGGCTTGCCGGTGCCCGCGATGTTGAAGAACGCGGTCTTGTCGCTGACGCGCGAGGCCTGCTGCATGTTGTGGGTCACGATGACGATCGTGTACTGCGACTTGAGCTCGTCGATGAGATCCTCGATGGCGAGGGTCGAGATCGGGTCGAGTGCGGAGCAGGGCTCGTCCATCAGCAGCACCTCGGGGGAGACCGCGATGGCGCGGGCGATGCAGAGGCGCTGCTGCTGTCCGCCGGAAAGGCCCGAGCCTGGCTTGTCGAGGCGATCCTTCACCTCGTTCCACAGGTTCGCGCCCCGCAGCGACTTCTCGACAAGCTCGTCGGCGTCGCTCTTCGAGATCTTGCGGTTGTTGAGCACGACTCCCGCCAGCACGTTCTCGCGGATTGACATGGTGGGGAACGGGTTGGGGCGCTGAAATACCATGCCGACCTGGCGGCGCACGAGCACGGGATCGACGCCCGGCCCGTACAGGTCGTCGCCGTCGAGCAGCACCTCGCCCTTGACGTACGCGCCGGGGATCACCTCGTGCATGCGGTTGAGCGTGCGCAGAAAGGTCGACTTGCCGCAGCCGGAGGGTCCGATGAACGCGGTGACGCTGCGCGGTTCGATGTTGATGTTGACGTCTTCGACGGCGAGGAAGTCGCCGTAGTAGACGTTGAGGTTGTTGGCCTCGATGCGCTTGGACATGTAGTGGCTTCCTTCGGTTATTCTGCGCGAAGTCGCAGAATCTCGTTCTGGCGTGGGGTGAGGGGGATCCTGCGGCTCGCTGCACTCGCGCGGTATGACGGGTCGGGCGTGCTCGTGCGGGATGGTCGGTGGCCCGTCATGATCACCGTCCGGTCTTCGGCGAGAACTTCTTGGCGACGATGCGTGCGACGAGGTTCAGCGCCATGACGATGAGGATGAGCACGAGGGCCGCGGCCCAGGCCCGCTCGAGGAATGCCCAGGCGGGGTTTCCCTGGTTGGCATACTGCGTGTACACGTACACGGGCAGCGACTGCATGCGGTCGTGGAACAGATTGTAGTTCATCGATGCGGTGAAGCCCGCGGTGATGAGCAGCGGCGCGGTCTCGCCGATGACGCGCGAGATGGAGAGCATGATGCCGGTGGTGATGCCGGCGATCGAGGTCGGCAGCACCACCTTCACGATGGTGAGCCACTTCGCGACGCCGAGCGCGTAGGAGGCCTCGCGCAGCTCGCTCGGCACGAGCCGCAGCATCTCCTCGCTCGAGCGAACGACCACCGGGATCATGAGCACGGAGAGCGCGACCGCGCCGATGATGCCCATGCGCACGCCGGGCCCGAGGAACAGGGCGAACGCCGCGTAGGCGAACAGGCCGGCGACGATCGACGGAATACCGGTCATGACGTCGACGAGAAACGTGATGACCTTTGCGATGCGTCCGCGGCCGTACTCGACGAGGTAGATGGAGGTCATGAGCCCGAGCGGCACCGAGATAACGGTCGCGGCGAGGGTGATCAGCAGCGTGCCGACCATCGCGTGCAGGGCACCGCCGCCCTCGCCGGTGACGTTGCGCATCGACGAGTTGAAGAACTCCGGGTCGATGCGGGCGATGCCGTTGACGATGACGGTGATGGAGACCGAGACGAGCGGCACCATCGCGAGCAGGAAGGCCCCGACCACGAGGTTGGTGACGAAGCGGTCGGTGGCCTGGCGACGGCCCTCGACCGACGCCGAGATGACGGTCGTGACGACGAGGTACAGGATCAGGCCGATGAGGATCGCGCCGGTGAGACTGAAGCTCTCGCCGCGGGCAGCGGCGAGGATCCCGAACAGAGCGGCCGAGACGACGAGGCACGCGATGAGCACGATCCAGATGATGGATCGCGAGAGTCTGTTGCCCGCGAGCGCCGAGGCGGTCGAAACCGGGCGTACTGAGATAGCCATGGTCTGCGGACCTTTCTACGAAAGACTGTGAGGATTCAGGCGAGACCGAGAAGGTCTCGCCGCAGCGGGAGAATGCTCAGAAATGACCATTCTCTAGCCCGCTGCGCCATTGAATTCGGCTCGGCGACTCACGATCCAGCGCGCGAGCGCATTGACCAGGAACGTGACGACGAAGAGGATGAGGCCGGTCGCGATGAGCACGTTGATGTTCTGTCCGTAGGCCTCGGGGAACATGAGCGCGATGTTCGCGGCGATGGTAGAGGGGTTCTCGCTGGTGAGCAGGCGGAAGGTGACGATGCCGCTCGCGGAGAGCACCATCGCGACGGCCATGGTCTCGCCGAGTGCCCGGCCGAGACCCAGCATGGCGGCGGAGACGATGCCGGGGCGGCCAAAGGGCAGCACGGCGAGCTTGATCATCTCCCACCGGGTGGCACCGAGGGCGAGTGCCGCCTCCTCGTGCAGCACCGGTGCCTGCAGAAACACCTCGCGGCAGATGGCGGTCATGATCGGCAGAATCATGACGCCGAGTACGAGCGCCGCGGTGAGAATGGTGCGACCGGTACCCGAGGGGTCGCCGCCGAAGAGCGGGATCCAGCCGAGATACTTGTTGAACCACACGAACACCGGCTGCGCGGCCGGCGCCAGCACCGTGATGCCCCACAGACCGAAGACGACGCTGGGAACCGCCGCGAGCAGGTCGACGATGTAGCCGAGCACCGCCGCGGCCTTGCGCGGAGCGTAGTGCGAGATGAAGAGCGCGATGCCGATGGAGACGGGCAGCGAGACGAGCAGCGCCAGAACCGCGGCCCAGACGGTGCCGAAGATCAGCGGCCCGACGTAGGACCAGAAATTATCGGTCAGCAGCGACGCCGATTCGCCGTTCGCGACGAAGGCCGGCAGGCTCTGCACGATGAGGAAGATGGCGACCGCGGCGAGCGTCACGAGAATCATGCTGCCCGCGAAGATCGCGGAGCGGGAGAATACCCGGTCGCCGAGGCTCAGCACCGGCTTGGGAGGGGCGGACGAGGTCACGGAGTGCTTCCTTCGATCAGGCGGATCGTGCGGATCGTGCGGTGGGTGGCAGGGGTACGGGACCGGGATCGCGGGAGCCGCACCCCTCGGGTGCCGGATCCCGCGATCCCGGATCTCTCAGCTGATCGACTCGATCGCGGGTTCGATCTTCGAGCGCAGCTCGCTCGAGATCGGGGCGCTGCCGGCCGCGGAAGCCGCCTGCTCCTGGCCCTCTTCGCTCACGATGTAGCTGAAGTAGGACTTGACGAGTTCGGCCTGGGTGGCATCCTCGTACTTTTCGCAGCTGATGAGGTAGCTGATGAGCACGATCGGGTAGACGCCCGCCTCGGTGCTGGCGCGGTCGAGCGCGATGGCGAGGTCGTGGTCGGTGCGGCCGCCCTCGATCTCCGAGACGTCGACGATGGCCGCTGCGGCCTCTGACGAGAACGGCACGTACTCGTCGCCGACCTTGATCGCCACCGAGCCGAGGCCCTCGGCCTTCGAGGCGTCGACGTAGCCGATCATGCCGCTGCCGTCGGTGACGGCCTGCACGACGCCCGAGGTTCCCTGGGCCGCCTCGCCGCCGAGTTCGCTGGGCCACTCCTCGACCGCGCCGGCCGACCAGGCACCGCCCGAAGCGGCCTCGAGGTACTCGGTGACGTTGCCGGTCGTGCCCGACTTGTCGGAGCGGTGCACCGGCTTGATGTCGGTGTCGGGCAGCTTGGCGTCGGGGTTGGCGTCGGCGATCGCGGGATCGTTCCACTTGGTGATCTTGCCGGTGAAGATCTTCGCCACCGTCTCGGCGTCCATGTTGAGGGAGTCGATGCCGTCGATGTTGAAGACGATTGCGATGGGGGAGATGTAGGCGGGGATCTCGACGATGTCGTCGGTGGAGCAGGCGTCGAAGGGACCGGCCGAGATCTCGTCGGTCTTGAAGGCGCGGTCACTGCCGGCGAACTGCGCGGCCCCCTGCTGGAACGTCTCGCGGCCCGCGCCCGAGCCGGTGGGGTCGTAGTTGACGGTGACTTCGGCGTGAGCGGTCTGGAAGCCGGCGATCCAGGCCTGCTGAGCCGCATCCTGCGAGGATGCACCTGCGCCGGAGAGGGTTCCGCTGAGGGAAGAAGTGCTGTCGCTGTCGCTGCCGTCGGCGGGCGCGCCGCCTTCGTTCGCCGCGCAGGCGGTGAGGGTGAGCGCGGCGACGCCACCGAGGGCTGCGATCTTGGCGAATGATGAAAGCTTCACAGTGGGAGTGATCCAATCTCAAGAACGGATATGGGTGCGTGATCGCGAACGATCACAGTGACCACGCTAAGCAGTCAGAATGACTCAGGGTCTGCCAGCAGGTGAACAGCGGGTGAACTCCGCAGCGCCTTAGGGCGACTGAGCGGGGCCGTTTCGGTCTTGAACTCTCGGCACCTGAGCTCCGACCGTTCGCTAGCGGCGTGGATTCGAGTAACGGCGTGCCAAAAGCCCGGATAG
>JBKEBN010000115.1:0-9624 GCA_047973175.1 Leucobacter sp.
TCGGTGCTCTAGAAGACGCGAATGGTCGATATCCCGCGGGATATCGACCATTCGCGTCTTCTAGAGCACCGACAGTCCCACGGCTCTTCCGCATCGCGCTCGTTTTCACAGTCCACGGGGACCCGTGCCGACGGAACACGAAGGAGTGAGGGGTGGGATCCCGCCGGCACGGGTGGTCTTCGTTGCACTCGACGCAACCTATAACATACTCTATTAGATATCTTTTAGGTGCGGGCGAGCATGACCGCGTGCGACCGCCGCATGCATCACCGCGTTCGACACGCCGACCCCCGATTGGAATCCCGTGCCCGTCTCATCGACCTCCGCCGCCTTTCCCATCTCGCGCATTCCTCTCGACGGTGCGCACAACTTCCGCGATATCGGCGGCTTTCCCGTCGCGGGCGTAGCTGGCGGCAGGATCGCGACCGGGCGCGCGTTCAGATCCGACGCGCTCAACGCGCTGAGCAGCGCCGATCGCGACCGGATCTCGCAGCTCGCGATCGGCCTCATCGTCGACCTCCGCGAAGAACGCGAACTCCAGCACGCTCCCGACGCCGTCATCTCCGCCCACACCGACCTCCTCAACGTTCCGATCTTCAAGAACGAGCTCTTCGACACGGTTACGGGAGCGATGTCCCAGACCACCGACGAGCAGTACGACAACCTGTCACTGCGATACCGCGACCAGATCGCTGCCGCGTGCGCCGCCGTCGTGCGCCGCGAAGATCCCGCGCTCGTGCACTGCACAGCAGGCAAAGACCGCACCGGCATCGTTATCGGCACGCTGCTGAGCACGCTCGGCGTATCTCGCGACCTGGTGCACCACGACTTCGTGGTTTCGAGTTCGTTCCTCTCCGACAGCCCCTTCTGGGACCGCGTCGCGGAGGAGCACGCCGCAGCTGGTATTACGGGTGCCTCCGACGAGACGGCACGCATACCGCAGCGGGCGAGCCTGATCGAGCGCGTGCTCGATGCGTACGAGCGATCCTACGGTTCTTGTGCTGATCTGCTCTTGGCGCACGGAGTCACTGATGAGGAGCTGGATCGCTTCGCGCACCGAATGATCACCGTTTGAGTGCGGGATCAACGCCCCCGACCAGAGCGGCGCACAACTCCAGCGCGGCGATCATCGCGCCTACGGCGACGCGATCCCGCGCAAACGCTCATTCAGCGGGTGATTGTGGTGCGAGGAGTACTCGTACTGATGCTCACCGTTGAACACTCGACGCACCTCCTGAACAATCGGTGTGCCCTCGGGGAGTTGGAAGAACTCGGCCGTGTCACCGTCCAAGAGAACAGCCTGGAACTCGAACTCGGCATGGTGCACGCTCACGCCGTTCTCACGGAGCAGGGCGTCAAGGCTTTCCCCCTCAAGACGTGAGGCGTCGAAACCGATGTACTCGGCGAGAATCCAGTTCTCGAGCACTGCGACCGGCTCGTCATTGGCGCTGCGCTGACGGCGTATGTGCACGACCGATGCCCCGAACGGCAGTTCTGTCAGCTCGGCCAACGACTCGTCGACGATCAACTCTTCGAACACCAGCACCCTCGTCAAAGGCTTGCGTGCCGAGGCCGCGATCTGGTTGAAGACCGTGGCGAAACTCCCCGGAGTGCGCGTGATCGGGGCCGCTCGAACGATGCGCGTGCCCTTGCCCCGCCCTCGCTCTCGCGCGATGATTCCGCGCTCCTCGAGCTTTCCCATGGCCCGTCGAAGCGTCGAGCGAGCGACCCCGAAACCACCGCACAACTCGTTCTCCGAGGGCAGCAGTGCGTCTCGCGAGAGCTTGCCCGTGCGCAACGCGTTATCGGTCTGAAACACGATCTGCAGGTAGAGCGGAATCGAACTCGAGTGATCGACCGGGTGGAACACTTCGTCGAAGGCTACTCGCATGTGACCCCCTCGTACTGATGCCTGCCACCCCACACTTACCTTTATGGTAACCGGGTTTCCGAGCCGGCAGCCGTGCACGGCAGAGCGGGGGCGGAGCATGTGCCCCGCCCCCGCTGCGCGATCAGCCGATCTCCGAATCAGCGGTTCGAGCGCCAGAAGTCCTGCCACGTGACCGTGTTCCTGTAGTCGTCCTCGAGGTACTCGGTGCTGAAGGACTGCGTCTCGTTCTCGATGAGCGGGTCGAGTCCGTGCTTGTCCTCGGGTGCCACGACCTCCGGGTTGTAGGAGCGCTTGCCGTCGGGCATGATGAACTCCATGCCCTCCTGCGAGGTTGCGAAGTGGATGTACAGCTTCGCGGCGTTCGGGTTCTCCGACTTCGAGGCGTAGGCCATCGTCTGGGGCATCGGGCCCGCGACAAAGGGTTGGAGACCCGCGCAGGGTGCCATCTTGTAGCCCTTCTCATCATTGTTGCGAAGCTTCGCGGCCGAGGTCTGACCGAGTGGAGCGTCCTTCTGGCCGGGAGCACCGACGGCTTCCGATACCTCTTCATCGCTCTTGAACACGGCGGGCGAGTTACCCGCCAAGCGCTTCAGCCACTCGTGGAACGCGCTCGGCTGATCGGTTTCGAGCGCCTCACCGTAGAGCTCCTCGTAGGCGGCTTCGTAAGCATCGGAGTGGTCGCGGGCAGCCTGGTTCCAGATGTTCGTGTACATCGCTCGCGCTTCGGGATCGGGCAGCGCGACCTTGCCCTTCCACTCCTCCTCCGTGAGCTCCCACACGTTCGACACCGGGCAGGTATCACCGTAGGCTTCGGTGTTGTACATCCACCAGTTCCAGTTGCCGCTGGTCAGATACGGGTAGCGCGCCTCTTCCGGCAAGAGATCGTAGACATCTCCGGGCACCCAGTTGGTGAGGATCCCGTCGCGCAGCAGCTCGGCGTAGAAGGCAGGGGGCTCGGAAACAGCGAGTACATCGGCGATGATGTTGCCGGAGTCGTGCTCGCGCTTCACCTTGTCGATCGAGTTCGCCTCGATCTTCACGCCTTCCGCTTCGATGCCGTACTTCTCCGTGAAGGCCTCGGCGATCTGAGTCACCTTGCCGGTCTCATCGTAGATCGTGATCGGCCCCTCCTGCTTCGCTGCTTCGATCAGCGCATCGAGGTCGAAGCCTTCGGCGGTCTCGTCTGCCTGCAGTTCGACCTGCTGCTTCTCGTCCTTCGCTGCTTCGCCGTCACCGCTCGCACCCGGAGGGGCGCACGCCGTAACGCCGAGGCCGAGCGCGAGGGCGATCGCGGCCACTCCCGTGGCGCGCTGTGCCGTGATCAGTTTCATGATTGAGCTCCTTTACTCACTTCAATGGTTCGGATTTCAGATTGCGGTTTTGCGGTTTCGTCGACGGGCGAACGGGCGATCAGTAGTCCACCGGCAGCGGGCGCCTGCTCTGCGTCAGCATGATCTCTTCGAGAACCGGGAAGTCGGCTCCGGGCACCGAGGCGTAGTAGTGGGGATGTTCGTAGTCCCGGTTCGCCGACCTCGCCTCGCCATCGACGTAAGTGGCGTAGTTGCCCCCCGCCTGACGCAGGATGAACGCGGAAGCCGCGACATCCCACGAGTGCGCCTCGAACGAGATCGTCGCATCGACCCAGCCCGCCGCCACCCAGCACAGGGAGATGCAGCTGCTCCCGAGCGCCCGCACCTGCGCGAACTGCTCGCTGACCTCGGCGAACTGCTCGAGGGCGAGACCGCGGTGGTGAATGAGGTCGCGCGGCAGCGGGAAGTTCATCACCACGGTCGCCTGAGCCGCGTCGGCGAAGCCCCAGCTGCACATCGGCTCATCGTTCAGAAAGGCACCGCGATCGTCAGCCCAGAACATGTGATCGTTCGCGGGATCATAGACAACACCGACGACCATCTTTTCGTCAAGCGCAATACCGATGCTGACGGCCCACAGCGCCATGCCGCGCGCGAAGTTGGCCGTGCCGTCGATCGGATCGATGTGCCACGCGAGCGGTCCCGATCCCTCGCTCGACCCGTCTTCCTCGCCGATGATGCTCGAATCAGGGTAGGCCGCGAGGATCGCACCGCGAATATGCTCTTCGCAGGCACGGTCATATTTCGTAACCATGTCGTGGAAGTCGACCTTCAGGTCGATCCCGAGCTCCCGGTTGCGAAACCCCTCCATAGCGATCGCTCCGGCCTCTCGCGCGACGCGGATCGCAAACGCGCTCAGTTCTTGGATATCGGTCATTACAAAGCCACCTCAAGTCGTTCATCGTTGGTATCGAATACGTGCACCTGCGCCGCCGTGGTCACCAGTTCGACGTCCTGACCGGCCTGCAGTGCCCCGCGCTGCAGGGTCGTCGCGTAGACACGCTGATCCCCCACCGCGGTTTCAACCGTCCAGCTGCCGCCCGTCGGCATCACCGACTCGATGCGGCCCGGCAGCACGAGATCACCGGATGGTCGCGAGGGATCCGGTGCTTCGACGCTGATCGTCTCGGGTCGCACGCCGATCGAGCTGACCGCCTCGACTGACACCCCGTGCCCCTCGAGAAACCGGGCAGCGTGCACCCGCTGCGGCGACTCCTCGCTCATTTCGATGAAGTTCATCGGGGGCACCCCGAGGAAGTTCGCGACGAAGCGGTTGCGCGGGCGGTCGTAGATATCCATCGGGCTGCCGACCTGTTGCAGCACGCCCTGGTTCATCACCGCGACGCGGGTGGCAAGCGTCATCGCCTCCCACTGGTCGTGGGTGACGAACACGACGGTGGCCTTGAACTCATCGTGGATGCGCTTGAGTTCGGCGCGCATCTCGAGGCGCAGGCGGGAATCGAGATTCGACAGCGGCTCATCGAGCAGCATGAGCTGCGGATTCACCGCGAGCATGCGAGCGAGGGCGACGCGCTGCTGCTGGCCGCCGGAGAGCTGCGCGGGGTAGCGGCCCATGTAGGGGGCGATGCCGAGCTTCTCGGTCATCTGTCGCACGCGCGCATCGCGTTCGCTCTTCGGCACCTTGCGCAGCTTCAGCCCGTACTCGACGTTGTCGGCGACCGTGAGATGCGGCCACAGCGCATAGCTCTGGAACACGAGCCCGATGTCGCGCTTCTCGGGCGGCACGAAGCGGTTCGCCTTGGGCTCATCCATGACGGTGTCGCCGATGGTGATGCTGCCGTCCGTGATGTTCTCGAGGCCGGCGATCATGCGCACCGTGGTGGTCTTGCCGCAGCCGGAAGGGCCGAGCAGGCACATGAAGTCGCCGTCGTCGATGGTGAGGTCGAGGTGCTCGACCGCGTTCGTGTCTGCGCCGTAGTTCTTGACGACGCCGTCCAAAGTGATCGTGGGCATTTCAGCCTCCCATTCCCTGAGCAAGATCGGTTTTCATAACTTTTTGCACGCTGTAGGTGCCGACGAACGCGATGATCGCGACCAGCAGCACGACCGCGTTGCCGGCCTGCGAGTAACCGACGTCGAGCAGCCTGATCGACAGCGTGGTGAGCACCTCCATGCCCGGCACCGCGAGGATGACCACGAGGCTCAGGCTCTTGATGCCAGAGATGAACGCCATCACCATGCCCGTCGCGAGCGCACCCTTCTGGATCGGCAGCACGATCGTGAAGAGTCTGCGCCACCAGCCCGCGCCTGACATCTGCGCGGCTTCCTCTGGATCGGGGCCCAGTTGCATCATCGAAGAGATTCCAGCGCGCGAGGCGAACGGCATCTGCTCGGTGAAGTAGATCAGCACCAGCAGCGTCGCCGTGCCGTAGAGGGCGGGGATCGGGCCGCGCTGCACCGCGAACAGCGACAGGTATGCGACCGCGAAGGCGATGCCCGGCACCAGGTAGGGGAAGAACACCATCTGCCGCAGCGCCCCAGAGACGAACCGCGACTGCGACCGCACCACCACGTAGCCGGTGATCAGCCCCATGATGCCGGCCATAATGGCGGCGAGACCCACTATCCACAGGCTGTTCCAGGCGGCCGCCCACACCTCGGGGTTGAACAAGATACCGTCTGTGAACCCAATCGACGGCAGATCCCGCCCGGCCCAGAACTGCAGCGTGAAGTTCTCAGCGGTGAATACGCCCGGCAGCTTCATAACCGTCGACAGCGCGAGCACCGACAGCGGGATCGCAACACTGATCAGGAACAGGAGCGCGCATCCCAGAGTCGCGAGAATACGCGACTTGCCGAGCTTCGCGACGGTGTTGTTCGAACCGCTCTTGCCCGAGATGGTGACGAACCGCTTCGCCTCGCGCAAGAAATACATGTCGATCCAGAGCGATATCACGCCGATCAGCACGATCACCGCGACCATCACCGCGGCCGAACCCATCTGATTGCTGTAGATGTTGCGGTAGAGGCTCGTCGCGAGCACGTTCATGTTCACCGGCAGGCCCAGCACGTAGGCCACGCCGAACTCGCCGAGCACCTTCGCGAGGATCAGCGTCACCGCCGAAATCAGGGCCGGCCGCAGCAGCGGCAGCACAACCGACCAGGTCGTCTTCGCGCGCGATGCGCCGAGCAGCCTGGACGACTCCTCGAGTGTCGAGTCGAAACGCTTGAGGGCGTTGCCGACGAGCATGATGACGAACGGTGAGAAGTGCGCCGCGAAGATCAGAATGATCGGGATCCGCCCGTATGACAACCAATCCGGCACCACGATGCCGATGTTCTCGAGCCAGCCGGCCTGACCACCCGTCGTGCGGTTCTTGAACATCGTCACCCAGGCGAGCGCGAACGTCCACGCGGGCAGCATGTAGGGCACGATCAGCGCGGTCGCGAACCATTTGCGACCCCACATGTTGGTGCGCACCATCAGCCAGGCGACGGCGACGCCGATGATCAGCGCGAGAATGATGCTTGCGAACGCGATGATGAGCGTGTTCATCAGGGGAGCCCAGAACACGTCGACCGCCTGAGGCGACGCGAACACGCGCCACAGATAGTAGGAGGTGAAACTCCCCTCCGGTTGCTGGGTGATCGCCGTGTCCTGACGGTGCACTACGACACCGTCGATCAGCAGCGAGATGATCGGAGCGATGATGAGGTAGGCGAACAGTATCAGCGAGAGCACGCCGATCGTCACCACCGGGTTCATCGCGTACAGGCGGAGGCGGTACCCGAGCGGCGGCTTCACGGTGCCCTGCCGCTTTCTCCGCCTGCCCGAACTCTTCTTCGCCTCCTGCGGCTCAGGTATGAGAATCGTTGTCGTCACGTCGACATCCTTGTCTTCGGTGTAAAAGTACCTTGATAAGTACCTTATGAAAAATATCCCTATTGCGATACCTTTGTCAACACAATTCCGAGATCCACTTGGCCCGTGACCGAAACGCAACCAAAATCGTGTTGGCCATTTGCGTGCCAACCCTTCGACGGCTTCATCACCGGCATTCCGGAGGTAGTTTCAGGCAGCACGAATTGAAGCCGAACGCTCACGCACTTCGCAAGCACTTCAAGCCCAAGACGACATCCTGCGGAGCCCGCTCAGGATCGCCCCGCGAGCATCACGTCGAGACCGGCAGAGCGCTACCGGCCGGCCGGAAGAAGCAATTTGCACTTTCTGCATGCTGCTCACGACGCCGACCTCCGCGTCTGTCAAGACGTTGCGAACGCGATGGGAACACCTGGTTGTTTGATCCCGAGCAGCTCAACGATCTGAGCCTGAGCAGCCCACGCGGTTTCGCCGCTCGGGGTCGAGTGGCAATGCCGACTCAACGCCCGCGAAACCGCCCGTGCACTGGCAGTCGACTGCTTGCGCCACTCAGATGTGCACCGGCAATCCTGCGGTGAGTAGACCAAAGCCCCTTTCAGGCCTCAAGCGGCGCGCTTGAATCGCTTGAGCGCACCCTGTCGGGTCATGCCGAGGATGCCCCCAATGGCCTGCCAGGTGTGGCCACTCTCTCGGGCAGCTGCGACAGCATCATCGAGGGCAGCTTCAGAGGATCTCAGCTGAAGCGCCGCGACAGCCAGAGCAGCGAGTTCGGGACCGATCGACGCAACGGGGTCGGGACCCTCACCAGCATTCGCGTTCTCGATCTCAACAAGAATCTCTTCGTCGGTT
Organism: Leucobacter sp.; assembly: GCA_047973175.1. Taxonomy (GTDB): domain Bacteria; phylum Actinomycetota; class Actinomycetes; order Actinomycetales; family Microbacteriaceae; genus Leucobacter. The sequence continues at coordinate 7,952 of JBKEBN010000115.1, forward strand.
CGCACGTTGGTCACCTGCTTCTGTACATTGTCAACGCTAGTTACCACTCTGTCGGCCGTCAACCTTCGTTACCATCCTGGCGGGTGACGAGGGGAATCACGCATTCAAAGCCTCCTCTACCCTCACTCCCCGGTTGGAAATGTACGTTAAGCGCTCGGTTTAGCGTGCGTTTCCAACCAGAGAACATGACGTTCCTTGGAAGCTTCGGGTCCGTGATTTCGACTGCGTGCTTCGCACTCCGCTCAATCCAGGGATTTCGACTCCGCTGCGCTCCGCTCAAACACCTGAATGGGGTTTCGCTGCGGCGCGCTCAAGCAGCTGGATTTCCCCCGGCGGCGGAGTGATCCCGAATCAAAGCGCAGATAGCATTGTGCGGAGGTCGCAGCGGCGGCCCGCCCCGAACACGATCCCGAGTGGGATCCCGATCCCGACACCGAGGAGCATCCGTGACGAGCGCAAACCTCAGCATCCCCGACCCGCGCACTCCGGATCCCCTGTCGGCACCGGTGCTGCGCTGGGGCGTCATGGGGCCAGGCCGCATCGCCGAGCAGTTCGCCACCTCGCTGCTGCAGCGCTCGACGCAGCGAATCACCGGCGTCAGCTCCCGCGACGGCGAGCGCGCTGCGGCCTTCGCGGGGCAGTTCGGGATCGACCGCGCATACGGCGGCTACGACGAGTTTCTGGCGTCTGACACCTTCGACGCGGTCTACATCAGCACTCCCCACACCTTCCACCGCGACTGCGCGATCGCGGCCCTGGAGGCCGGCAAGCACGTGCTCATCGAGAAGCCGCTCGCGCTGAACGCCGCGGAGGGCGAAGAGATCGCCCGTGCCGCCGAGTCGCGCGGTCTCTTCGCGATGGAGGCCATGTGGCCGCGCTTTCTCCCGGTCGCCGACTCGATTCGCCAGCTGCTCGAGGGCGGCACGCTCGGCGAGATTCAGCACCTCCGCGCCGATCTGGGCGAGTATTTCGCGCCGGTTCCCGCCCACCGTCTCTTCGCCCCCGAGCTCGGCGGCGGATCCCCCCTCGACCTCGGCGTCTACCTCACGGCGCTCGCCTCGTTCATCTTCGGCGAGGATCCCCGGGACCTCTCCGTCACCGGAACCCGCGCCTTCACCGGGGTCGTCGCCGACGCCGCGTTCACGCTCAGCTACCCGGCCGGCAGCGCGCAGCTGTACACGACGCTCGACGCCCGCACCCCTACCGCGGCCTTCGTCAAGGGGTCTCGCGCCACGCTGCGCATCGCGTCCCCCTTCTACGCACCGAGCGAGCTGACGCTGAGTTCGAACGACGGCACCGCGACGGTGACCCGAGATTTCGGCCCGCAGTCCCAGGCGGACGGCCTCTGCTACGAGGCCGCCGCCGTGGCGCGCGCCGTCGACGCCGGCCTCACGTCGAGCGAGCTGCTGCCGCTGCGCGAGAGCATCGCCTCGCTGCGCGTGCTCGACGAGATCGAGGCGCGGATCCTGTAGGCTGCGACCGCGACCGCGGGGCCCGGCGAGACCTCAGCGGTGCTCCAACGGGACCTCAGCGGTGCTCCACGGGACCTCAGCGGTGCTCCACGGGACCTCAGCGGTGCTCCACGGGACCTCAGCGGTGCTCCACGGGACCTCAGCGGTGCTCCACGGGACCTCAGCGGTGCGCTTCCGGCGTGGATTCGACTAACGGCGTGA
>JBKEBN010000001.1:0-11714 GCA_047973175.1 Leucobacter sp.
TCGTCGGTGTGGTCGTCGGATCGCGCGAAGGCTCTTGAGGTCGCCGCGCGCCTCCAGGCCGGCACGACGTGGATCAACTCCCACGGCGGCCTGCACCCGATGGTGCCCTTCGGCGGAGCGAAGAAGTCGGGCTACGGCCGCGAGTTCGGCGTCGAGGGCCTCAAGGCCGTCGCCGAGCCCCACGTCATCAGCGGCTAGGAACCCATCTCTGTGAGTCTCCTCCTGCCGCTATCCCCCACTCGGAAGCGGCAGGAGGAGACTCACAGTTTCTCGGTCATCACATCGCAGCCGTAGTCCCTATCCGCGCGATCACTAACACCCGGCCGCCGTCTGAGTCGGACCGCGGAAACTCTAAGCTTGGCGTTTAACCCCTGTTTTGGAAGGAACCACCGTGTCTGAGCAAGCAGTGCGCGACGCAGTGCAGAAGTACGTCGACGGTTGCAAGGCCGCCGACGCCGACGTCGTACGCGACGCGTTCGATGAGAACGCCGTGATGTGGGGCTACCTCGGCCCCGACTACGCCACCATGAGCGGAGCAGACTTCGCCGACAACGTGGTCGCGACGGCTGAGCCGGCCGGCACCGAGTACGCCTCCGAGATCCACAGCATCACCGTGACGGGCGACATCGCCCACGCCGTGCTCGACGAGCGCGGCTTCCTCGGTGCCGACTTCCGCAATCACTTCGGCCTCATCAGCCGCGACGGGGTGTGGCGCATCACCAGCAAGGTCTTCACGACCGTCTGATCACGCCCCTATCCGCGCGATCAGTAAGAGGTTCCGCACCCGGGCCGCTCCTGCCCGTGGTGCGGCAAGCCGCGCCGATCCAACCCCCGATCCAGCACCGAAGGAGCACCCGTGTCTTCCGACAGCCTGCCCTCCAGCCGAGTGGAGTTTCTCTACCTCGACGAACCAGACATGATCGCCGCGGGCGTCACCGACATGGCCGACTGCGTCGACACCATGTCCGAGGTGCTCGCGCTGTTCAGAGCGGGCGACTACCGCATGGCCGGACCGCACAACATCTCGCACGGCGCACAGCTGTTCTTCCCCGACGAGGAACTGTTTCCGGGCATGCCCGTCGACGGCCCGGATCGCCGCTTCATGGCGATGCCCGCCTACCTGGGCGGCAGCTTCCGGGTCGCGGGCTGCAAGTGGTACGGGTCGAACATCGCCAACCGCGAGCGCGGTCTGCCGCGCTCGATCCTCATGTTCACACTCAGCGACAAAGACACGGGTGCGCCGCTCGCGATCATGTCGGCGAACCTGCTCAGCGCGTACCGCACCGGGGCGATCCCGGGCGTCGGCGCACGGTACCTCGCGCGCGAAGACGCCGCGGTTGTCGGCATCGTCGGCCCCGGCCCCATCAACCGGGCATCCTTCGAGGCGTTCATGGCGGTGCGGCCCGGCATCAGCTCGGTCAAGGTATTCGGGATCGCGCCCGCCGACGTCGAGCGCTTCATCGCGTGGGCGAGCGAACGCTACCCGCGGGTCGCCTCGTTCGAGGCGGTCGACAGCGCAGAGGCGGCCGTGCGCGGCTCCGACATCGTGAGCATCGCCGTGCCGAGCCCGGCTGGCTCCGCGAACTACCCGCGCGTCGAGAACGCCTGGGTGAAGCCCGGAGCCTTCGTCTTCTGCCCCTCCCACCTGGCGCTCGACGAGGCGCTGGTGCAGCGCGCGCGGCACGTGGTCGACTCCCGCCGCATCTACGAGGCGTGGGCCGACGAGATTCCCGCGCCCGCGTACGAGACCGTCGGACTGTGGGGAGTGAACCTCGTCGACCGCGTGCGCGACGGGAGCCTGGAGGCCTCCCGCTTCGAAGATCTGGGCGAGATCATCCCGGGTCTCGCTCCCGGGCGCACTTCGGACGACGAGGTCTTCATCTTCGGCACCGGCGGCATGCCCGTGCAAGACGTTGGCTGGGCGGCGAAGGTCTACCGCAACGCCCTCGAACGCGGCATCGGCACGCGCCTGAAACTCTGGGACGCCCCCGCTCTCGCGTAGCGAGCGGAGCACCCCGGAGCGGAGGGAAGCTCCCCGGTAACTTCGCTCACAGTTGGGCTTTTTTGGTCACTTTTGCCAGTTATCCACAGATGTCTGAATTATGCCCTCGACACACCGCTACACCTGCAAGACTGGGGTCGTTTCGGGCAGAATAGGAGTGTGATCAACTTGACCGAACCCCAGATATGGACGATCATCGGCGTGTTCGCGGCGACGCTCGTCGCGATGGTGACCATTGTGATGCAGTCGTTTCACCGCAGCATTGATGGCCTGCGCACTGAGATGGTGCTGCGTTTCGAACACTTCGGTGCAAGATTCGACGGTCTCGAAGGGCGCATGGACCGCCTCGAAGGACGCATGGACCGGCTGGAAGGACGCATCGACCGCATCGAAAAGCGCGTCGACGACATCGACCGCGACGTGCAGGCGATCTCGAAGCGCATCTTCCCGGAGTAGGTGGTCGCGAGATCACCAAGAGTGATAAGGGGGGCTCAGAAACCAAGTTTCCGAGCCCCCCTTGCTCACGCAGTACGAACTACGACGGCACCTTCACCCGCTACCAGCGGGGCTTGCGCTTGCCGTCGGACCGATCCTGGCCGCCGTCACGGCGATCGTCACGGTCCCAGCCACCGCGACCGCCGCGGTCTCCACCGCCACGGTTGTCACGGTAGCCACCGCGATCCTCCCAGTGGCCACCACGGCCGCCGCGGTTCTCCGAGCGGTCACCGCGATCGTAGCGGTCCCGACGGTCGTACCCGCCTGAACGGTCGCCCCGATCGCTGCGGAAGTCGCGTTCGCCGCGATCTCCGCGGACGTCGCGCTCGCGGCGCTCGTACCCGCGGTCGCCACGATCACGGCCGCCGCGATCTCCGCCGTAGCCGTGGTCACGATCCCGGTCGCGCCCGCCCGAGCGCCCGCGCGGCTCCCAGTCGCGGCCGCGCGAGCCGCCGCCGGGGCCGCGGTCGAGCGACATCTGAATGGGCTTGCCGCCGATGCGCGTCTGCGAGAGGCGGTCGAGCGCGTCTGCGGGCAGCTTCTTGGGCAGTTCGACGAGGGTGAAGTCTTCGCGAATCTGAATGCGCCCGAAGTCGTCGCGCGACAGCCCGCCCTCGTTGGCGAGGGCACCCACGATCTGACCGGGCTTCACCTTCCGGCGGTGGCCGACCTCGAGCCGGTACATGGTGAGGTCGTCGCGGCGGTCGCGAGAACCGCGGTCGCGATCCCGCTCCCCGCCTCGGTCCCGGTCGCGACGGTCGTCGCGACCACCGCGGTCGCGGTCGCCGCGCCCGCGGGAGCCGTCTTCGAGGAACCGTGCGGCCTGCGCGCGGTCGCGCTCGAACTTGCGGTCGTCGGCCTCGGTGAGCAGCAGCGGGGTGTCGCCCTGCGCGACGACGGCGAGCGCCGCGGCCACGTCGGACTCGGGCACGTCGTGGTGGCGCACGTAGTGATCGATGATGTCGCGGAAGTCTTCGATGCGCTTGCTCTCTTCGAGCGCGGCGGTGATCGCGTCGTCGAAGCGCGAGAGGCGGGTCGCGTTGACCTCGTCGACGCGCGGCAGCTGCATCTGCGTGAGCGGCTGCTTGGTGGCCTTCTCGATGGCCTTCAGCAGGCGTCGCTCGCGCGGCGTCACGAAGCTGATGGCGTCGCCCGTGCGGCCGGCGCGACCCGTGCGGCCGATGCGGTGCACGTAACTCTCGGTGTCGATGGGCAGGTCGTAGTTGATGACGTGGCTGATGCGCTCGACGTCGAGACCACGGGCGGCGACGTCGGTCGCGACGAGAATGTCGAGCTTGCCGTCTTTCAGCGCCTGCACGGTGCGCTCGCGCTGCGCCTGCTGAATGTCGCCGTTGATCGCCGCGGCGGAGTAGCCGCGGGCCCGCAGCTTCTCGGCGACCTGCTCGGAGTCGCCGCGCGTGCGCGTGAAGACGATGAGGCCGTCGAACTCCTCGACCTCGAGAATGCGGGTGAGGCCGTCGAGCTTCTGCGTGTACGAGAGCACGACGTAGCGCTGGGTGATGTTCGAGCTGGTCTGCGTCTTGCCCGCGATCTTCACCTCTTGCGGGTCGTTGAGGTACTGCTGCGAGATGCGGCGGATCTGCGCCGGCATCGTCGCGGAGAACAGCGCGACCTGCTTCTCGTCGGGGGTGTCGGCGAGAATCTTCTCGACGTCTTCGGCGAAGCCCATCTTGAGCATCTCGTCGGCCTCGTCGAGCACCAGGTACTTGATCTGGGTGAGGTCGAGCGAGCCCCGCTTCATGTGGTCCATGATGCGACCGGGGGTACCCACGACGATGTCGACGCCGCGGCGCAGCGCGCTCAGTTGCTGGCCGTAGGCCTGGCCGCCGTATACGGGCAGCAGGTGCACCTCGGGCAGGTTGGAGGCGTAGCTCTCGAAGGCCTCGCAGACCTGCAGCGCGAGTTCGCGGGTGGGGGCGAGCACGAGCGCCTGCGGCACACCCTGACCGGGCTCGATGCGCGAGAGGATCGGCAGCGCGAACGCGGCGGTCTTGCCGGTGCCGGTCTGCGCGAGGCCGACGACGTCGCGGCCCTGCAGCAGCACCGGGATCGTCGCCTCCTGAATCGCGGAGGGCGTCTCGTAGCCGACGCCCTTGATCGCGCTGAGCACGTTGGGGGCGAGGCCGAGGTCGTCGAAGGTGGTGCGCTCGGGATCCTGCTGAGCCGGGGTGGTCGCGGTTTCGACTGCGGCTTCGGCGGCGGAAGGTTCGGTATCGTGGGCGGAGTCGGCCGGGGTCTCGGCCTCCGCGGCGGTCTCGGGCTGGGTCGCAGCCGGGGCAGCAGCCTCGTCGGAGGCGACGTCTGCGGCGGCCGGCTCTGCGGGCTCGGCGGCTTCGACGTTTTCAGAATTGGTCACCATACAAGCTTACCGCGGATTCCGATTCACCACGCCGCACCGCCTGATCGGTGTCATCACTCCCTCGCCCGGAGACACGCCCGAGGCTGCTTCGGCCGTTTCGCGCCCCGGGCTACGCGGTCTGCGCCTGCGTCTCGCGCAGCTCGAGCCACTCCCGGCGGCGCTCGGCCTGCAGGATCGGGTCGGCGACGGGAGACGCCGCGTGCAGGCGCTGGCTGTAGGGGTGCTGCGGATCCCGCGTCACCTGCTCGCCGTCGCCCACCTCGACCAGGTTGCCGCGGTACATCACGGCGACGCGGTGGCAGATGCGTCGCACGACGCCGAGGTCGTGCGACACGAACAGGTAGGAGACGCCGGTGTCGCGCTGCAGCTCGATGAGCAGGTCGAGCACGGTGGCCTGCGTGGTGAGGTCGAGCGCGCTGACGGGTTCGTCGCAGATGATGAGCCGCGGCCGCCGCACGAGCGCCCGCGCGATGGCGATGCGCTGCCGCTGACCGCCCGAGAACTCGCTCGGGTAGCGGTCGATCACGGTGGCGGGCAGGTTGACGCGCTCGAGCATCTCGCCCACGATCTTGCGCGCCTCGGCCCGCGCGGTGCCCGCGGTGGAGAGCGGCTCGGAGAGGATGTCGCCGATCGTCATCATCGGGTTGAGCGACCCGTACGGGTCTTGAAACACGACCTGGATATCGGAGGCGAGGTCGCGGCGGGCGCGGCCCTTGAGGTGGGTGATGTCGCGCCCGTCGAAGGTGATGGTGCCGCCCGCGACGGGGACGAGGCCGAGAATCGCCTTGCCGAGCGTCGACTTGCCCGATCCCGACTCGCCCACGAGCCCCACGCACTCCCCCGCGCCGACGTCGAGGGAGACCTCGTGCAGCACACGGTTGGGCTTGCGCTTGGAACCGTACTCGACGATGACGTTCTCGGCGCGCAGCAGCGGGGTGCTCTCACTCATGCGTCCTTCTCCTTCTGCTCGTTCTGCTCGGCGGCACCCGCGCCGTGAGCTCCGCCCAGGTGCGGTGCGGCGACGGTCTCCGCGAACTCGGCGTCGAGCTCGCCGCGGCTTTCGGCTCCGTCGAGCGACGCGGCGATGAGCTCGCGCGTGCAGTCGCTCTCGGGGTGGGCGAAGATGGGGCCGACGTCGTCGATCTCGATGATGGATCCGGATCGCATCACGGCGACCCGGTCGCAGATGTCGGCCACCACGCCGAAGTTGTGGGTGACGATGATGAGCGCCATCTGATCCTCCTGCTGCAGTTCGCGCAGCAGCTCGAGCACCTCGGCCTGCACCGTCACGTCGAGCGCGGTGGTCGGCTCGTCGGCGACGAGCACCGACGGCCTGCCCGCGATCGCTCCGGCGATGAGCACGCGCTGGGCCATGCCGCCCGAGAGTTCGTACGGGTACGACTTCATGACGCGCTGCGGGTCGACGATGCCCACGCGGTCGAGCATCGCGAGCGCCCGATCCCGAGCCTCGGCCCTGCTCATGCCGTGCACGGTGCGCAGCGGCTCGGTGAGCTGGAAGCCGATGGTGCACGACGGGTCGAGGTTGGTCATCGGCTCCTGCGGGATGTAGCCGATCTCGTGTCCCAGCAGGTCGTGGCGGTCCTTCCGAGACATCGCGGTGACGTCTTCGCCGCCGATCCAGATGGCGTCGGCCGTGTAGTAGCCCGACTTCGGCAGCAGGTCGAGCAGCGAGAACACCGTCTGCGATTTACCCGATCCCGATTCACCCACGATGCCGAGCACCTCGCCCGGAGCCACGTCGAGCGTGATGCCGTGCACCACTTCGACCGCGCCGTCGGGTGTCTCGTAGTTGACGCGCAGGTTCTCGAGGCGCGCGGCGGAGTCGACGGCGGCGACCGAGATCGACCCGGTGGTCGTGGTGGTCGCGCCGACGGGGAGCCTGCCGGCGTTGCGCCGCTCGATGCGCTTGCGCTCGCGGCGCGAGAGCGTGGGGTTCTTGATGCTGATGACGTCGGCGAGGGTGGATCCCATCACCGCGAGCGCGGCGATGGTGATGCCGAGCGCGAGCGACGGCCACAGCAGCAGCAGCAGGTCGGTGCGCATGACCTTGAAACCGTCGTTCATGGCAGCGCCCCAGCCGGGGGTCGTGCCGCCGCCGATGCCGAGGAACTGCAGGCCGGCCTGCATGCCCATGGCGAGGCCCGCGGTGAGCGCCGACTGGATGACGATGGGGGCGGTGACGGTGCGGATGACGTGGCGGGCCATGATGCGCACGTCGGAGAGCCCCGAGACCTTGGCCGCGTCGACGTAGGCTTCGCCGCGCACCGACATCACCGTGGATCGGGTCAGCCTGAAGTAGCCGGGAGCCATTCAGCACACCGACCGTGACCATGAGAATGGTGAAGTCGTTGCGAGCCGCAGCGGCGACGATCAGCAGGATGATCATGCCGGGGACGGCCTGGAGCATGTCGCTGATCCAGGTGCCGATGCGGTCGGTGGAGCCGCCGTAGTAGCCGGCGGCGAGACCGGAGGGCACGCCCAGGACGAGCGAGGTCAGGATCGCGACGAGAGCTCCCCAGAGCGTGCTCTGCGCGCCCCAGATGAGTCGGCTGAGCACGTCGCGACCCGTGGTGTCGACACCGAGCGGGTGCTCGGGGCTCGGCAGGGCGCGCGCAAGGCTGAGGTCGACCGCGTTCGGATCGTCGGGAGAGAGCCAGGGCGCGAGGATCGCGACGAGAACGAGCAGCAGGAGTACCGCTGTCGTGATGGCTCCCGCGGGGCGGCGCAGGAAGCGCGTGAGCGTCGTGCCGCGGCTGCTGCCGCGGGAGTCGGCGGCCTCTTCGGCGACGGTGTCGGTAACTGATGTGCTCATTTGACACGGGCCTTCGGGTTGATCCAGCCCAGCAGAATATCGAGCAGGAAGTTGACGATGACGACGAAGATGACGGTGATCACCGTGATGCCGAGCAGCATCGGGATGTCGCCGTTCTGGGAGGCACCCTGCGTCATGGCGCCGATGCCGGGGAGCGCGAAGATCTGCTCGACGATGATGGCACCCGAGAGCAGGCCCACGAACATGAGCGCGAGCACGGTGAGCGACGCCGGAGCCGCGTTGCGCACCATGTGGATCACGATGCGCCAGTGCGGAATGCCGCGGCTGCGGAGGGTGCGCACGTAGTCTTGCCGGTCGACCTGCATGATGGCGTTGCGCAGCTGCTCGGCGATCATCACGATCGCGCCGAGCGCCAGGGAGATCGCCGGCAGCGTGATCGACAGCAGCCAGTCCGGGATCGACTGTCCCGGTGCCGTGTAGCCGACCGCGGGAAACCGCTTGAGCTGCACCGCGAAGACCATCGCGAGCACGAGCGCCACCCAGAAGCCCGGCAGCGCGAAGAGCACGACCGAGCCGATGCGCACCACCCGGTCGATCCAGCTGTTGGGCCGCAGGCCCGCCACCACGCCGAGCAGACCGCCGAGGATCGCAGAGAGCACGATCGACGCGGTCACCACCGACAGCGTCACCGGCAGTTTGAGCGCGATCTGCTTGCCGACCGGCTGGAAGTTCTTCCACGAGTCGCCGAAGTCGCCTCGCAGCATGCCGCCGAGCCAGTCGAAGTATTGCACGAGCAGCGGTCGGTCGGTGCCGATCTTCTGCGCGAGCGCGGCCTGCGCTTCGGGTGTCGCGGCGCTGCCGAGCAGGCCGACGGTGGGATCGGGTATCGCAACGTGCGCGAGGAAGAAGGTACCCGTCGCCACGGCGAACAGCAGGATCACCCCCGAGAGCAGTCTCTTGAGCGTGAATGAGAGCATCGGATCTCCTGGATCGGATTCGTGGGTCGTGGAGTCAGGTGCAGCCGGTGCCGTGGAGGCCGGTGCAGACGGCGTTGTCTTGCCGACGGGGAGGGAGCGCCCCTCGACGAGCTCGGAAGAACGTGAAACCGGTTCCGAACCCGACGACGGGCCCGGGGAGGGAGCGACCGCTCCCTCCCCGGTGTCCGCTCAGCCCTCGTAGTTGATGTGGCGGAGGGTGGGGAACATCATGCCGATGACCGGCGTGACGGTGAACTCCTTGGTGGAGACGTACATGTTGTCGGACTGGTACCAGACCGAGTAGAACGCCTCGTCGGTGACCATCTCGTTGAGCTTCTCGATCTCGGCGACCTGGGCGTCGCCCGGATCGGCGGCGAACACCTTGTCGGCCTGCTTCTTGATCTCGGGGAAGCCGTCGATGCCCGGAGTCGGGTTGTACCACTGCGGGTTGACGATCTGACGCTCGACGGTCGCGACGGGGTTGCCGTCCATCGAGATGACGCCGACGAACATCGGGTAGGTCGGAGCCTTGGCCATGTAGTCCATGAACTGGAACTCGTCCCAGGTGACCTTGATGCCGAGCTCGCCGAAGACCTGCTCGACCGCGGCCTGGTAGGGCTGGAAGGGCGGTGCCATCGGCATCTTGATGTCGAAGCCGTCGGCGTAGCCCGCCTCCTTGAGCAGATCCTTGGCCTTGTCGATGTCGTACGCGTACTTGTCGTTGAGGTCGGGGAGGTTGCCGGGGGTGCCGTCGGGGAACACCTGGTTGGTGGCCGCGCCGGAGCCCTGGGCGATGGCCTCGAGCATTTCAGGGCCGTTGAAGGCGTAGTTGAGGGCCTGGCGCACCTTCAGGTCGCCGAGCGGCTTGCCCATCTCGGTGTCGCCGGTGCGGTCGGTGAACTGCAGGCCCACCCAAGTCGCGACGCCCTGGCTCACGTTCCACTCGTGGTCGGGAGCCATGTCGACTGCGGTCTGATCGCCGTAGATGACGTTGAACTGGCCGCCCTCCATGCCGTTGAGCATGGCGGTGGGGTCGCTGAGCGGCGTGATCACCAGCGGGTCGAAGGGGAAATCGGCCGCGGCCCAGTGATCGGCGACCTTGTCGAAGTGGTACTCGGAGCCCGCGACGGTCGCGTCGGCGAGCGTGTAGGGGCCCGAGCCGACGGGTGCTTCGGCGAGCGTACCGGCGTCGATGGCCTTGGGCGACGCCATGTAGCTGCGGCCGAGGCCCATGAAGTAGAGGATCGTGTCATCGCGCTGCGTGAGGTGGATCGCGATGGTGTCCTCGTCGACGGCCTCGAAGCTGTCGACCTTGGTGTAGGCCTCCTGCGAGCGCACGCCCTCCTTGAGGTACTCGAGGTTCTTCACCGCGGCATCGGCGTTGAACGCCTCGCCGTCGCTGAACACGGCGTCGGTGCGCAGGTCCATGGTGATGGTCTTGAAGTCGTCGGAGACCTCCCACTTGGTGGCGAGCGCGGGCTCGGGCTCGCCCTTGCCGTTGTCGACCACCAGCGGGTCGTACACGGCCGACATGTAGGGGCCGTCGAAGCCGATGTCGGCGAGCGCGGGATCCCACGAGGTCACGTCGAGGAAGTTGCCGATGTTGAGCGGCGCTGCGGTCGCGCCGTCACCGCCGTCATTTCCGCCGCCATCGCTTCCTCCCGACGAGCAGGAGGTCAGTGCGAGGGTCACGGCTGCGATAGCCGCGACTCCCGTCAGGGTTTTCTTCATCATGTCTACTTCTCTCGGTCTTCGGACATGTCTGTTGTGGGTGAGGCACCGTCGCAGATCCACCGTGCTGCCCGGGAATCGAGCCCTTCCTCAGTAGCGCTGGGCGTCACCTCGGTGTGCCGTCAGATTTTATTCTACGTAGGTTGACAAAAAACACAAGTCATTTTCTTTCGCAAAAATGTCACGAAAAAGACACGATCGATCGCGACGGCGGGCAGATTTCGTCGATTTCCATGTGGCGCTGAGCGGCACGAATTGTATACGATCTACGCAGGGCGTATGCAGGGCTGCAGGCCGCAGACATGTATGCGCAATCGCAGAAACGGAGGCCACATGCTCGAGCAGTCACAGATCGAATCCATCGCGGATGAACTGGTGCAGGCGGACAAGGACCGCGCGATCCTGCCGAAGCTCACCGCCCGCTACCCCGGCATGGTGATCGAGGACTCGTACGCCATTCAGAAGGTGTGGTCGGATCGCCGCATCGCCCAGGGCGCTCGCCTCGTCGGGCACAAGATCGGCCTCACCTCCAAGGTGATGCAGGTCGCCACCGGCATCACCGAACCCGACTACGGCGTCATCCACGACGACATGGTCTACGAATCGGGCTCGGTGCTCGAGTTCGACCGCTACTCGAACGTGCGCATCGAGGTCGAGCTCGCCTTCGTGCTCTCGAAGACCCTCTCCGGCCCGAACAACACGATCTTCGACGTGCTCGACGCGACCGCCTACGTGGTGCCGGCGCTCGAGGTGCTGAACTCCCACCTCGAGATGGAGGGCCGCACGATCATCGACACCATCAGCGACAACGCCGCCATGGGGGCCATGGTCATCGGCGGTCGCCCTGTTCGAGTCGACGAGATCGACCTGCCGTGGGCGAAGGCGCTGCTCTACCGCAACGAGGGCATCGAGGACTCGGGGGTCGCGGGTGCGGTGCTCGGCCACCCCGCCATGGGCGTCGCCTGGCTCGCCAACAAGCTCGCGCAGCACGGGCAAGATCTCGAGGCCGGCGAGATCATCCTCGCGGGCTCGTTCACCAAGCCCATGTGGGTGGAGCGCGGTGACACCGTGCACGCCGACTACGACGAGCTGGGCTCGGTGACATGCCGATTCGTCTGAACCTTCCCGACACGCTGCGGCAGCGCCTCGACGCCGCGAACCGCCCGCTCATCGGCCTGTGGGCCTGCGCCGGCAGCCCCATCACCGCCGAGATCGTAGCCGGCAGCGGCTGCGACTGGGTGCTGCTCGACGCCGAGCACTCCCCCAACGGCCTCGAGTCGGTACTCGCGCAGCTCTACGCGATGTCGGCCTACCCGGTCGCGCCGCTCGTGCGCC
>JBKEBN010000007.1:0-15928 GCA_047973175.1 Leucobacter sp.
CACTCAGACCTCAGAGCGCAAGTTCAAGCGCAAACGCGATGCCGAACAGCGCCTCGCCGAGGTCGAGATATCGAAGACCCGCGGCGAGTACGTCAACCACCGCGACGGCAACGCAACGATCGACACCCTCGGCATCGACTGGTTGAAGACCAAGAAGGCCGTGGTGAAGCCGTCGAGCTACCTGTCGTTCGAGACGGCTTGGCGCGTGCACGTGCAACCGAGGTGGGGTAACAGGAAAGTCGCGAGTATCCGGCACGGCGAAGTACAGGCCTGGGTGTCTGAGCTCACCACCAAGAAGTCGGCCACCGTCGTGCTGCGCGCGCACAGCATCCTCGCGAGCATCCTCGACGGCGCGGTGAAGGACCAGCGAGTGACGAAGAACGTCGCGCGCGGCGTGACCCTCCCGAAGAAGAAGGCGAAAGGCAAGCCCTACCTGACGCACGCTCAGGTCGAGCAGCTTGCGGTCGCGTCGTCCAAGCCGACAATCGTTAGGTTCCTCGCCTATACGGGCCTCCGCTGGGGCGAAATGGCGGGGTTGCACGTGGAACACGTGGACACCGAGAAGCGGCGCGTGAGCGTCGTACAGAACGCGGTGACGGTAGGCAGCCGCATCGAGGTTGGTACTCCGAAGACTCACGAGGCGCGCACGGTTCCCTATCCGGCATTCCTGGACGCGGAGATCTCCGCCCTCACCAAGGGCAAGGCCGCGGGCAATGTGCTTTTCGGCAGCACCTATATGCCGCTACCTCGCACCGGATCCGGCTGGTTCAGCCGCGCCGTCGACCGCTGCATCAAGGCCGACACCGAGCGCGCAGAGAAAGCGATCGAGCGCGAGGAGACTCCCCCGCCGATCATGCCGCGCGTAACTCCCCACGATCTCCGCCACACGGCCGCGAGCCTGGCGATCAGCGCCGGCGCGAACGTGAAGGCCGTGCAGCGGATGCTCGGGCACGCTTCAGCGGCGATGACGCTCGATACCTACGCTGACCTCTTCGAAGATGATCTCGATGACGTTGCTACCGCCCTCGATCAGGCCCGAGCTACAGCGATTGTTGCCAATCCGTTGTCAGAGACCTCGGCGCAACAATGAAAAAGCCCCGAACTCCGTTGATATTTCAACGATGTTTGGGTCTTCAAGTCTGTGGATCCTGGGAGAATCGAACTCCCGACATCCTGCTTGCAAAGCAGGCACTCTACCAACTGAGTTAAGGACCCGAACCGGCTAACGGCTTTCGGCATTTCCGGGTGACAAGCCCGGTATCGCACAGGCGGCTGTCTGACTCGACAACTATATCGGCGTGGTTTCGGGTGCGCAAATCGGCCGATCGACCGATCGGTTATACGGGTACGAGGTCCGAGTTGGCTGAGCTCACCACGCAGTGCGGAATCTACGGTCGTGGAGTACCTGATGCGGCATCATGTGTGATTTCGGCTACGCTGTGCTCCGCTCAATCACCTAATCGCGCTCCGCTCAATCGCCGAGCAGGGCGCAGCCCGATCCAACGCTCACAGCAACTACCGCACCACCTCGACGCCCGTCGCCGCAGCCGCCTGCTCGAGCGAGCCGAGGTTGGTGAGGTTCGTAAAACCGGCCTGCTCCATGAGGGCGACGGCCTGGCCTGAGCGGTTGCCCGAGCGGCAGTAGACAAGATACTCGGCTTTCGGGTCGAGATTCGGGATCGCGGCAGCTACTTCCCCGCCGTTGAAGTCGAGCATCTTGGCCCCCTCGAGGTGACCGGCCGCGTACTCCGCGGGGGTGCGCACGTCGAGAATGATCGTGTCGGCACCGACCTCGACGGTGTTCGCGGCGGAACTCGGCGACGCGGAGCAGGCGGCGAGCCCGAACAGCAGGGCAAACGCGGAGAGCGGAAGAGCAATGGAACGGCTCATGGGCAGTCCTTTCGGGATGGGTCTCAGCGAGACGGTCGGGGCCGATACCGGGTATCGCCAGCATCGGGTTGGTGAGTATGTATTCGATTGTGCGGTTAGAGCTCACTCGCGGTACGAGATTCGGGATCGCGCTTCGCGCCGCCAGAAAGTTCCACGTGAAACGTCCGAGCGGCTTCGCGAAGCCAGGTAATTGTGCGGAAACCCCGGCCTTGCGAGGTACCTCAGAAGCGTGATCTCGGCTGTGCCGCACTGCGCTCAATCGCCTCAGGTAGCTGGTTGAGTGGAGCACAGAGCGCGCATTCGAAACCAGAGGCGCTGAAGTTACTCGGAATGTTGAAGTTCGTGATTTCGACTGCGCGCTCTGTGCTCCGCTCAATCACCTAAATGAGCTGGTTGAGCGGAGGCCGCAGGCCGCAGTCGAAACCAGTGACCCCGACATTCCGAGGAACCTCTAGCCCGATAGTTTCCACGAAAGCTCCGGTGTGTGATTTCGACTCCGCTGCGCTCCGCTCAATCACCTAAATGGCCCGAACCGCGCGGCGTCAGGCGGGCACCGTCACCGGCACGGCCCCCGTCACCGGCACAGCCCCCGGCATCGCCGCCCAGGCGGCATAGCTGCCGTCGAGTTCGGCGACGTCGTATCCCTCGCGGCGCAGTGCACTGGCGGCGACGCAGCCCCGCACTCCGCTCTGGCAGTAGGCGACGATGGTGCCCGAACCCGGCTCCGGCAGCTGATCCAGATTCCACAGCACGCGACCGCCCGAGAGCTGCTCGGCACCCGGCAGGTGACCCGCAGAGTACTCGGTCCTGTTGCGCACGTCGAGCAGCATCACCCGCTCGAAGCCGTCGAGCTGCTCCGGCTGCACCAGCTTCGGCGTCGCCAGTTCGAGCCCGTTGAGCGAGGTGACGTAGCCGCTCACGGTGTCGATGCCGACGCGCACGAGGTGGTCGCGCATCTCCTCGGCGTCCTCTCGCGAGGCGGCCAGCAGCACCAGCGAACGCCGCTCCACCTCCGGGTTGTACACCCACGCGCCGTAGCTCGCGGCCTTCGCCGCACCGGGAATGTTCAGCGACCCCACGACGGTCCCCTCGTGCACCTCGCGGTTGCCGCGGGTGTCGACGAAGATCACCTCGTCGGAGGCGAGCTCGCCCGCGAGGCGATCCGCCGAGTACTCGACCAGCTTCGGCACCGACCCGATCACCGCCGGACCAACCTTGTTCTGCACCTTCATGCGACCGAAGTAGGCGTGCGCGTCGGGCTGACCGCTGAGCAGTTCGTCGACGAAGCCCTGCTCGTCATCGTTCGCGAGGTACCGACCCCACCACGAGAAGCTGCGTTCGTAGCCGACTGTGGTCGCCGCGATCGAGCCGAGGGCTTTGCCGCAGGCGGATCCCGAACCGTGCGCGGGCAGCACCTGCACGTAGTCGGGCAGCGTGAGAAAGCGGTCGCGCAGGCTCGCGAAGAGGTCGCGCGCGCCGCCGAAGCGGGTGTCGACGAAGCCCGCCGCCTCGTCGAGCAGATCGGGGCGGCCGAGGTCGCCGACGAACACGAAGTCGCCGGTGAGCATGAAGCCCGGCTCGTCGGCCTGAGCGCCGTCGGTCACCAGGAACGACATGTGCTCTGGGGTGTGGCCCGGAGTGTGCACGGCCTCGACGGTGATGTTGCCGAGCCTGATGCGGTAGCCGTGCTTCATGCGAACCGCGCCGTCGAAGTCGCTGCCGTACGTCCAGTCGGGCCCGCCCTCATCGCTGACGTACACCTGCGCGCCGGTCGCGGCGGCGAGTTCGCGAGTGCCGGAGAGGTAGTCGGCGTGGATGTGCGTCTCGGTCACGGCGACGATGCGCATGCCGTTCTTCGCGGCGAGGTCGAGGTAGACGTCGATGTCGCGGCGGGGATCGACGACGAGCGCCTCCCCCATCGCCTGGCAGCCGATGAAGTAGCTCGCCTGCGCGAGGTCTTCGTCGTAGATGCGCTCAAGCAGCATGATGGGCTCCTTCGTGGGTGCTGGTTGGTTCGAGGTTGTGGGGCGTGCCGATGCGGCGCTGGATCAGCGCGGCGCGGCCCTGGGCCGGTGTGTCACCGCGCTGACAGGAGGTGATGCGGTGTTGGATCGACGCACCGCGCTTGCTTGCGGTCGCGCCGCGGGGCGGGGTGCCCGGTCGGATCAGGAACGGCGACGCTGCGGTCAGGGACACTTGCAGCGGTCGGCCTCCGGCACGCCCGCGAGGGCCTGCTCGATGTGCTGGCCGCAGCCGGTCCAGGTGGGTTTGCCACAGGCGTTGCAGGTGATTCGTGCGCACATGATGGTTCCTTCCTCGGCGCGATGGTTTGGGATGATCTTGGGGCGGCGATCTGGGGCGAGTGGTATCAGCCGGCGGGGCTTGGGGCGTTGGCAGCGCGTTCGGCGACCTGCTTGCGCACGTCTTCCATGTCGAGCTCACGCGCGCCACGGATGAGTTGCTCGAGCTGAGGTGGGGCGAGGGATCCCGGCTGTGCGTACACCAGAATCCCATCGCGAAACACCGCGAGGGTCGGGATCGAGCTGATGCGGAACTCAGCGGAGAGGCGCTGTTCTACCTCGGTATCGACCTTGCCGAACACGAGGTCGGGGTGCCGCTCGGACGCTTTCTCGAACGTGGGGGCGAATGCCCTGCAGGGACCGCACCACTCAGCCCAGAAGTCGACGAGCACGATGCCGTCACCGTTCACGACCTCGGCGAAGCTGTCGTAGTCGAGATCCTTCGTCGCCATGATCTGTGTCTCTCCCTCGCGGCTCAGCGACCGAACAGTCGGGAGAAGAACCCGCCGCGCTCAGCCTTGGCTGCGTCGATCTGGGCCTGGGTGTGCTTGCCGCCGCACCAGACCGATGAGGGCACGCTCCGCTTCACCGCGGCGACGTGCTGGCCGCAGCCCGCCCAGGTCGTCTTACCGCAGGTGCGACACGTCACTGCTCGGCACATGTTCAACCGTCCTTCACTCTGAATGATCGTGCGGAGAGGGAGCGGCTCCACGGCCGCAGTCTCTCTGCACGGTCACTTGCTCGTTGCCCCGGGAATCAGCGCTCAGCACCTGAGACCGATACTCCAGGGGGTATCTTCCGATAACTAGATTATACCCCCAGGGGTATCTGTCCTGTCAAGTCCGGTACGTGTCCCGCCTACACTCGCCGCGCCGAACTGCTTGAGCGAAAGCCGGAGCGATCTAACTAAATAGGTGGTTGAGCGCAGGTCGAAGCTATGTACAGGTGGTTGAGCAGAGGCCGAAGGCCGAAGTCGAAACCACCGAGTGCGAGCTTCCTCGAAAGTGTTCCTCGAAAGGCTTCAGTATGTGATTTCGACTGCGCACTGTGTGCTCCGCTCAATCACCTGGAGAGAGTTTCTGCGAACCGGGCTTTCTGAGCGCCCGGAACTTCGCTCAATCCGGGGGTTTCGACTGTGCTCCGCTCCGCTCAACCGCCTAGAAGAGGCAATGTGCTCAACTACCCGCAGGAGTGCGGCACCCCCGCATAGGTGGTTGAGCGGAGGCCGGAGGCCGCAGTCGAAACCACTAAGTGCGAGCTTCCTCGAAAGGTTCCCTCAGAAGATTTCAGTGTGTGATTTCGACTACGCTGCACTCCGCTCAATCACCTGGAGAGAGTTTCCACTGCGGCCTATGCTCAACCAACTATTTACGGCGATTGAGCGGAGCACGCAGTGCGTAGTCGAAATCACGCACCAGAGCGATTCAGGAACCAGCGGGTGAAGGTGGCTGATCGCCGCCCAAGCTGTTACGTCAGGTGCGTGGGGAAGCTGTGTTCAGCGAAGCGTGGCCGGGTCTGGCGGGAGTGGACAGCCGCACCGACAGGGGCGACTGCCCGCGGATGGAACGCTTCGCTGAACACAGCTTCCCCACGACCGAGGGTGCCACGGGCAAAGCCACCACAGCTCGAACCACGACCCCAGGGCCGTGTAGATTTCGACTCCGGCCTCCACCCAACCACCCCAGTGATCACTCAGTGATCACAATCCTCCGCCTGCGCGTCTGCTTCCGGCGTGGATTCGAGTAACGGCGTGCCAAAAGCCCGGATAGCTCACGCCGTTGGTCGAATCCACGCCGGAAGCAGACGGCACGGCAAACGGCATCGCAGACCGAACCGCAGACTGTTTCCCGGAACGTTGTGGTGCGTGATTTCGACTGCGCTGCGCTCCGCTCAATCCAGGGATTTCGACTGCGCACTGCGTGCTCCGCTCAATCACCTGGAGAGAGTTTCCACTGCGTGCTTCACTCAACCACCTGTGGATAGCGTCAGCATTACGCGTGGCGGGTAGCGTCGGCCTCGTGCTCGGCGATGTGCGCCGTCTCGATCTGGAAGGTCGAGTGATGGATAGAAACTTCGAAGTGCTCGGCGACGCACTCGCGAATCTCGCGGAGCATGTCGGCGGCGTGGCCGTCGGTGAAGCACGCGTCATCGACAACAACGTGGGCAGTCAACGTCGGAAGGCCGGTTGCCACGGTGGACGCGTGCAGATCGTGTACATCCCTGACATGATCCAGGGCAAGAATGTGCCGACGCACCTCGTCGAGATCGAGCCCCTTCGGGGTGAACTCCATCAGCACGCTCGCCGTCTCGCGCATCAGCGTGAACGCGCGCGGCACGATCAGGGCGGCGATGAAGAGGCCCGCAATGGCATCGGCCTGCTGAAACCCGGTCGTGGCGATGACGACAGCGGCGACAATCACGCCGAGTGAGCCGAGAGCGTCACCCAGCACCTCGAGAAAGGCCGCACGCATGTTGAAGTTCGCACCGCGGCTCGACGCAAGCACGGTGATCGCGGCGATGTTCGCGACGAGCCCGACAACGCCGAAGACGAGCAGCTCCCCGGCGGGCACCTCCGGTGGCTCGAAGAGACGCCGCACGCCCTCGATCGCCGCGTAGATCCCGACCGCGAGAAGAAGCACGGCCTGGCCGAGAGCCGCAATCACCTCGATGCGGCGAAACCCCCAGGTGCGCCTCGCGTCGGCGGGTTTCAGCATGAGCGTGGCTGCGATCAGCGCGACCAGCAGGCCTGCGGCATCGGTAACGGCGTGCGCAGTGTCGGTGAGCAGTGCCAGGCTGCCGGTAAGAACGGCACCTATCGCCTGCGCCACGACGACAATCGCGGTGAGCGAAAAAGCGATCCAGAGCCGCGTGCGGAAGTCACCGGGCAGGCCGCCGTCGCTCGACGGGCCATGCCCGTGCCCGTGCGTTGCGCCCATAGTTGCTGCCTCTCTATCTCAGCCTTTCACGTAGCTCGAAGTCGGTGACGACTCCGCTCTGGTGCGGTGGCACCACCGCGATCTGCGTGAGTTCGCGATGCGATCTCACTTGAGCAAATCCCGCACTCAATCCAGGGATTTCGACTCCGTTCCGCTGTGCTCAACCACCGGGGTGACGGAGGCTCTCAGGAGCGGACGAGCCTGGTGATCGCGTCGGTGGCCTCCTGGATCTTCGCCCTGGCGGCCTCGTCGCTGAGCTTGGCGGCGTCGAGCACGCAGTGCTTGAGGTGGTCGTCGAGCAGACCGGTGGCCACGCCCTGCAGCGCCCGGGTCAGCGCGCTGACCTGGGTGAGGATGTCGATGCAGTACTTCTCTTCGTCGATCATCTTCGCGATGCCGCGCGCCTGACCCTCGATGCGCTTCATCCGCTGGAGGTACTGCCTCTTGTCGCCGATGTAGCCGTGATGCTCAGCGTCAGCGGCGGCGGCATCAGCGGTATCGGCGACACCTGACGCCGCGCCTGCGGCATCACCGCTCGCACAACAGGCGACCTCGGTTTCGTTCTCGTTAGACACGGGTACTTCCTCACTGCTCAAATTACTACGGCTCAAATTGCTACTGCTCACGTTCAGTGTTGGATCGGGTCGGGTGCGTTCGATGGTGGACCGGGTCAGGTGCACTCGGTGCCGAATCGGCCGGCCGCCGGGAGCCGGCTTCGGTCTCCACCGCGGCCCCGCTTTCGGCGTCGGGCCCCGCCGTGACACTGCGGAACCCGCGGAGCCGCAGGCTGTTGCCGACGACGAAGACGCTGGAAAAGGCCATTGCCGCACCCGCGAGCATGGGGTTGAGCATGCCGAGTGCCGCGATCGGGATCGCCGCCACGTTGTACGCGAAGGCCCAGAACAGGTTGCCCTTGATGGTGCCGAGCGTTCGCCGGGAGAGCCGGATCGCGTCGACCGCTGACCGCAGGTCTCCGCGCACCAGCGTGATGTCGGAGGCCTCGATTGCGACGTCGGTGCCGGTGCCCATCGCGAGACCCAGGTCGGCCTGGGCGAGCGCCGGGGCGTCGTTGACGCCGTCGCCGACCATCGCGACGACCTTTCCCTCCCCCTGCAGGCGGGCGATGACGTCGACCTTGTCCTGCGGCAGCACTTCCGCGATGACGGTCGTGATGCCGACCTCGGCCGCGATCTGCTCGGCCACTGCCCGGTTGTCACCGGTGAGGAGCACCGGTGTGAGACCGAGCGCCCTGAACTCGCGGATCGCCTCGGCGCTGGTGGGCTTCACCGCGTCGGCGACGACGAGGATGCCGCGCGCCTCGCCGTCCCACCCGACCGCGACGACGGTCTTGCCCTCGTGCTCGGCGCGGGTCTTCGCCTCGGCGACCCCGGGGCTGAGGCGCTGCGACCAGTCGGCGAGCAGCGACTCGCGCCCCACGATGACCGCCCGGCTTTCGACATCGCCGGCGACCGTGCCCTGCACGCCCTTGCCCTCGATGTTCTGAAACCCCTCGGGCGTCGGCAACTCACCGAGCTCAGCAACAGCACCCCGAACGATCGCCTGCGCGATGGGGTGCTCGGAGGCGTTCTCCAGTGCACCGGCGAGGCGCAGCAGTTCGGCCCGATCCACCTCCGGCTCGGTGATCACATCTACCAGGGTCATTTTTCCGCTCGTCACGGTGCCGGTCTTGTCGAGCACCACCGTGTCGACCCTGCGCGTCGACTCGAGCACCTCCGGTCCCTTGATCAGGATGCCGAGCTGCGCGCCGCGACCCGTGCCCACGAGCAGCGCGGTGGGGGTCGCGAGCCCCAGGGCGCAGGGGCAGGCGATGACGAGCACCGCGACGGCCGCTGTGAAGGCCGCCGAGACCGGAAACCCGGCCCCGAGCCAGGCCCCGAGGGTGACCACCGCGACTCCGATCACGATCGGCACGAAGACGCCCGAGATGCGGTCGGCGAGACGCTGCACCTCGGCCTTGCCGGTCTGCGCGTCTTCCACGAGCTTCGCCATCTGCGCGAGCTGGGTGTCGGCCCCGACGCGGGTGGCGCGCACGACCAGTCGGCCACCGGCGTTCACGGTCGCCCCGGTCACGGGATCTCCCACGCCCACCTCGACCGGCACCGACTCGCCGGTCAGCATGGAGGCGTCGACGGCCGAGGATCCCGACACCACGACGCCGTCGGTCGCGATCTTCTCGCCCGGGCGAACCACGAAGTAGTCGCCGACGACGATGTCTTCCGCGGGAACCCTGGCCCCCGCGGCCGGAAAGGCGAGTGCGTTATTCGACCCGCCTGCCGCAGCCGTCTCGGCTGCGGATCCCGAACCGGCGACTGCACCCGATGCGCCCCCAGCCGCAAGCGGCTCGACGATCTCGACGTCCTTCGCGCCCAACTCGAGCAGCGCGCGCAGCGCCGCACCCGCCTGCCGCTTCGACCTCTTCTCGAAGTAGCGACCCGCGAGGATGAACATGGTCACGCCCGCAGCGGCCTCCAGGTAGATGTTCGCGGCCCCGTCGGACGGCGCGAGCGCGAACTCGAAGGGGTGCACCATGCCGGGCGTGCCCGCCGTGCCGAAGAACAGCGCGTACAGCGACCACAGAAACGCGGCGGTCGTACCCATCGAGATGAGCGTGTCCATCGTCGCGGTGCCGTGCTTGAGATTCATCCACGCCGCGCGGTGAAACGGCCACGCACCCCACACGATCACGGGTGCGGCGAGCGCGAGCGACGCCCACTGCCAGTACGTGAACTGGAACGCGGGAACCATCGCCATCGCGATCACCGGTACCGTGAGAATCACGGAGCCGATGAGCCGCTGCCGCAGCGACACGAGTTCGGGATCGGCGGCGGCCTCGCCACCGTCGACGCCCTCCGCGCCCGATCCACGCTCGGCCCCCGCCCGGACCCTGGGTTTCGGCAGTGACGCGGTGTATCCGGTCTTCTCGACCTCTTCGATCAGCAGCGCCGGATCGTAGCCCTCGGGGAAAGTCACCTTCGCCTTCTCGGTGGCGTAGTTGACCGTCGCCTCGACGCCGTCGAGCTTGTTCAGCTTCCGCTCGATGCGGTTTGCGCAGGAGGCGCAGGTCATCCCGCCGATCTGCAGCTCAACCGCCGCAAGATTCGGTTCGCCGGGTGCTGCCAGCGATGCGCTCATCGTCGTCCTCTCCAATCTGTGATTCGTCGCTCTGCGATGTCAGGTGATGTCAGCATGCCGGGTACCACTGACATCAGTGCGAGTGCTCGTCGTGCGATTCTTCGGTGCGATCCGTGGTCGCACCGTGGTCGGAGTGACCGGCCTCCTCGGACTGCTCGGCCTGATCCGGCTGCTGGCCCGATCCCGATTCGCCGCCTGCCCCCGCGCCCGCAGCCGCGCGACCCGCATCGACCACGAAGGTCGCGGTGCGCACCTTCCCACCGACCTTGAAGTCGAGGTAGAGCAGGTAGCGGCCGGCGGTGGGTGCCTCGGCCGCGAAGCTGATCTCGGGCCCGGCGGTGTCTGCGCTTTCGGGCCCGGCAGTTTCGGGATCACCGCCCTCGGGATGCACGTGCAGAAACGCGAGATCCCCCTGTCGCAGGGCGACCAGGTGCCCGAACGCACCGAGATACGGTTGCAGCGCGGTAACGGGTTCGCCGTCGCGCTCGATCGAGATCGTGAGCTCGCTGGACTCCCCCGCGGTCAGATCGCCGTCGAGGGTCGCGGTGTATCCGTCGACCTGCGACACGCGCTTCGGTTCGGGATCGACGGGGGTGAAGTCTCCCGCCACCTCGACGGTGCGGCTCAGCGTCAGCTGCGATCCAGCACCCGATGCGTCACCCGCGTGCTCCCCCAGCCCTCCATCGGCACCTTCGTCATCGGCACCGTTACTCTCTGCATGCTCTGCGTCGCCGCTCTCGGCCCCTTCACCCGGGGCGAAGTCAGCGTACACGCGGAATGTGCCGGCCTCGGTCCACGTCCACGGCAGAGACCAGGTGCCCGTCTTCCGGTCGAGTTGGGCGTGCTCGTGACGGAAGTCGCTGCCGTCGGAGCGCACGACGATCAGGTGCATGTCGCGCTCGTGCGTCGTCGTGTAGTCGGTCAACGGTTCGCCGTCGGTGTTCTCGATGCGAAAGCTCAGCGTGCCCGCCTTGCCCACCTCGGTCGGTGCCTCGACGGGCGACAGCGCGTATCCACCCGCGCTCAGCGAGACGCCCTGCGGCGCGGTCGCAGCTTCGCCCGTTGCGTGACCGTCGTGGTCGCTCGCCTGCCCGGCGGCACCGTTCTGATCGGGATCGCTGTGGTCACTCACGTGCCCGCCCTCCTCCGCAGTGTTCACCCACGCCGCCACGAAGCTGCCAGGCACGAGAACGCTCGCGAGGCCGTAGGCGGCTCCGAATGCCGCCACGAGACCCAGCCCGTACAGCGCGAGTCGTGATCCGGCCCTCATCAGACTCGCACCGCCGAATAGCCGGCCTCCTCAACGGCCGCCAGCACCTCCGCGTCGTCGAGCTCACCCGAGGCTGTCACGACGAGCTTGCCCGTCTGCGCACTCACCTGAATGTCTTCGACGCCGGGCACCTCGCCGACCTCCTCGCGAATCGACATCTCGCAGTGCCCGCAGGTCATACCCGTCACGCGGTACTCGTTGACAGTCATCAGCTCTCCCCGTCCTCCTCGTTCATGTTTGGTACCCCCGTGGGGTATCTGTCCTACTGAGAACAACGGTATACCCCCCGTGGGTATTCCGCAAGGAGGGGGGTTTCTTGCTCCGTGTGCTTGCGGCGTGTGTACTGCCCGCGCTCTTCGCCCGCGCGCTTGCGGCGTGGATTCGACTAATGGCGTGAGAGATTCGCGGATCCGGCACGCCGTTAGTCGAATCCACGCCGCTAGCGCACCGAGTCGGCCGACTTCGGAACGTCGACTCCGCGACCTGGCCGCATGACCCCGCACAGCGACACCACGGCACCCCTACCTGCTTTGCCGCAGAGAGGGCGCTGTCACCGGGCATGCGTAGGCTGGAGGGATGACGCTTCTTGCTGTACTGCTGTTTGCCAACGCACTCTTCAACGCGATCGTGTGGCCGCGGTTCTACCAGCGCATCGCGAAAGATCCGCGGGCGCGGGACGAGAACGGCAAGGCGACCCCGTTCCTCACCGTGCACGTGGTGCTGATCACCATCGCGCTCGTGCTGGCCATGGCCTCCGTCGTTGCCGGGGTCGCCGCACTCACCGGCGCGCTCTAACCAGTCGCGGGAGCAGCCGGCCGCTGGGGTTTAAGTCTTTTGCCCTGTGAGTTCGGGATGAGGAGGTTGCATCCACGGCTGGTCAGCTCGCAATTGCGCGAGCTCTACCGCAGTCCCTATCCGCGCGATCATCCTCAGCACCGCATCGAGCGTGTCGAGCATCCGCGTGTGATTCGTGTGCCAGATCGGTTCGTGATGCGCGCACCTGTTGCGGAAGAGCCGAATGTCGGAGAGCATGCCGTGCAGGGTGCGGCGGCGCATCTCACCTCGATGCGGGAACACGCGGTGCAGGTAGGGCTGCCAGAGCTGCCAGAGCTGCTTGTCATAGTCGAGGTGCCGGTCGTGCGGTCTGCCGTGGTCGAAGAGGCCAACCCAGAATCCAAGCGAGAGTTCTGCCACCAGATCATCTTCGCCGGGATCATTCAACCCTTTGCGAGTGAGAGTGTCGAGTGCTTCACCGATCTTGCGTTCCTCACGGATGAGAAGATGCTTGCGAAGCGTCAGCACTCATGATGAAAGACTAGTGCCCCAGGGGGCCGACCCCCGAGGGGGCCGGAACTCCCTGGGGCGTTCCGGTAACCAATCTACCAGGTCAGTGCTGAATCAACCACTGCTGCACCCGGGTTCCGAACTGCAACACGACAGCCTCGAAAACTGAGATTCGGGGTCCCGCACTGGTAATAAAACAGTGAATCCCCTCACTTTGGCTTAATTCCGCCAGAGTGAGGGGTTGTCGGTGGGGCTACCAGGACTTGAACCTGGGACCTCTTCATTATCAGTGAAGAATCAGCCCGACCAAACTACTCTACCCGCGTCGTTCCGGGGGTGCAAAACGTGTCCGGAGTGCGGCGTGGCGGTGTTCGTGCCCTGGTTGGGCAACTGGCGGGCAACTGCCGACGTATCGACTGAACGGGCGTTGACGTGGCGACGGCTAACGAGTCGGTCAGGCTCGCGGCTGCTGAGGCATACCTGGAATCGGTGTGCGCGAACCCGTATGACGTGAACGGCGACGGCTCGGTGTGGGTGCGCTGCAATAGCCGGTTGTCCTCGAAGTGTCCCGCGTGCTCGAAGCTTTTTCAGGGCGATTGGGCGGCGATCTGCCGTAGCGGGATCTTCGACGCCGATGCTCAACCGCTGACGGGCTACGTCTGGGCGCTCGTCACGTTCACAGCGCCGTCGTTCGGGAAGGTGCATCGTGTTCCGCATCGGCTGCGCGACAAGCGGGAGAAGTGCGCGTGCGGCGTGGTTCATGAGTTCGGCGCGGAAGAGGCCGGGGAACCCATCGAGCCGTGGCGCTACGACTACGACGGGGCGCTGCTGTTCAACCAGTCATTGGGGCGGCTGTGGAACAACACGACGACACGTTGGCGGCGCGCGTTCGGCAAGGAGTTCCAATACTTCGCGGTGACGGAGGCTCAGAAGCGGGGAACGATGCACAAGCATGTGTTGGTGGGGTTCGAGCGCGGCTCGATCCTCGCTCGGGAGTTGCTGGCCGTCGCTGCTGAGTCGTACACGGTGGGCTGGACGGGCGAGGTCATCCGTTGGGGTCGGCAGTCCGATATGCAGCTGCTCGATCCTGCCGAGAAACCGGACGCTGCTGCTCGTACAGCGCGCTATCTCGTGAAGATGACTTCGTACGCGATCAAGGACGTGAACCATGCGGTGGGGCAGGTATCGCGCGCGGCGGATCGGCTGCTGATGTACGCGGCGTATGAGTATCGGTGCTCGGCGGAGTGCGACCGGCCAGACGGGGGCGCTGAATGTCGGCATCCGATTCACTTCGATTTGGTCGGCAGTGAGCGGGTGCTGTCGCAGTCAAAGCAGTGGTCGATGAGCGCCACGACGCGGACGGGTCTTCGGGAGGTTCGACGGGTTTACGCCGATGCCATGCGAGAAGGCGATGACGAAGCGTCCCATGAAGAGCCGGAGGGTATGAGCGGCGCTGACCTCTACGCGAGCAGGCTGGTACGTGAGTACAGGGGTGAGATGGCAACATGCTGCGGCAGCAATGGACGAGCATGCGGACTGAACGCGAGGCAGCGGACGAACGCGAGTACGAGCACATGAGGGCGCCGGGGTGTCCTTCTCGAATCGTGCTCTGTCGTGTAGCACGGACCCAATTGAGTCGGTTGGTCTACGAGCGCTTTCGGAGTTGGCGCATCTCTGACTTCGGGAACCCGAGAAGGCTCAGTTCATCCCACCTTGTGGAGATGTTTCTCAGGCGTACGCTATTGAGCTTCTCGGCATCCGTCGGGTCCTTCTGCCAAAATGCCATAGCGCCGAACACGATCGCTACTAGCGCTGACACTGCGGTTGACACTACGGCCGCCAACACCACGTTTGAGCCGTCGCGGATGATGTCCTGAACACCAATTTTTCCGCCGTCCAGCAGCCAGAAATAGCCGAGCAGCCCAGCTGCGACCAACCCGACAAGGGCGACCGCGGAGAAGATGGCAGCACGCTTGGCCCGCCACTAGCGTCCTGCCAAGACAGCCCGACGGGAGAGCTTCTCAGCTACTGCGAGTTCCTCGGCGGGCTGTTGAAGGATTTCGAGGCTCGAGTTGCCGCCGACGACTTCTATGATGGGGGAGTTGACGATATCCCGCCCGGCTGAAACATCTCTCATGGCATCCATCTTTCTTGTCTGATTTTCTAGAGATATCAAGGTAGTTGGTGCTTCCGACATTGAGTCGGGTAGACCAGGAGTCCTGGACGGCGACGCTTAAGTTCCCTTGGGTAGCTTCGACTTGCGTTGGGCGCACAGCCATCGGAACTGCTCGGGTCGGCGGTGGTGGTGGGTTGGGGTTTCGTGTCCGGGCGTTCGGCGGACGGGATGCGGCGGTGTGACCGGGACGAAGTCGTGCAGCGCGCCGCCGCATCCAGTGGCGGTGAGGCCGCCCTTGATCCTGTGGGCACGCCGATGTGCCGGTCGCGTCGAGGAACTACGTCCACTACCAGGGATCACGCGCTGATCTGGCGGCGTTGGCGCTGCTGAACGGCGGCGGGGGTGCGCCGGGGTGCGCGACGACGAGACCGAGGCGGCGCTATGACGGCAGCGAAGAGGCCTCCTGCCAAGCGACAGGAGGCTCTCTGGATGGTGGGCGAGACCGGACTCGAACCGATGACCTCTTCCGTGTGAAGGAAGCGCGCTACCAACTGCGCCAATCGCCCGTGACGAAGAACCACTTTAGCCCAATCCGGGAGCGTCACCGACACGGCACGGTGGCGAGGTTCACCTCACCTTGCGGCACATTCTCCACCCGTGATGGCTCCATCGTCGCTGGAGACAGCGATCGTGCGGTGCGTGGCGAGATCGCGATTGTGACGCGAATGGGTTTTGAGCAGGGTCCGCGATCGGATAGACTCATACCCGCCCGGGGCTGCCGGGCGACGCGGATGTAGCGCAGTAGGTAGCGCATCACCTAGCCAAGGTGAGGGACGCGAGTTCGAGTCTCGTCATCCGCTCGAGTGCGGGGATCCCCAGGGGTCCGCGACAGGTGGGACGGACCCCACACGGTGGCGTGGCCGTGCGGCTCGGCACCGGCCTGCAAAGCCGTTTACAGGGGTTCGAATCCCGTCGCCAC
>JBKEBN010000064.1:0-7098 GCA_047973175.1 Leucobacter sp.
GGTGCACATGCGGCATGATGGGCCCATGTCCTTTTACAACGCCACGGCGTCCTTTTACAACGCCACGGCCGTTCAAGCGGTGCTCGGGATCTCGAAGCAGACTCGCCAGCGGCTGACCGCAGCACGGCTACTCAACCCGGAAGGCGGAACGAGGGAGGCGCGCTATCCAGCGGCGCAGGTCGAAGCACTGAGAGATGCCGCCGACGCGCCCGACACTGATGCAATCGTGGTGCGCCTCGGCCCGCCCACGCTAGTGGATGCGACGGATGAAACCCCGGCCCGGTGGATCGGCTGGAACGAGGAATGGCCGGAAGAGCGGCAGCAAGAAGCGGCGCGGCGCTACTGGAACCTCGCACACCCGGAAGGCGACATCGGAAAGCCGCTCATCGCCGCGATGGCCGATTGGGCAGTCGCTGCCTGGCGAATCACGGACGCGCGACGAAACCCATGGGGGGCCACCGAATACACCCTGAGCGAAGATCCGGAGGTGCAGGGCGCGTGGCGGCTTAAGAACCTGCATCTCGGACCGGGGATCGTCGGGGCGATCCGCTGGCCCCGCCACGCCTAATCCGTCGCCTCGAAGCTGATCCCGCGCGCCGCCAGGTAGTCAGTAAGGCCCGTACGCCCACCCGACTCCGCGGCCTCAAGGGCACCAACGACCCACGCCGGACGCCACACCAGTCGGGAATACCAAGCATCGCGCGGAATCTCGCCCAGGCGCTCCCCGAACAACTCGGCCTGCGCGACGACCTCATCCTCCTCCGGCTCGCCACGAGCCTCAAGAATCGCATCCCACAGAACCGCACGCGAAGAATCGTCCGATATCTGGCGACCCCAAACAATCTGCCGCCGCGACCTCGACGCTCGCTCCCACTCGTGCCAGAGCGCCCACAGACCCGGTGACGTAAACGCCGCCACCTCACCGGTATCGAGATCGACCAGGCCCAGGCTGTCGTCAAGCTCTACTACCTCCCAGTGCCGGGGTGTGCGAAGCCCGAACCGCCGCGCCTGCAAATCCTCTGCACAGCGGGCCAGTACCTCAAATGGCGTCAAATTACGCTCTGACCGGGCATTTTTCGTATGTGAACCACTCGCAACCTCCATGCCAATGCGGGCGGCAACATCGTAAGTGGATTTTTGCAAGTAGCTGCCGACGAACTCCGCTCCGCCGTCATGAACCTCCCGAATGTCGAAGCCCTCAAAATCGGCACCGAACCCGGCACGCGCAACCGCGCGGCGGTAGCGGCCAAACACGCGATGACCGAAAACAAGACGGCCAAGCCCTGCACGATCCCACGCAACAGGCCCGAAAGTTGGCGCAAGAAAGTCGGCCAGATCATCACGCAGGCCCGCGCCGAGGTCGGTCTCCACGAACAAGAGCGCATGAAAATGCAAATGCCAACCGCGACCTCCCGAGCCAGGTAGGGAGACGGTCGCCTCCGTGGAGCGGACCCGGCCAGCAACGCCAAAAAGCTCAGCATCTCCAGGCAACGCAGGCTCGATCCAGGTACGTCCCCCGCGCGAGCGTGTGCGCTCTTTACGACCTGACCAGGGCACGCCACCAAACCCGGCACGCCAACCCCGTGAAATCGCGTCAAAAAGGTCTACAAGGGCATCACCGCGGCGATGCCGGACGGTAAGGGTGAGCAGATACACCGAACCACCGCGCGCATGACACTCAGCGACCGCCCGACCAATCTCCTCAGAGCGACGCTGTGCGATCACCGCGGAACAGCGCGGGCACGCCCAAACCGAGCCGCAAAGCGTCACCCCGGAATATCCCGCAACCGCACCGTGCTCAAGATCACGCCGCTTCACCCCCGCACCCGTCGAAGGTGCGCCAGGATCATCCCGAAGCACGCGACCGCACTGCCGAACAGGACGCAATGTCGAAGCCTGCCAAAGAAGCGCACGAGCGCCCCAACGAATTGCGCGACGCTCACCAACACTGTCAGGAGAATCAGCGTCTTTCTCGCCCTCCGGCGACTGCCCCCAACAATAACTCAGAGTACTATCAAGGGCCGCCCCCTGGGCGTCCTCGCTCGCTACGCTCGCGGCGGCGCTACCGCCGCGCTTACGCTTCGCACGCGCGGCTCTCGCACCGCCCTCAGAATCGGCGGGTGCATCGTCAGCGGCCAGATATAGACTGAGAGCGCTGGCCACGCCCGGGGCGAAATCCTCCATGATTTCCTTCCGGATAGAGAGGCCGCCGTTCTTGGTCGGGCGGCGGCCTCTTTTGCTTCCGAAAGCTGGTCGGCGTGTGGTCGGTGCCCGGTGAGATGAGGACGAAAGTCGACAGTGCGAGATAGCGTCAGATCGCGGTCAATGCGGCGACTCGGGGGAGTCCTCCCGAATCGGTGCGCAGCCTAATCAGCCTTTTAATCCGCAGGTCGTAGGTTCGATCCCTACTGGGGGCACGTCGCGAAGCTCCGTGCCACGGTACTCATGAACCTTGAACTGGCGTCGAGGACGACGCCAGCGCCGTGGCCGCGCAACGCGATGCGTTGCTTTAAGCGGCCGGGCGGGTTCGATCCCTACTGGGGGCACCGTATCCCGCTCAAGAAACACCCGGTCAGAGGTGTTTTTCGCCGTGCGGCTTGACCGTCGTGATTTTAATCCGCAGGTCACGTGGGGCAGATCTGGGGCACGCGGTCTCGACCGCGCAGGACTACCCCGCACAACAGGATGAGCAGCGTGCCGGGCAGCGGGTGAGGGACCTGGTGAACTTGAGATGATCCTCGTTCACGTTTCTCAACGGATCACTATGCTCGGCATGGTCCAGTGTGCTCTGCCCCGACCGAGGCTCCCGAGCACGACACCGTGGACGCCCCCACCTGGCATCGTTCACGTGAGGCACAACCACTTATCACGATGAAATCAGGAGAACCATGTGCACGACACTCGGCTACACAGACCTTAACGGCAACCACTACCATGGCCGCACTCTTGAGCTCGATATCGAAGAGGTGTATGCCGTAATCTACGTTCCCGAGGGAACCCCGTTCGAAACCAGAGCCGGAGACAACTCCCCTGTCACGTATGAGGCGAAGTACCCGTTCATCGCCGTGGGCGCTCCCGACCGCGTTCCGACGAAGGAGGCTCCCCTCACGCCCACGGATGTCAAAGTCGTCGAGGGCATGAACTCTGCCGGCGTCACCTGCAGCCTGCTTTCCTACCCGACCGTCGCGGGGGTCTCCGAGGGCACCGCCACGACCAAGAAGCTCATCGACGCCACCGATGTCGGCTCCTGGGTGCTGGCGAACTTCGCGAGCGTCGACGAGGTCAAGGAGGCCCTGCAAGACGAGAGCATCTTCTTGACGCGCATCGCCTTCGTCGGAGACCTGGCCTTCCCGTTCCACTTCAGCATTCGCGACAAGTCGGGCAAGGCTCTCGTCATCGAGTGGCACAACGGCGACCTGAAGGTTCTCGACAACCCCGTCGGCGTCATGACCAACGGCCCCACCTTCGACTGGCACCTGACCAACCTCGGCAACTACACGCACCTGAGCAATATCGACGTCTCATCGACGAAGTTCGGCGACCTCGAGGTGCACCAGCCCGACTCGGGCATTGCGACCGCCGGCCTCCCCTCGTCGAACACCTCGTCGGCCCGCTTCGTCAAGGCGGCCTACTACTCGAAGTTCGCCGAGAAGGAGAGCGATCCCGACCTCGCGCTCACAACGATCGGCCGCGTCATGAACAACTTCGACCGACCGCGCGGTGCGACGACCGATCCGGGTCAGAAGTCCGGCTTCCCCGGCAAGTCGATCAACCCGGAGGCTCCGCTCACCGAGTACACTTCGTGGACCACGCTCGCCGACCTCGAGCGCGGCAAGTGGCTCGTGCGCACCTACGCCTCCTTCAACTACACGGCATTCGACCTGACCGTGCTCTCCGAGAAGAAGGAGCTGCTGATCGCTCTGCTGTCGAAGCTCAGCCCGCTCGGCGGCGACGCGACGAACGCCCTGGAGCCTCTGCCCGCTCACGCCTGAGTCACGACGGCGTCGAACGGGGTGGAAAGCTCGAGCGCTTTCCACCCCGTTCGACGCTCCACCCGCACGTGTACGCCTCCCGGCAGAAGGTCGAGCCGGGTCGCGCAGCATCGCAGTCCAAACTGGCCAGCTGCGAGAACGAGACCCGTCGACGTGACTCCGCTCAACTCAGCCACCGGACGCGACAACGTCGGATTTCCCGGTGCCGTCGGCACCGGCCGATCCTCCCGTCCCAGAATCACCTCCGCTGCCGGGAGCCCCTGAACCGACACCCTCACCGGCACCGTCGTCGCCCGCTTCGGCGTTCTCCTCCTTGACCACCTCGGGCAGGGCGAGCTTGCGGATGCGATCGCTCAGGTCGGAGATGACGGTCGCGGTCGTGACACCGATGATCAGGATGCCGCCGATCATCAGCCCGATCGCCAGCACGCGCCCGAGAGCCGTCACCGGCACGTAGTCGCCGTAGCCGACAGTCGAGATGGTGGTGAAGCCCCACCACACCGCGTCATCAAAATTGACGATGTTGGCGTGCCGCGCGTCTTTCTCGACGGCCCAGACCAGATACGAGTTCACGTAGACGTAGATGAACGCGAAGAGAATCGTCACCAGACCGTAGCGAATGCGCTGCCGCTTCGCGTCACCGGTGTTGAAAACCGGCAGCCGCCAGACGGTGACCAGAATCAGGTACGGCCTGAACACGAGCACCACGATGCTGATGAGGTCGAAGAGGCGCGTGATGAAGAACTTCTTGCGCGCACCCCGCGCGAGGTGCAGCCTGATCAGGTAGTCGGCGAAGAACCACACCCAGAGCACGACGGCCGTCATCGCCGAAGCTCTCCGCACCGACGCCAGCGGATGGGGATCGACCCAGGTCAGCGTGAAGCACCCGAAGAACAGCAGCGAGCCGACGAACAGAAACCATGCTGTGTGATCCTCCCAGCGCTGCACTCGGCTGAGGTCGTCTGGAGCGGCCTTGGGCACGACTATGGACGGCATGCTTCAAGCCTATTCGACCGCAGCTGCGGGCCGCTCGTCAGCGGAGATCGCGAATCACCAGAAGTGCAACGCCGGAACGATGAGGAATATTCCGAGCAGCACCGCGACGACGGAGAGCCCGAAGCAGACGTTCGCCGCGACGGTGGCCCAGCGGGGTCGCCCGAGGTCGTCGATGTCGTCGTCCTCGTCGTCGCGAGACGGGCCATTGGGTTCGAAACTCCCGTCCTCGCGGCGCACCGGGGGTGCCGGGGTGGCGAGGAATCGGATGCCGAGCGAATACAGCGCGACCACGAACACGGCCGAGCCGAGGGCAGTGGCGAACACCACGAGAAAAGCGACCCAGTCGATGGTCATCGCGCGGCTCCCTTCTCAGCGTTCTCGGCAGTCTCAGCGTTCTCGGCGCTCTCGGCGGTCTCGGGGCTGTCGGTGCCCTGGGCGGGGCCGGGATCGGGATCGCCGGGGGCCGTTTCAGCAGAAGCCCCGGCCGCGATCGCCTCAGCGTCCGCCTCGGCCGCAGCGTCCTCTTCGGCCGCGGCTTCCTCCTCGGCCGCGGCGCGCGCGGATTCGGCCTCCTTCGCGGCGATATCGGAGCGCACGGCCGACTGCGCGACGGGGGTGAGCGGAGGGATGGTGCCGGTTCGGGTCGACACGCGCTTCACCTTGCTCTTCTTCACGCGCACGGCGTATCCGGCCTCGGCGACGTCTGGCACGGAGATGGCGTTCGACGAGTCGACCCGGTTGCGGCGCGACCGCCAGAAGATGAAGAGGATGAAGCCGAAGCCGAGCACGGCGTCGATGATGACGCCGACCATGCCGATGTGAGCGATGAGCGCGGCGAGTGCACCGACGATGCCGGCCGCGGGAAGCGTGAACAGCCAGCCGAGCCCGATGCGGCCCGCCGTGCGCCAGCGCACGCTCGAGCCGCGGCGGCCGAGGCCCGAACCGATGACCGAGCCGGAGGCGACCTGCGTGGTCGAGAGCGCGAAACCGAGGTGACTCGAGGCGAGGATGGTAGCTGCGGTCGAGGTCTCCGCCGCGAAGCCCTGCGCCGGCTTCACCTGGGTGAGGCCTGCGCCGAGGGTGCGGATGATGCGCCAGCCGCCGGAGTAGGTGCCGATCGCGATGGCGAGAGCGCAGGCCACCACCACCCAGAGGTGCGGGCCGGTGCCGGGCTCCTGCAGGTTCGCCGCCACGAGCGTGAGCGTGATGACGCCCATGGTCTTCTGCGCGTCGTTGGTGCCATGTGCGAGTGCCACCAGTGACGAGGTGAAGATCTGTCCCCACCGGAACCCGTCGCGTCCGTCCGGCTTGCCATCGGCGCGCCGTGTCACGGCGTAGGCGATCCTGGTGGCGGTGAAGGCGATCACGCCCGCGGTGAGCGGGGCGATCACGGCCGGTAGGACGACCTTGCTGAGCACGACGCCGAAGTCGATCGCCGCGGCGCTGGCGCCCACGAGGGTCGCGCCGATGAGACCGCCGAACAGGGCGTGCGACGAGCTGGAGGGAAGCCCCAGCAGCCAGGTGAGCATGTTCCAGGTAATGGCGCCGATCAGGCCCGCGAAGATGATTGCGGGGAAGATGGCGTCAGAGAGTTGATCCTCACGGATCATGCCGCCCGAGATGGTTTTGGCGACCTCGGTGGACAGGAACGCCCCCACCAGGTTCAGGCCGGCCGCCAACAGCACCGCGGTGCGGGGCTTGAGCGCACCGGTGGCGATCGGGGTCGCCATCGCGTTGGCGGTGTCGTGAAAACCGTTGGTGAAGTCGAAGAACAGCGCCAGTGCGATCACCAGCACGACGATGAGAGCTGCGGTCTCCACAGGTCGCTTTCCGTCGGGGTTTTTCAGGGAGGGTGTGCCGAGTCGATTCGGCAGAGCGCGAACGAAAAGTTCACCGTGGGTTCGAGATCCGGCAACCGGACCACGAGGTATCCTGTCACACCCGGCTGGGAACGCGGAACCACCCCCGCCCGGGTCGGTTAGCGTGGAGTCGTGACCGCGCCTGCATCTGCCCCCGTCGCCGACCGCCAATCCTCCCCCCGCCGCCATCACGACGACCTGTTCGACGACCCGTACGAGTGGTTGCGCGCGAAGGACGAGCCGGCGGTGCG
>JBKEBN010000092.1:0-2696 GCA_047973175.1 Leucobacter sp.
CCCGGAAGCGGCGTTACAGGAAGGCCGGGCCGCCGGTGCATGACGACCTCGTGCAACGCGACTTCACCGCCGACGGCCCGAACCAGCTGTGGCTGACCGACATAACCGAGCACTGGACAGCGGAAGGGAAGCTCTACCTCTGCGCGATCAAGGACGGGCGGTTTCAAGAAGCCAACGCAACACCTTCTCTTGGAGGTCGTCGTGACGGTGTCGTGGGATCAGCGGAGCATCGCGTACTCGATGCTGCTTGAGGGCGCTTCGGCGCAAGAGACGGCGCGGCGTTTCCGCGTGAACACCGGAGCCGTCGTGGAGTGGGCCAGGCTTGCGGGCATGGTGATTCGCATGGGTGCGCGGGGCGGTATCGAACCCGCGACTGAATCGGAGCCCGTCGCTCG
Source organism: Leucobacter sp. (assembly GCA_047973175.1). Taxonomy (GTDB): domain Bacteria; phylum Actinomycetota; class Actinomycetes; order Actinomycetales; family Microbacteriaceae; genus Leucobacter. The sequence continues at coordinate 396 of JBKEBN010000092.1, forward strand.
CGGACACGGTGCGTATCGTCGCCTCACGAGTGAGGACCGGATCTTCATCGAGATGGCCATCAACAGCACGCCCGCATGGACGATTCGTGGGATCGCGAGGCACTTGAACGTCGCGGCGTCGACGGTCTCGCGTGAGATCCGCCGGCACGCAATCGAGAGCGGCCGCGGTCGTGGCGAGACACGTGAGTTCAGGTACCACTCTGGGGTCGCGCATCACCACGCACTGCGCGACCGGAGGAGGCTCCGATCCGGCAAACTCGACAGTGCAGAGCTCCGCGCCGTCGTGATCGCGGCTCTCAACGAGAAGCACTCCCCACAGCAGGTTGCGGGAAGGCTCCGAGCGCAGTACCCCGACCGGCCGGAGTTGCATGTGTCCCACGAGACGATCTACCAGGCGCTCTATGTTCAAGGGCGCGGCGCGCTGCGGCACGAGCTCACGGTAGAGAAGGCGCTTCGCTCAGGCCGGACCCGCAGAACCCCGGCCTCACGGTTGCCCTCTCGCGACGTCCGACCGTGGCTCGTGGGGGCGCGAATCACCGATCGTCCAGCCTCGGTCAAGGACCGCGCCATCCCGGGGCATTGGGAAGGAGACCTCGTTGTCGGGCCTGACAACTCCGGACTCGTCACGCTCGTGGAACGGACCACGCGCTTCGCGCTCGTGGGCCGACTCCCGGGAACGCGTGACTCCGAAACTGTCATCGATGTGCTCCAACGGCAGATCATGCAGCTACCGCGACTGCTCCGGCGAACACTGACCTGGGACCAGGGACAGGAGATGTCTCGGCATCGAGACCTCACGATCGCGACCGGGTGCCCGGTGTTCTTCTGCGATCCTCACTCCCCATGGCAACGCGGATCGAACGAAAACTTGAACGGTCTGATCCGCGACTATTACCCGAAGGGAACGGACTTCAACACCGTCGCCGATGGTGAGATCGAGGCCATGGTCCGTCAGCTCAATGACCGTCCTCGAAGAACGCTCGGATTCCACACACCTCGTGAGAAGCTGGACGAACTGATCAGCAGTGTTGCGTTGGCTTCTTGAAACCGCCACGTGTTCGGGAACAAGATCGTCGGCTACTCGATCGACTTGCGGATGAAGGCCCGGATCGCGGTGAACGCGCTTGAGATGGCTGTCGCCCACCGCGGGGCACCCGAAGGTGTCGTGGTGCACAGCGACCGCGGCAGCCAATTCCGATCCAGGAAATTCGTCAAGGCGCTGAAGCGTCACAAGCTGCTCGGGTCGATGGGAAGAGTCGGGGCATGCGGAGACAACGCAGCGATGGAGAGCTGGTTCTCGCTGCTGCAGAAGAACGTGCTCGACAGAAAGCACTGGGCGACTCGACAGGAGCTGCGCCTCGCGATCGTGCACTGGATCGAAGGCGTCTACCACCGCAAGAGACGTCAACGCCGGCTCGGGAAGCTGACACCCGTCGAGTTCGAGACCATAATGATGGAAGCCGTCGTCCTGGCGGCATAAACCCCGGACTCAATCAAACCTTCAGCAGACCCCTCCGATGACCACCACAACCAGGTCGACGGCCGCGTCGGTCTACCAGCAGCTGCGCAGGCACCTGCAGGACTTGAAACTCGCCGACGCCGCCGACGCCCTGCCCTCAGTGCTCGACCAAGCGGCCGCGGAGAGCTGGACCCTCACCCACGCGCTCGAACGGCTCCTGCAGATCGAGGTGACCGCGACCGACGCCCGCAGGCTCGCGGGCCGGTTCCGGTTCGCGAACCTCCCCACCGGCGCCACCCTCGACGACTTCGACCTCGACCACGCCTCCGGCATCGACCGGTCCCTGCTCACCGAGCTGGGCACCTGCAGGTTCATCGACACGGCGACCAACGTGCTCCTGATCGGCCCGCCCGGGGTCGGGAAGACCCACATCGCGACCGGGCTCGGGAACGCCGCCGTGAAGGCCGGCTACCGCACCTACTTCACCTCCGCCGCTGACCTCGCCGCCCGCTGCCACCGCGCCGCGATCGAGGGGAAGTGGGCGACGATGATGCGGTTCTTCGCCGGCCCCACGCTCCTGATCATCGACGAGCTCGGCTACCTGCCGCTGCCCGGCGAGGCCGCCTCAGCGCTGTTCCAAGTCATCAACCAGCGCTACCTGAAGACCTCGATCGTGATCACCACGAACCGGCCCGTCGGCGCCTGGGGCGAGATCCTCGGCGACACCACCGTCGCCGCCGCGATGCTCGACCGGCTCCTGCACCGATCCGTCGTCGTCACCCTCGACGGCGCCTCCTACCGGCTCCGCCACCACACCACCGCCGCAGACGAACTCCGCCGCG
>JBKEBN010000154.1:0-10294 GCA_047973175.1 Leucobacter sp.
ATCGCGTGCACGCCGCCCGGCGTGGCGATGAGGTTCGAGAACAGGTGGCCGAACACGAGCACCACGAGCAGAACGCCCGAGACGCGCATGTAGATCCAGCCCCACTTCTCCCAGTTGGTGCGCTTCTTCGCGGGAGCCTGCGAACGCGGAGTGTCAATCGTCATTGTCATGTCTCTACTGCCCTCAGCCTCAGTGTCCGAACACGTTCATCAGGTGGCGCGGCAGGAAGCCGGCCATCGTGATGACCCACAGCACGATGACGATCCAGAACAGGGTGCGCTGGTAGTGCGCTCCCTTGCGCCAGTAGTCGACCAGGATGATGCGGATGCCGTTGTACGCGTGGAAGACGATGGCCGCGACCAGCGCCGCCTCGCCGAGACCCATGATGGGGGTCTTGTAGGTGCTCATCACCGCGTTGTACGCCTCGGGACTGACGCGAATCAGTGCGGTGTCGAGCACGTGGACGAGCAGGAAGAAGAAGATCGCGACGCCGGTGATGCGGTGCAGCACCCACGACCACATCCCCTCGCCGCCGCGGTAGAGTGTGCCGCCCTGGCGACTCTTCTTCTTCACCGCGGGTGCGGCCTCTGCCGTTTGGGCTGACACGGGCTTCCTCCTTGGTCTTGCTACTTCGAACAGTGCTCGACAGCTGACATGCAGGGATTCAGAGTGCGCGACCGTGGTCAATGCAAACATAACTGGGAATCCGCTGCATCCCCCATTATGGCATCATTTCGACCTTCCCCGTTCCGGCGAGGATGTGATATCTCACCCTCATCTTCATCAGATGTTTGACTCATTCGGCCAGGCCTCCCGCTGCCTCCCCGCTGCCTCCAGGTGTGCGCCGCGTAGGGTTGAATCATGTCAGCGAGCTCCCCCAATCGTTCTGCCCTCGACCGCCTCACCTGCGTGATCCCGGCCGGCGGCGTCGGTTCGCGCCTGTGGCCGCTGTCGCGCGCCGCGGCCCCCAAGTTCCTGCTCGACCTCACCGGCTCGGGGGTCTCGCTGCTGCGCGCCACGTGGGAACGGCTCGCTCCCCTGGTTCCGCCGGAGCGCGTGCTCGTGGTGACCGGAAACGCTCACCGCGCCTCGGTCACCGAGCAGCTCCCCGAACTGCCGGCCGAGAACCTCATCACCGAGAGCGAGCCCAAAGACTCGTCGGCGGCGATCGGCCTCGCCGCGGCGATCCTCGAGCTTCGCGATCCCGACGCGATCATCGGTTCCTTCGCGGCCGACCACGTCATCCGAGGCCCCGTGCTCTTCCAGCGCGCGGTCACGACCGCCGTGCAGGCCGCCGAGCAGGGCTACATCGCGACCATCGGCATCCACCCCTCGCACCCGGCGACCGGCTTCGGCTACATCTCCTGCGGCACCGCGCGCGGCGATCTCGCCCCCTTCGACGTCTACGACGTCACCGAGTTCGTGGAGAAGCCCGGCGCTGACAAAGCCCAGGAGTACCTCACCCACGGCGGATACCTCTGGAACGCGGGCATGTTCATCGCGCGGGTCGGCGTGCTGCTCGACCAGATGGCCCTCGCCGAGCCCGAGTTCGTGCGCTCCCTGCGCGAGATCGCGGCGGCGTGGGGCACCGAACGCGGGGCCGAGGTGCGCGAGCGGCTGTGGCCGACCCTGCCGAAGATCGCGATCGACTACACCGTCGCCGAACCCGCCGCCGCCGCGGGCAAGATGGTGTGCGTCGCGGCCCACTTCGACTGGGACGACGTGGGCGATTTTGCGTCAGTGGCGACCCTGCTCACCCGCGGTCGCGGCAGCGACCTGGCCGTGCTCGGCGACGGGGCCCAGGTGCTCTCGGACGCCTCGAGCGGCATCGTCGTCTCGGAGAGCGACCGGCTCGTGGCGCTCGTGGGCGTCGAAGACGTCGTCGTGGTCGACACGGCCGACGTGCTGCTCGTCACCTCGAAGAGCCACGCTCAGGATGTGAAGAACCTCGTGTCGCGCATGAAGCTCTCCGGCGGCAGCCACCTGCTGTAGCTGCCGCGCCGTGCAGTCGAAACCCATCAACTCAGGTGGTTGAGCGAAGCGCAGCGCAGCCGAAACCCATCAACTCAGGTGGTTGAGCGAAGCGCAGCGCAGTCGAAACCACAGCACCGAGGCTCGTAGAACCCATCGGCACCGTGGTTTCGACTGCGGCCTGCGGCCTCCGCTCAACCAGCTGGAGTTCAGCTGACGACCGCGCGCTTCGCCGCGGCCCGCACCCAGATCAGGTACACGATGGCGGTCACGACGAAGCCGACCAGCCAGGCGATGTCGATGTACTGCAGCGGTTCGGCGAGCGGCCCCGTGAAGAGCGGCGTGATCATGAACGGGATCTGGGCGATGATGCCGATCGCGTAGCTCCACAGGCCGATCGGGTTCCACTTGCCGTACCTGCCGCCGTCGCTCGCGAACATGTCTTCGATGTGGTACTCGCCCTTGTGCAGAATGAAGTAGTCGGCGAGGTTGATGGCCGACCACGGGATGAGCACGTAGAGCAGCAGCGTCAGGAAGCTCTCGAACATCGTCATGAAGTCGCCCTGGCCGAGCACCGCGATGAGGGTGGCGACCGCGCCCGAGACGACGGTGGTCCAGATGCGGGTTCGCGAGGTGATGACCATCTTGAAGTTCGACTGCATCACCGTGAGGGCGTTCATCACGGCGGAGTACAGTTCGACGCCGTTGATGAGCGCCGAGCTCACCGCGAAGATGATGAGCACGACGACGCCGATCAGGCCGAGGTAGGTGCCGAGTGCCGCGAGCGGGTTCTCCGGGTTGGCCGCGCCGAGCAGCACGCCGAGCGACATCACGAACACCGAGCTGCCGACGAGGCCGAGGTAGGTGCCCCAGAAGGCGGCCTTCGGGCCGGTGTCCTTGGGCAGGTAGCGGGTGTAGTCGGAGACGTAGGGCGCGTACGCCAGCTGCCACACGATGCCGATGGCGAGCATGGCGAAGAAGCCCTCGAAGGTGAACGCCGCTTCGGCGCGCTGCGAGGTGACCTCGGGCTTGGTCCAGAACATGATCACGGAAACCGCGACCGCGATCCCGATCACCACCGAGAGCCACGCCATCGTCTTGCTCAGCAGTTCATAGCCGAAGACGCACAGCACCACGCCGACGACCGCGAAGCAGAGGATCGCGACCGTGCCGTTGAACTCGGGGAACACCGCGAGCAGCGAGTCCTTCGCAACGATCAGGATGCTCGCGAAGAAGCCCATGAACATGACGAACGCGATGATCGCGAACAGGCTGGCGCCGAGGTAGCCGAACTGGGCGCGCGCCTGCAGCATCTGCGGAATGCCGAGGTGCGGCCCCTGCGAGGCGTGCAGCGCGGAGCCGAAGGCACCGATCACGTTGCCGCAGAGGATCGCGAGGATGCTCCAGCCGATGGGCAGGCCGTAACCGCCGCTCGCGACGGCACCCGTGATGACGGTGAGCGGCATCATGTTCAGGCTGACCCAGATGGCGGCGAGAGACCAGTTGGTGCCCGTGCGCTCGTCTTCCGGGATCGGCAGGATGTGCTGCTGCTCGAATTTCTTGAAGGTCTTTGTTACGACCGGTGGTTCGTTCGTCATGTGGTTCTCTTCCTGTGAGTGGGCTTCCTCGCCCGGTAAGCCCGGTAGGCTCCGTGTGAGTGGTTCGAGGGTTCGGCGTGCGGCTGTCGATCAGGCGAGCGTCGGCGAGTCCCACAGGTTCAGCTTTTGGCCGACCCCCTGTTCCACCGCGCGGTGGTAGACGTCGGTCGCCCACGCCACGTCTTCGACCGGCATGCCGCCGACCGAGTAGATGATGATCTCCTCGTCGTTCTGCCGGCCGGGCCGCTCGCCGGTCGCGATGTCCGAGATCTCCTCGACGCGGGACGTCGGGATCTTGCCCTGCTCCACGAGGTCGAGGAAGTAGATGCCCGGGATGCCGAGCAGGTCGTAGGCACCCGGTCCGTACTCCTCTCGCCATGCCTCGTACAGACCGCTGGAGTCGACGATGAGCCGCGACCTGTCGCTCAGGATCAGCTCGTCGTCGAAACGCGCGGGGGCGGGAACCACCACGAGCGCGCCGGGCTTCAGCGCCTCGGTCGGGAAGTAGGCGTAGGACTCCAGGCCGCCCGAGCCGGTGGTCGCGGTCGAGATCACGATGTCAGCGCCGTCGAGCGCCTCCTCCACCGTGTCGACCGCGACGACGCTCACAGCGGGATATTTCTCGGCGATGAAGTCGGCGAATGACTGCACGCCGCTCGCGCTGCGACCCTTCACCTTCACCGTGTGCACCGAGGGGCGCTGGGTCAACGTGGCCTCGACGGTGGTCTTCGCGATCACCCCGGGGCCGATGACGGCGGCGACCTCGGCGTCCTTCCGCGCGAGGTGCTTCACGCCCACGCCCGGCACGGCACCGGTGCGGTAGGCGCTCAGCAGGTTGGCGCTCATGATGGCGAGGGGCGCACCGGTGTCGGCGTCGCTCAGCGCGAACATGAGGATCGACCGGGGCAGGCCCTTCTTGCGGTTCTCTGCGTTCGAGCCGTACCACTTCACGCCGGAGGTGCCGAAACGACCGCCGAGGTAGGCGGGCATCGCCATGATGCGGCGATCGGGCCCGTCCTTCGGCATGCCCGCGAACTTCGGCTCCGCGGGGAAGGTGAGCATCGCGCCGTGAGAGTTGTGGTTCTCACCCGCCATGACGTAGTCGCCCTGTCGCATGAGCACGAGCGCGTCCTCCATCGAGTCCACGCAGCGGGCCATGTCGGTCACCCCGGCCGCGATCATGTCGGGCTCGTCGAGGTAGATGAAGTCGATCATCGTGGGGCCTTTCTTCGAATTCTCATCTGCCGAGCTGACCGGAGGCCAGACTAAAACGCCGTTGTTTCTGTTGGATATACGTCTTGTGACTGCCGCGTTGCGGCGGCGCAGCGGCCGGGCCGCTCAGCCCCACTGCATCCAGGTGGTCTTGTAGTCGGTGTAGTTCTCGAGCGCGTGCACCGAGAGGTCGCGGCCGAAGCCCGACTGCTTGAAGCCGCCGAACGGCGTCGTGAAGCCGAGCGCGTCGACCGTGTTCACCGAGACGGTGCCCGCGACGAGGCGCTGCGAGACGCGGTGCGCGCGGGTGAGCGATCCGGTCCACAGCGATGCCGCGAGGCCGTACGGAGTCTCGTTCGCCTTCGCGATCGCCTCCTCCTCGGTGTCGAACGGGGTGACCACGGCGACGGGGCCGAAGATCTCGCGCACGTGCACCTCGTGGTCGGGGGCGACGTCGGTGACGACGGTCGGCTCGATGAACGCCTTCGACCCGCCTATCTCGGGCCGCTCGCCACCGGAGACGATGGTGCCGTCGCGGCGCGCGTTCTCGATGGTCGCCCACACCGAGTCGGCGTGCGACTCGGAGACGAGGGATCCCACCCCGGTCTCGGGGTCGAGCGGGTCGCCTGGGCGATACGACCGCGACGCCTCGGTGAACAGTTCCAAGAACTCGTCGTACGCCGCCCGCTCGACGAAGATGCGCGAGGTTGCCGAGCAGATCTCGCCCTGGTTGTAGAACGCCCCGAACGCGGCCTTCTGGGCGGCGAGCGCGAGGTCGTCGCAGTCGGCGAAGACGAGGTTCGAGCTCTTGCCGCCGGCCTCGAGCGCGAGCCTCTTCATGTTCGACTGGCCCGCGTACTGCTGCAGCTGCTTCGCGACCTCGGTCGAGCCGGTGAACGCGACCATGTCGACGTCGTCGTGCAGGGTGAGCGCCCTGCCGATGACCGAGCCGCGGCCCGTGACGATATTCAACACGCCCGCCGGGATGCCGGCCTCGATCGCGAGGTCGGCGAGCAGCAGTGCCGAGTGGGTAGCCTCGACCGGGGGCTTCACCACGACCGTGTTGCCTGCGGCGAGCGCTGGGGCGAGCTTCCAGGTGGCGATTTCGAGCGGGTAGTTCCAGGGCACGATGACGCCGATGACGCCGAGCGGCTCGCGGGTGACGAGCGCGGTCGAACCGGGCGGGGTGACCGGAATCAGGTCCTCCTGCTTCTCGATCGCCTCGCCGTAGAAGCGGAAGAGCGCGGCGGAGCCCGGCGCATCGATCGTAGACGACTCGCGCACGGGCTTGCCCATGTCGAGCGTCTCGTAGAGCGCGAACTCGGTCTGATGCTCCTCCATGAGGCGGGCGAGTTCGAGCAGGCGCTCGCGGCGGAAGCCGGCTCCGGCGCGCGACCACTCCCCCGATTCGAACGCGCGGCGCGCTGCGGCGACGGCGAGCTCGACGTCCTCGGGCCCGCAGGCCGCGATCTGCGAGGTGACCTCGCCCGTGGCGGGGTTGGTCTTCTCGATGGTCTCGCCCGAGGCGGCGTCGACGCGTCGTCCGTCGATGACGGCGCGGCCGTCGAACTCGAGCGCCGCAGCGGCGGCTTTCCATTCCTCGTGCGTGCGGGTCATGGTGTCCTCATTTCGTGTGGTTCGGGATCGGCCTCCCTTCAACGAGTTCGGGAGGCGCAGCAGGTGAGGGCGGTCAGCTCCGTGGGCCGGAGCGCCGCAGGGCGATGTCGAGCGCGGTCCAGGCGAGCGCGGTGGCACCGTCGCGCAGGGTCTGCTCGGCGACGGGGCCGACGCAGGCGTCGGCGAAGGCGAGCTGGTGGTTGCTGGCGTCGCCGCCGACCCCGATGTAGGGGTGGATCGCGTTGACGATCTGCGACACGTTGCCCATGTCGGTCGAGGCGCGGTTCATGGTGGCGGCCACGGGATCGACGTCGAAGTCGCGGCCGAGCGCGAGGGCGTTCGCGCGGTAGAACTCCTGCGCCGTGAGGTCGGTGCGCATCTCGGAGTAGCGACCGCCCTCGGGAGTGACGGTGAGCGTCGCCCCGGTCGCGAGCGCGCCGGCCTCGAAGCACTTCAGCACGCGCTGCTCGAGTTCGAGCAGCTGCTCGGCGGTCTCGGCGCGCACGTACCAGCGCCCCTCGGTGCGCTCCGGGATCGCGTTGGGTGCCTCGCCGCCGCGGGTCTGCACACCGTGCACGCGCACGTTCTTCGGGAGTTGCTGGCGCAGCAGCGCGATCGCGGTCTGCGCGATGATGAACGCGTCGTTGGCGTTGATGCCGCGCTCGGGGTAGGCCGCCGCGTGCGCGGCCCTGCCGTCGTACTGCACGTGCCAGTGCGCCACCGCGAACGGAGCCGCTTCGGCGACGTCGACGGGTGCCGGGTGCGCCATCAGAGCGAAGTCGAGTTCGCGAAACGCGCCGCGATCCAGCAACTCGATCTTGCCGCCGTAGCCCTCCTCGGCCGGGGTGCCGATGACCTCGACGGTGACGCCGAGCTCGGCCGCAACCTCCGAGAGCGCGATCGCGCCGCCCGTCGACATCGCCGAGATGAGGTTGTGGCCGCAGGCGTGGCCGAGGCCCGGCAGCGCGTCGTACTCGGCGAGGAAGCCGACGGTGAAGCGGGCGGCACCACTACCGGCACTACTGTCGGCACCGTTGAACACCGCGCGGAACGCCGTGTCGAGGCCGAGGTAGGGCTGCTCGACCGCGAAGCCGTTCTCGGCGAGCAGTGCCGCGACCGCGGCCGACGAGCGGTGCTCCTCCCAGCCGAGCTCGGGATCGGCGTGCAGCCCGTTCGAAAGGTCGATGAGGGCCGCATCGGCGCGCTCCCGGCGCGCCGCGATCCGCCGCTTCAGCTCCTCGCTCGACCCCTCGCTCGGATTCTCACCCGGTGCTCGTACTGTCTCGCCCATCGTCTTCGCTCCGCTCAGCTCACTCGTCGCCCGGCACGCCATACGACGGCGCGGCGGCGGGGTTCAGGCCGCGACGCACATAGTCGTCGCGCTGGGGCAGCCACTCTTCGAGCGCTCGTCCCAGGTGACCGACCGGATCCTCGTCGACCCAGTCGACACGCAGATCGGTGACGCGCCACCCCGCGTTGCCCACCACGGACAGGCCGGCCGAGTGCACGGGCCCCGCCTCGCCGCCGGCTTCGATTGCCGCCTGGAGCGCCGCGAAGAGGCGCTCCTCGATGCGGCCGGGGGTCGCGAGCGCGGTGTCGACCAGCGCGTCGAGCACGTCGAGGCTCGCGAGCATGTTGCCGCCCGCGACAGCGTTCTCGCGCAGCGCCTCACCGAAGTTGCCGAGAGCCCGCCCGCCCGAGAAGACCGCGGAACGGCCCCGGTTGTCGAGCACGAGCAGCTGCCGGTAGTCGATGGTCTCGGCGTCGGCCTCGGCGACGACCGCGTCGATCGCCTCCTGCGCGGTGTCGCCCGCGCGGAGCCGGTCGATGAGCTTCGGCCCGAGTCGGGGGTCGGTGACGTTCTGCGAGTTCGCGCCGCCGATGCCGTCGGCGAGGTTCAGGCAGCGGGCCGCCACCGCGGGCGACGACGACGAGATGACCGAGCCGAACTCGCCGGTTTCGGTGTCGCGGAGAATGAGGGAGAAGGTCATGGTCAGTTCGCCTCGCTGTTCTGTACGGTGCTGCTCGGTGCCGCGCGGCCCGGTGCCAGGCCGGTCGGCGGATCGCGGATCACCGCGGTCGCGTCGATCTCGACGAGCCACTCGGGGCGGGCGAGCGCCTGCACCACGATGCCGGTCGAGACGGGGTAGACGCCCTTCAGCCACTTGCCGACGGTGCGATACACGTCTTCGCGGTAGCGCGGGTCGATGATGTAGATGGTCACCTTGACGATGTCTTCGAGGCGGCTCCCCGCCTCCTCGAGCAGCATCTTGATGTTGGTCATGGCCTGCTCGGTCTGGGCGGCTACGTCGCCGATGCCGACCGACTCCCGGGTCTCGAGATCCTGACCGATCTGACCGCGCAGGTACACGACGCCTCCGGCGACCACGGCCTGGCAGAGATCGTTGTCGAGATTCTGCTCGGGGTAGGTCTCCTTGGTGTTGAACTTCCTGATCCGCAGGTGGGTCGGCTCCGTCACGGTTCCTCCTCGTCAAGTGCACGGCAGCACTGAGTAGTGCGCTCTCACGGCGCTCATGCGCCCGAGCGGTCGCGGTAGGGACTACAGCTGCGACCACTTAGCACCATTGTGCGGAGGCAAGTTTGATCTGTAAAATAGGTAAAATATAGATAGACCATCTATTCAATAGATGAATTGTGTTGGATCGCCGATCCCGCACTCCCCCGCGACTCACCGCCGAGGATCCTCCCGTGACCCACCGTTTCTCGATCACCCTCGCGCAGCTCACATACTTCGTCGAGTGCGCCAAAACCCTCAACATGACGGCCGCGAGCCAGCAGATGCACGTCGCCCAATCCGCGGTCTCGACGGCGATCTCCCACCTCGAGCGCGCCCTCGACACCACGCTCTTCATTCGCCAGCACTCCAAGGGAATCATCCTCACGAGCGCCGGCGAGAGCCTGCTCCGCGACACCCAGCACCTCTTCGCGCTGCTCGAAGACACCATCGACTCCCTGCAGGCCGACCGCGCCGAGATCCGCGGATCCATCACGGTCTCGTGCTTCAACACCCTCGCGCCGTTTCTACTGCCGCAGCTCATCGCGCGCCTGCGCGTCAAGCACCCCGATCTCACACTCGAGGTCATCGAGGGCGACTACGAGGAGGGGCTCGCGGCACTGCGCGGCGGACGGGCCGAGATCGCGATCGGCTACAACCTCACCCAGGCCGAAGACATCGAGCGGCAGATCGTGGGCAGAGCGCGCCCCTACGTGCTGCTCCCCACCGATCACCCCCTGGCGCAACGGCCGGAGATCGCGCTCGCCGAACTCGCCGACGAGCCCTTCGTCATGCTCGACCTGCCCGACAGCCGCGACTACTTCGCAGACATCCTCGCGCGCGCCGGCATCACACCGCCGATCGGATACCGCGCCTCGAACTACGAGACCGTGCGCTCCATGGTCGCCGCCGGACTCGGCTTCTCACTGCTCAACCAGCGGCCTCGCATCGACGGAACCTACACCGGAGGCCACCTCGCCACCGTGGAGATCGCCGACGAGGTGCCCAGCCTCGAGATCTCGGTCTCCTCCCTCGCTCAGGTGGCGCTCTCCGGCCGCGCGCTCGCGGTCGCGGAGACCGTTCGAGAGGTCATCGCCGACCAGCGGCGCGGCTGAGTCGCGCCGCAAGCCCCAGCCGTTCCTCCCAGCCGCCTCTCCCAGCCGTTCCTCCGAGTTGCCCCTCCCAGTTGCCCCTCCGTTTGCTTCCGGCGTGGCTTCGAGTTGCGGCGTTCCAAAACCTAGAGTTGCTCACCCCGTTACACGAATACACGCCGCAAGCACCAAGATACAACACAGCAACACACCGCAAAAATTTCACAATCAGATTCAAATTTAGCGAAAGAACGTTGAAAAAGATCCAGTGCACCGGGAAAGCCTAGTCG
>JBKEBN010000161.1:0-12772 GCA_047973175.1 Leucobacter sp.
GGGTGAGATCATCCCGCGCCCGATCGTGTCGTCGTACCGCGAAGGCCTGTCCGTCGCCGAGTACTTCATCGCCACGCACGGTGCGCGTAAGGGTCTTGCCGACACCGCGCTGCGCACCGCCGACTCCGGGTACCTCACCCGTCGTCTGGTCGATGTGTCGCAGGATGTCATCATCCGCGAAGAAGACTGCGGCACCTCTAAGGGCCTGGAGCTTCCGATCGCCAGTGCCGGTGCCGACGGCACGCTGCGCCGCGACGACAACGTGGAGAACTCGGTATTTGCCCGCACGCTCGCCACCGACGTGGTCAGCGATTCGGGCGAGGTGCTGCTCGCGGCCGGATCCGATGTCGGCGACCCCGAGATCAACGCGCTGGTCGCCGCCGGGGTGGAGTCGATCAAGGTCCGCTCGGTGCTGACCTGCGATTCCGCCGTCGGCGTGTGTGCGCAGTGCTACGGCCGTTCGCTGGCGACCGGGTCGATCGTCGACATCGGCGAAGCGGTCGGGATCATCGCCGCCCAGTCGATCGGTGAGCCCGGTACCCAGCTGACGATGCGTACCTTCCACACCGGTGGGTCGGCGTCGGCCGAGGACATCACGCAGGGTCTGCCCCGCGTGCAGGAGCTGTTCGAGGCGCGCACGCCAAAGGGTGCTTCGCCGATCGCCGAGGCCGACGGCCGGATCACCATCGAGGAGACCGAGAAGTCTCGCAAGGTGATCCTCACGCCCGACGTCGGCGATGAGCAGCACGTCTACCCGGTGCTCAAGCGCGCGACGCTCCTGGTCGAGGACGGCCAGCACGTCACGGTGGGCCAGCCCTTGCAGGTCGGCACGCTCGACCCCACGGACGTCATGCGTGTGCAGGGCGCTCGCGAGGCGCAGAAGTACCTCGTCGGCGGCGTACAGGGCGTGTACCGATCCCAGGGTGTGCCGATCCATGACAAGCACATCGAGGTCATCGTCCGCCAGATGCTGCGCAAGGTCACCGTCGTCGACCACGGCGACACCACCCTGCTCCCCGGCGAGATGGTCGATCTCAAGCGCTACCAGTCGATCAACCGTGAGGCGGTCGCCGCCGGTGGTCGCCCCGCGTCGGGTCGCCCGGAGCTGATGGGTATCACGAAGGCGTCGCTCGCGACCGAGTCGTGGCTGTCGGCCGCGTCGTTCCAGGAGACGACCCGCGTGCTCACGCAGGCGGCGATGGAGGGATCGAAGGATCCGCTCATCGGTCTCAAGGAGAACGTCATCATCGGTAAGCTCATCCCGGCCGGCACCGGCCTGAGCGTCTACCGCGATGTCGAGGTCGAGGCGACCGAGGAGGCCAAGTCGGAGCGCTACCCGAACCGCCTCTTCGCGACGGAGGGCACCTTCGACGAGAACGACCTGTCGTTCGTCGACTTCGACAGCTTCACGGCTGACGAGTTCAACCCGGGCACCTACAGCTAATACCTGGCCCTGAGCGACCGAGTCGGTTCTCTCTGAAACGCCCCGTTCTGCCCGATACGCCCCGTTCCCACTGTTGGGACGGGAGCTATCGGGCAGGCCGGGGCGTTTTCGCGCGCCGTGATGACGGCGGGGCGGTGGGGAGTGGGAGCGGGAGGGGCGGAGCGGGCCGGGGGAGTTCCGGGCTGGAGCGCGCGCCGTGGCGGAATACCCTGCCGCACCGCCGAGACACGACTTTCGTGGTTTACCGCGCGGGATGTCGGCAATGTCGGTGGCAGCTTGTACTGTGACGAGCAGAACAGGCGTTGCGCGCTCCGCGCTGCGTCGTGCCCGCGACGAGAGGTGAAGCGATGAGCGACGACCGCGAGACTCACGCGTCGAGAGCTGCGGAGACCCCGGAGAACTCGCCCAACCCCGGCGCACCGGTCGAGGAGACCGAGGCGAGCCGCACCGAGGTGCTCGAAGCGGTCGAGCGCGCCACCGGCAGCGGCGGTGCAGGTGGCAGCACCGGTGCCGGTGGCAGCGCCGACGGCGATGCACCGGCGAAGACCGAAGCCGCCGCGGAAGGCGTCATCGTCGGAGAAGCGGTCGTCGTCGACGACAGGGACGACGGAGAAGCGACCGAGGTCGTCGTCGTGGAGGAGACACGGGTCGGCTCGACCGAGACCGCGGTGCTCGTCAGCTCCGATGCGGAGGAGAGCGCACTGGTGGAGGTCGATGCGACCGAGACCGATGCGGTCGACGCGGCCGACGGTGCGGCTGCCGCCACGGAGAAAGCGGTCGCCGAGTCGAAGCCCAGCGACAAGATCAAGCTCTCCGAGACCGACCTGATCGCGGGCCCGAAGCGCACCAGCCCGAAGATCGTCGTCACCGAACCCGATACCAAGGCGCTGCCTCCCCTCGAAGTGAAGTTCGAAGACACCCCGCCGCGCGACGGCGAGATCCGCATCAGCCCCGACCACCCGATGGCGTCGCTCTACACGCAGACCCCCCTGCCGCCAGAGCCCGAGAGCAATCGGGGCATGGGCGTGCTCATCTCGATCGTCGCCGCCCTGGGCTTCGCCGTCGTCAGCGCCGGCGTGCTCGCGCTGTGGCTGGCTCCCCAGTTCCCGCCCTCGACCTTCTGGCAGCAGGGCCTGCTGCCGATGCTGCTCTCGTTCAGCTTCATCGGGTCGGTCGTCGCCTTCTTCGTCGGCCTGGCAGTGCTCGTGCTCATCGTCGGTCGCGCCGGGTGGTGGGCCTACGCCATCTTCGGCTTCTTCGTGGCGGCGTTCGTGTGGGCCGCGACCGTGGCCGGTCTCGCGGCGAACGAGCAGTTCGCCGAGGGATCGAACCCGAACTGGAACCCCGCTTCCCTCATCGCCGAGTACGGTCTCTCGGTGCAGGCCATCGTCGCGGCCATCGTCGCTCGCGAGGCCTCCATCTGGTTCGGTGCCTGGATCGGGTTCCGCGGTCGCCGCGTGAAGCAGCGCAACGCCGAGGCGACCGCCGAGTACGAGCAGGCCCTGTCAGAAGTGCAGGCGAAGCAGCCGTGACAGAGGGCTCCCGCCGCGGTGTCACTCGCGGATACGTCGGGGGCCTGATACTGGCTGCCGTCATCGTCGCCGCGGCGCTCACCGTCGCGGTGTGGGGCGTGCTCGGCCTGCTGCTCGACCGCTCACCGGTCACGAGTGAGAGCGCTCCGCTGTGGGCGGCACCCGTGATCATCGCCCTGGCCCTGCTGCTGCTCGCGTGGGGGCTATGGCTGCAGGCGCTCACGCTGCTGCGAGGCAGGCGCACGCCCCCGTGGGGATACGTGGTGAGCTGGGCCGGGGGTGCCTATCTGATCTGGTGTCTTGGAGGAGTGCTCGCCGGCATGACGATCGAAGACACCTGGGTGAGTCCGTTCGCCGTCGTGCTCGCACCGATCTGGGCGATTGCGGCGCTCGTGTTCTGGGCCGTGCTCGCCCGACGCGTCTATACCGATCGCGACGTGCCGAAGTGGCCGTGGGAGCGCCGGGTCGAGGGCGAAGATTGATCATGGCTACCGGCGAGACGATTGAGGCCCGTGTCGACAGCGCGGTCGATGCCTGGTTGCGGTGGCTGCCTAAGTGGACACCGGGCACGCATCGCGGGCGCGCGCGGCTGTGCCGCAGGTGCACGGGATCGCCCGTCGTGACCGCCGCGGGGCTGGGCGACGGTGTTCCGCATCAGGTCACCCACGCGCTGACCTCCCGCATGCAGCGCATCATCGACAAGCGCGTCGACGAGTTCACCGCCGAGCAGCTGCCGACGCTCCACGCCGAGTTGACTGGCGCGGAGCTGTGGCAGAGCGGCGGCTACGATCCCGGTGACGGGCTCGATCCCGAATACGAGGGTCTCGACCCCGACCCGGAGCCCGAGCCGGGGGAGCAGCCCTTTCTCTTCACCCTCGCCGGTCTCGCCGAGGAGAGCCGCCCCGAGCCGCACCTGCCCCGCCCTCCGCTGAGCCCGGACGAGAAGCGACGGTTGCGGCACGAGATCGAGCTGGCAGACGCCCACGCGAACGAGGTCGGCCGCGAGGTGTGCTTCGCCCTGACGGCGCATCGGGATCGTATCGCCTCGGCCGTCGCGCGCTTCGTGGAGCCGCAGGTCCAGGCCATGCTCGACGAGCTCTCGAGGCACCTGGAGCCGCCGCGGTAGACCTGCTGGGAATCAATTGTTCAGCGCGCATCGGCTATAGTTGAACTCGATGCAAAAAATTGGACTCGCGTACGCCGCAGAGCTCGCCGGCGTGACTCGGCGCTATCCCGGCGACGGAGGCGTCGTCGCCGCGCTCGAAGACGTGAGCTTCGGGATCGAGTCGGGCGAGATCTTCGGAATCCTCGGCGAGAGCGGGGCCGGAAAATCGACGCTGCTGCGCCTGCTCGGCGGACTGGAGCCCCCGAGCGAGGGGCGCGTCGTGATCGCGGGCACCGACCTCGCGACGCTGTCTCCCGCGGCACTGCGAAAGATGCGAAGGTGTATCGGGACTGTATTCCAGGGCTTCAACCTGCTCGGAAACCGCACGGTGCGGCAGAACATCGAGCTGCCCCTGCGACTGCAGCGCACCCGCGATCCGGAGTTCGTGGACGGGCTGCTCGACTTCGTCGGCCTGCGCGACCGGGCCCGATACTACCCGGCACAGCTCTCGGGAGGGCAGCGGCAGCGCGTCGCCATCGCACGCGCTCTCGTCACGCGGCCGGAGATCCTGCTCTGCGACGAACCGACCTCGGCCCTCGACGCCAACACGACCAGGGACATTCTGCGCCTGCTCACCAGAACCCGTGACGACCTCGGCACGACCGTCGCGATCGTGACGCACGAACTCGACGTCGTGAAGGCGATCTGCGGGCGGGCCGCCGTCTTCGAGGCGGGCAGACTCATCGAGGTGATCGGGGTCAACAACCGCAGCGCGGCCTCGGAACTCGACTACGCGGAGCACGCACGCAGGTTTCTGCGATCGTGAACGAGGTGATGGCAGTCCTGGTCGAGTACCAGGACAAGATTGTGCAGGCCATGGCCGAGACCGGCTACATGGTGGGTGTTTCGCTGCTCGCGGCCGTGCTGCTCGGCCTGCCGCTCGGCACCGTGATCTACCTGACGCGCGAGGGCGGCGCGCTCGAGAACCGCGCGGTGCGCGCCGTCGCCGACATGTACGTGACGATCGTGCGATCCTTCCCCTTCCTCCTGTTCGTGGTCTTCCTGATCCCGCTCACCAGGCTCATCTTCGGCACGACCTTCGGCACGACGGCCGCGAGCTTTCCGCTGTGCTTCGTCGCGGTGGCCATCTACGCGCGCCTCGTCGAGCAGATCCTGCTCGAGCTTCCGAGCGGCATCACCCAGGCCGCGACCTCGATGGGAGCGACCACCCCGCAACTGGTGTTCAAGTTTCTGTACGTCGAGGCGCGATCCGGACTCGTCTACGCGGCGACCTCGGCGACGATCAGTCTCATCTCGTACTCGACCGTGCTCGGCGTCGTCGGCGGCGGCGGCATCGGCGACTTCGCCATGCGCTACGGCTACCAGAACTACCACTTCGTGCTCATGTACGTCACCATCATCCTGATCATCGCCTGCGTGCTGGTGATCCAGATGATCGGACACCGCGTGTCACGGGCGCTCGACAAGAGATGACCTCCCGGTCGCCGTCGCGATGCGGCAGCCCGGCGCGGCAAGATTTCCCGACCATATCCAAGCACCAACCCCACAAGGAGAAGAAACCAGTGAAGCTACGCAGAACCATATTCACGGCTGTTGCGGCGGCCGCGGCACTCGCGCTCGCGGCGTGCTCGTCGAGCTCGCCCAGCTCGTCGGGCGACGACACCGAGGGCGGCGGCGACGCTCCCGTCACGATCAAGGTCGCGGCGAGCAACACGCCGATGACCGACATCATTCTCGCCGCGGGCGAGGCCATCGAGCCCGGCTACGAGGTCGAACTCGTCGAGGTCGCCGACTACGTGCAACCGAACGTGATGCTGCAGAACGAGGAGATCGACGCGAACCTCGTGCAGTTTATCCCCTTCATGGAGGAGTTCAACGAGAAGAACGATGCCTCGCTGGTCGCGGTGCAGCCGGTCTACCTGGTCGTGGGAGCCTTCTACTCGAAGAACCTCGACAGCCTCGACGACCTGCCGGAGGAGGGCAGCGTCGTGATTCCCGCGGACGCCGCCAACACCGGCCGCGCTCTGCAGATGCTGGCCGACGAAAAGGTGATCGAACTCGATCCGAAGGTCGACCGCTACAAGGCGACGCTCGACGACATCACCGAGAACCCCAAGAACCTCAAGATCACGCAGGTCGAGTTCGCCAACCTCAACGCCGCCTACGAGGAGGCCGACGCGGTCATGAACATTCCGTCGGGTGCCCGTCAGATCGATCTCTTCCCCGAGACCGACGGCCTGGCGGTCAACGAAGACGAGATCTTCGCGATGCAGCTCGTCACGCGCGAGAACAACCGCGACAATCCCGAAATCGAGGCGCTCGCGAAGGCGATCCGCAGCGACCACGTGCGCGAGGTCATCGAGTCGTTCGACGTGCCGCCGGCGTTCTAACCTGTTCGCTGTCGGTGGTGGGCTGTATTCTCCGGAGTGTCCTTAGCCCGTCGCCGGCCGCGCGCAATCGCAACGCCAGCCCGCAACAGTGAAGGAGGCCGCAGGTGCCGATCACCCGAACAGTGCTCGGGGTCGCCGAGCGCGACCCCGAGCGGCCTGCGATCGTCGGTGACGACGGCCGGCTGAGCTACGCCGAACTGGTCGCGGGGTCGCGCAGAACGTTCGCCGCCGTGCGGGCGCTGCACGGCGGTCAACAGCACCCGCCGACTCCCGCGCCGGAGACCCGCGGAGTGCCGATCACCGCCGTCAGCGTCGACTCCGCGTTCCACGCGGCGCGCGTCGTCGCGTCGCTCGCGGGCTACCGCGCGGTCTCCGCGGTGCTCGACCCTCGGTGGCCGATCGAGCACCGCGTACGCGTGATCCTCACGACCGGGATCGGCGTCGTGATCAGCGACTCCGAGGGTCTCGCGCGTGCTCTGGCCGAGGCGGGCTGGGGCGGCACGATCCTCGGCCTCGATGGATTTCTGCGCCTCGAGGCAGAGGTGTCGCCGGGCCCGGCCCCCTCGGTGCGCGCGGCCGACGAGGCGTTTCTCATGCTGTTCTCCTCGGGCACCACGAGCGACCCGAAGGCGTTTCTGAAGACCCGCCGTCAGTATCGCGAGAACCTCGCCGTCTCCACCGCGCACCTCGAGCCGCTGCCAGGCACGGCGACGCTGGCTCCGGGGCCGCTCTCCTACGCGCTCACCCTGTACGCGCTCATCGAGTGCCTGGCGACCGGGGGCAGCGCGCACCTGGCCGACGCGTTCGAGCCGATCTCGATCGGTCGCCGTGTTCGCGACGAGGGGGTGACCCGCATCGTCGCGGTTCCGGCCCTGGTGCAGGCGCTCGCCGAGGCCGCGAGGCGCGATCCAGAGCGGTTCGCTGGCGTCGAGCTGATCGTCACGGGCGGGGCGAATCTCTCGGAGACGGTGCGGGATCGGGTCGCCCGGGCACTGCCCGGCACGCGGCTGATCAGCTACTACGGCGCAGCCGAGATCGGCTTCATCGGCGACAGCCGCGCGGGCGACGGCACCCTCGTCTCGATCTACGACGGTGTCTCGGCGAGCATCCGAGACGACACGGGGGCGGAGCTGCCGGAGGGAGAGGCTGGCACGCTGTGGATTCGTGCTGCGGCCTGCTCGGACGGCTACCTCGCCGGCACGACCGACGCCGTGCTGCGGGCCGCCGACGGGTGGGCGACCGTGCACGATCGCGCTCGCTTCATCGGCGACCGCCTCGAACTCATCGGCCGCGCCGGCGATGTCGTCGTGAGCGGGGGGCACAAGATCGCGCTGCCCGAGGTCGAGCGCGCGTTCGAGGGCATGCCGGGGCTGGGCGCGGTGTGCGCCGTCGGGCTCGAGCATCCGAGCCTCGGAAGCGTGGTGGCGCTGGTGGCCGAGGGCGAACCGCCCGCAAAGGACGCCATGCTGGCCCGCGCCCGCGACCGCCTGGCACCCCAGTTCGTGCCGGGTCGCTGGTACGCGATCACCCGGCTTCCGCGCACCGTCGGGGGAAAGATTCGCAGGCACGAGACCGCCGAGCTTGTCGCGGCAGGAAGGGCGGTGCGGCTGTGAGCGGTGAAGCAGCGAGCGGGCGTCGCGTGGTCATCACCGGTCTCGGAGCGGTCGCGCCGAGCGGGATCGGGGTGCCGGCCCTGTGGGAGGCCGTGGTCACCGGTCGCAGCGGCATCGCGACACTCGACGGCCCCGAGTTCGACGGCCTTCCCGTGCGCATCGGCGGTCGGGTGCGAGACTTCGATGCCGCGGCGGTGCTGGGAGCCGGGCTCGCGCGCCGCCTCAGCCCCGTGCAGCACTGGGCGGTCGTGGCGGCCGACGAGGCGCTCGCCCAGGCCGGAGTCGCCGCGCCGGGCGGGCTCCTGCCGTGGGAGCCGCAGCGGGCCGCCGTCATCGCCGCGACCGGTTCCGGCCCGGTGGACGCGATGCAGGCCGCGACGCGCGCGTTCGACGAGCGCGGCTCGCGCGCGGTGCCCCTGACCCTCGCCGTCTACGGAGCTCCCGACGCCGCTGCAGCCCTGATCGCCCAGCGCTACACCCTGCACGGGCCCGCCCAGGGCGTCTCGGCCACCTGCGCGAGCGGCGCGATCGGCCTCGGCGAGGGGATGCGGCGCATTCGCCACGGCTACGCCGACGCCGTGCTCGTGGTCGGCATGGAAGACTGCCTGAACCCGGTGAATCTCTCCTCGAACGCCAATATGCGCGCGCTCGCGACGGGTTTCGAGGGCGACCCCGCGGCGGCCTGTCGGCCCTTCGACCGGGGTCGCGGCGGGTTCGTGATGTCGGCGGGGGCCGCCGCGGTGCTGCTTGAGGCCGAAGACGTCGCGCGGGATCGGGGCGCGGTCGCGCTGGCAGAACTCGCCGGTTTCGGCGCGTCGAGCGATGCCCACCACCCGACGGCCCCGCACCCGCTGGGTAGGGGAGCAGCCGAGGCGGTGCGCGCCTGCCTCGCCGACGCCGGAGTGCTTCCCGCCGAGGTGCACCACGTCAACGCCCACGGCACGGGAACCCCCGCCGGCGACGCGGTCGAGCTGATCGCGCTCGCCGCCGCGCTCGGCGAAGAGGCCAAGCGGATCCCGATCAGCGCGACGAAGTCGAGCACCGGCCACCTGCTCGGAGCCGCGGGGGTGATCGAGGCCGTGATCTCGGTCATGGCGCTGCGCAGCGGGCTGCTGCCGCCCACGCTGAACCTCGACGATCCCGAGTTCTCCGACTGGGACATCGTGGCAGGTGCCGCGCGGCCCGCGGAGATCGACACCGTGCTGTCGACCTCATTCGGCTTCGGCGGGCACAATGGGGCGTTAGTGATCGCGCGGGTGGGGGCTGCGGTACGAGGATGTGCTGGTCTGGGATCTGGCAAGGCGGAGGAGGAAGGCTTCACTGGTGGTGAAGATTCCGACGACAACGCGGCCAGATCCCAGACCAGCGCACCGCAGCCGTAGCCCCTATCCGTGCGATCACTTACTGCTCAGGCGCGCCGCAGGCGCGGATCCCGCACCCTCGCCCTCACCCGCCGCCCCGCAGCCGCCGAACTCACGATAGGAACCGAGATGACCGACCGAGAGACCCGACACGCAGAACTCGCAGCACGATTTCTGCCCGATGCGCTGCTGCACCGTTTTCGCGAGCGCGCGGCCGTCTACGACCGCGAGAACCGCTTCTTCCACGAGGATCTGGAGGAGCTGCGAGAGCACGGCTACCTCACCCTTTTCGTCCCCGAAGAACTCGGGGGAGCGGGATTGACGCTGCACGAGGTGTCCCGGCTGCAGCAGCGGCTGGCGTCGGCGGCTCCGGCGACGGCCCTCGCGGTGAACATGCACCTCATGTGCACGGGGGTGGTGCGCGCGATGATCGCCCGCGGCGACGACTCGCTCGCCTACGTGCTCGAAGAGGCGGCCGCGGGCGAGGTCTTCGCGTTCGGGATCAGCGAACCGGCCAACGACTGGGTGCTGCAGGGCTCCAGCACCGCTGCCGAACCGCAGGCGGACGGCGGCTACCTGCTCACGGGCACCAAGGTCTTCACCTCGTTGTCACCAGTGTGGACGCGACTGATCGTGCACGGCCTCGACACCTCAGACGCAGACCGGCCCACGGTCGTGTTCGGTTTCGTCGAACGCGGCGAGGGCGTTTCGACCTCGGACCGCTGGGACGTGCTCGGCATGCGCCCGTCGGAGAGCCGCGCCACGGCGCTCGACCGGGCGCTCATGCGGCCCGAGCGGGTCGCACGGAGGATTCCGGCCGGACGCCACCCGGATCTGCTGACCTTCGCCATCACCTCGCACTTCCAGCTGCTCATCGCATCCGTGTACGCGGGTGTCGCGAGGCGGGCCCTCGACCTCGCGGCCGAGGCGCTGCGGAAGCGCCGCTCGGCGAAGAACGGGGTGCCGCTCTCAGAAGTCGCCGAGTCGCGAATACGCCTGGCCGACGCCCACATGGCGTTCATGTCGGTGCCCGCGCAGATCGACGCCTACACCCGCGACTTCGACGAACTGGTCGATCACGGCACGGGGTGGCCGCTGCGGCTCATCAGCGCCCGGGTCAACGCGTCGACGTCGGCTCGGCGAACGGTCGAGACCGCGCTCGTGTGCGCCGGGGGTGCGGCTTTCGACAACGCGCACGAGCTCAGTCGACTGCACAGGGACGCGACGGCGAGCCTGTTCCACCCGCCGACCGTCGACGCGGCACGGCAGCTGTACGCCGCCGACCTGCTCGACGAGTGATCGCGCGGCCTCTCAGATTCGGTCTTGCGTCACTCGGCGTCATGCGCGTAAAGTAGATTCTCGGTGTGTTCCACCTGCGTTCGTCGTGCTTTCGGCGGCCCCAGGGGGAGCCATCGCAAGGGTTCCTCGGTCTCACCGACCGATACCCCCACGGCATAGCTGCACTCGGTCTATCGGCCTCGCTCTCGAGCGCTGCCGTCGACAGCAGCTCCGCGATTGCGCAAGCGTTCGCACATGCTCAAAACCATTGAAGCATTCCTGTCACCGTGCAGGATCAACTAGGAGAATCAGTGCCTACTATTCAGCAGTTGGTTCGGAAGGGCCGCACGCCGAAGGTCTCCAAGACCAAGGCTCCCGCCCTGAAGGGCAACCCGCAGCAGGCCGGGGTGTGCACCCGCGTCTACACCACCACGCCCAAGAAGCCGAACTCGGCGATGCGCAAGGTCGCTCGTGTGAAGCTCCGCAACGGCACCGAGGTCACCGCCTACATTCCGGGCGAGGGCCACAACCTGCAGGAGCACTCGCTGGTGCTCGTGCGCGGTGGTCGTGTGAAGGACCTCCCCGGTGTCCGCTACAAGATCGTGCGCGGCGCGCTCGACACGCAGGCGGTCAAGGACCGTCAGCAGGCACGCAGCCGCTACGGTGCGAAGAAGGTGAAGTAATGCCACGTAAAGGTCCCGCTCCCAAGCGCCCCGTCGTCGCCGATCCCGTGTACGGCTCGCCCGTCGTCAGCCAGCTGGTCAACAAGATCCTGCTCGACGGCAAGAAGGGCCTCGCCGAGCGCATCGTCTACGGTGCCCTCGAAAACGTCGCCGAGAAGTCCGGACAGGACGCGGTGACGGTGCTCAAGAAGGCGCTCGACAACGTGCGTCCCACGCTCGAGGTGCGCTCGCGGCGCGTCGGCGGCAGCACCTACCAGGTGCCCGTCGAGGTCAAGCCGCACCGCGCGAACACCCTCGCGCTGCGCTGGCTCACCAGCTACGCGAAGGCCCGTCGTGAGAACACCATGACCGATCGCCTCACCAACGAGATCCTCGACGCCTCCAACGGCCTGGGTGCCGCTGTGAAGCGTCGCGAGGACACGCACAAGATGGCGGAGTCGAACCGCGCGTTCGCGCACTACCGCTGGTAAAACCAGCGGTAGCCGAGGGCCATTTCTGGCCCTCGGGCGAACGCGCAGCACCGCGTCTCGCGGTGCTGGTGCAGTGCTCAAGCCAACTGGCATCCGGGGCAGGATACATTCCGTGATCCCGAGCCAATCAGCTCCGGGGCAGGGTACGCATCGGTGATCCCGCCCCGACCAGTACCGGGGCAGGGTGCACGCCAGTGATCCTGCCCCGGATGCGGGGCACAACCCCGCAACACACAAACTTTGATCCCCTACGGAGGAGACCCCTGTGGCACAAGACGTGCTCACCGACCTGAGCAAGGTCCGCAATATCGGCATTATGGCGCACATCGATGCCGGCAAGACCACTACGACCGAGCGCATCCTGTTCTACACGGGTGTCAACCACAAGCTGGGCGAGACCCACGACGGCGCTTCGACCACCGACTGGATGGAGCAGGAGAAAGAGCGCGGCATCACCATCACCAGCGCCGCGGTGACCTGCTTCTGGAACAAGAACCAGATCAACATCATCGACACCCCCGGCCACGTCGACTTCACCGTCGAGGTGGAGCGCTCGCTGCGCGTGCTCGACGGTGCCGTTGCCGTGTTCGACGGCAAGGAGGGCGTGGAGCCCCAGTCTGAGACCGTGTGGCGTCAGGCCGACAAGTACGGCGTTCCCCGCATCTGCTTCGTCAACAAGATGGACAAGATGGGCGCCGACTTCTACTTCACGGTCGACACCATCGTGAACCGTCTCGGCGCGAAGCCGCTCGTGATGCAGCTCCCGATCGGCTCGGAGGCCGACTTCACCGGCGTCGTCGATCTGCTCTCGATGAAAGCCCTCGTGTGGCCGGGCGACGCGAAGGGCGACGTGGCGCTCGGCGCGGCGTACGAGA
>JBKEBN010000158.1:0-13320 GCA_047973175.1 Leucobacter sp.
ACCCTCGTCACCGACACCGACCCCGAGGAGGTGAACACCGACACCACCCACGAGCTCACCGCCTGAACCATCAACAACTCGAAGGAACCCGAGCTACACCACCCCCTGGGGCTTGACCCAGGAGGGAGGCGTCGGCCTCGAACGGTTCAGGGGAATTGCCCGATGCTGCGCAGGCGGCGGCGAGTGTGTCATCGGTGATCTCCGCACCGCTGAGCTCACTCGAGATGGATCCTCGGTCGAGCACGAGCACCCGGTCGCAGAGACCGACGAAGTCCTCGAAATCTGTCGAAGCGACAACTACGGTCATGCCGTCGGCGGCGAGTTTTCGCACGATCCCGGAGATCTCTTCTTTCGCGTGCACGTCGACTCCCTGTGTCGGCTCGTCAAGCAGGAGCACTCTTCCCTCGTGCGAAGCGGCCCTCGCAACCACGACCTTCTGCTGGTTTCCGCCCGAGAGAAGCGCTATGGGAAGCCCGAGACCCGCGGTCTTGACCGAGTAGGTCTGCTGCAGTTCGGATGCGACGCGTCTCTCGCGCTTGGCGCTGAGGTAGCCGCGCGAGGTGATCCGCCGCAGATTGCCCAGGGTGAGGTTCTCCGCGACAGACATCGGCAGAATGACGCCGTCGCGCCGTCGCTCTTGGGGAACGCAGGATACGCCCTCCCGAATGGCATCGGTCGGCGCGGCTGGCGCGTACGCCTTTCCGCCGAGCTCCATGGTTCCGGCGTCCGGTTGCTGCGCTCCGGCGATCATTCTGACGAGTTCGCTCCGGCCGCATCCGACGAGACCCGTGATGCCGACGATCTCTCCAGCCTTGAGTTCGAGGCTGATCTCGTTCAGGCGCGGGCCGCTGAGCCCCGTCACCTTCAGGGCGGTTCTGTCGCTGCGAGTCGTGACGTGCTGTCGCACCTCGCGCTCGACGCGATGACCGACAATGCGTTCGACGAGTTCGTCCACCGAGATGTCCCCGGCCGGTTCTGACACGACGAGTTTGCCGTCGCGAAGTACGATGAGATCGTCCGCGAGACGGCGCACCTCTTCTGAGCGATGGCTGACATAAATGATCGTGCCACCGTGCGAGCGCAGGTCTTCGATCATCGTCAAGAGCTGCTCGACCTCCCCTCCCGGGAGCGATGCAGTCGGCTCATCGAGCACGAGCACGTTCCGCTCGAAGGCCGAGGTGCCGGTGTCGTCTGCTTGAAATGCGCGCGCTATCGCCGTCATCGTCTGCAGGGTCGGGTTGAGGTCGGCTACGAGGTCACCCGGTTTGACCGGCAGATTAAAGCGGTCGAGGGCCTCCTGCACCAGACGATGCTGACGCTTTCGAGCGATCGCGCCGAGACCCCGTTTTGCGAACTGGTTCACGAACGCGAAATTGTCGGAAACGGTGAGGGGCTGCACCAGCCCGACATCCTGGTGCAGAAACCGCATGCCGTGCGCGTGAGAGCTGCGCGGAGTCAACGGAAGCGAAGACTCCACGCCGTCGAACAGGATTCGGGCCCCGGGTTCGGAGGTGTAGATACCCGCGAGCACCTTGATGAGCGTCGACTTGCCCGATCCGTTCATACCGAGCAGCGCCGAGACCCTGCCCCGGCGTATGGAGAGCGAAACGCTGTCAAGCGCCCGCTGCCCCGCAAAGGCGACGGTGAGACCTTCGATCTCGATCGCGGCGGGCTGAGTTGTCTGATCCATGATGCTTAGAACGGTGCGTCGAAGCCGCCGAAGAAGCGCTCGATCTGCCAACCCTGCTGCTCGCTCTTGCGCAGCGCGATGTCGTAGACGCCCGTCGTCACCACGCCCACTCCCTCTTCACCGACCGAAGTCAGGAGGAGGTAGGTCAGCACTCGTGCCGACGAGTCGCTCTGCTCGGTGACTACGACGTTGAGAATGTTGTGGCGGCGCTGGTCGCTCTGCGAGTCCATGTGACCCCGCAGCCAGTCGACGATGCCCTGCCTGGTAGCGACCGGATCGATCGGGAACTCGCCACGCACACTCCCGAGCCAAACGGCATCCTCGGTGAAAGCGTCGCCGAGCGCCTCCATCTGTCGCTCGTCATACGCCCAGCCGTATCGGTTGATCACGTCGAGGATGGCCAGTCGGTCCTCGACCGAACTCTCGTTGAGGGTGACCGGTCCGATGCGCCCGACGTTGAGATGGCCACCGGCGTGAGCCCATCCCGGGGTTATGACATTGCTCATTGCAGCTCCGTTCGTGTGGGAGCGCGGTGCCGACCACCAGCACCGTCGCTCGTGAAATAGTGAAGAGTTTTACTACTTGGATGGAACGCTATCGCATAATAAAACCTTTTACAACTTTGAGGGGAAGGTTTTCCTCCCGCCCGGTCGAGTCGCCGAAAGCCGTGCTGCTAAGGTCAAGTCATGGACCCGATCCCAGAGCCTCCGGTGACTTCGGGGCCGAACGTGATCGACACCGGTGTTCTGCGCGCTCGAGAAGCGTTCCCGCAAGTCGATCCCTTAGCCATGAATCTCCTGTTGAAACTCAATCGCGCGGCCTCTCTTACGAGTTACGACCTGGAGTCCGCGGTCTATCGGCCGCGCGGCTTGACCTGGCCCGCATTTCGCCTGCTCCTCACCGTGTGGGCGGAGGGTCCGCTCGAATCGAAGGCCGTAGCAGCCAACTGCGGGATGAGCCGCGCCGCGGTTTCGAGCCTGACCAACACTCTCGAGACGCAAGGCCTGCTCGAACGGGGGCAGGATGCGCGCGACAAGCGAAAGATCCTGCTGTCCCTGACGGAGCAGGGCACGGAGGCCGTGGAATCAGCCATACAGGAGGGGAATCAACGAGAGAAGCACTGGGTCGAGCGGTTGACGCGAGAGGAGCAGCTCTCGCTCGAGGCGATGCTTCAGAGACTGGTCGAGGTCGCGGCAGAGCCCTGGGTGCGGCGCAGGGACTAGGCGGCTATCCGAACGGTTTCCAACGCCGCAAACGGGTGCCGCACTCTCGGTATCCGCGCACAGCCCGCAGTCGGCTGCTCCCGACTCTCACTTGAACTCTCCCAGTCGAGCACGTCTTTCGTACCGTCGATCAGCTCGCACCACTCGGCCGAGCACTTCGCGTACCACCAGTCAGACTCGCTCTCGAGTGCAAGATCAAGGGCGATCCAACGGTGGCGATCCCCAACCGAGAAACACTCGGTATCTGCGAAACGCACCCCGGGCAGCATCGCCAGGTGGCAAGACATGAGGGTCTGGCGAAATCCGCCGATCTCGTTCGACGCAATGCGCGGCTTCACTCTCACAAGAACTGACACGCGAAACATTTCGGCTCCTTTGCCACTCTGCGTTTGGATTCATCCAGCGGACGGACTATATGGATCATCCCCAGCTCTGAAGCGGATGAGTAGCCCGTTGCAGAAATTGGTCTTCCGATTGCAGAAATTGCCACCCGAACCGCTGCTATCGCGTAACGAGGCCCTCAGACAGACCCCCTTCTTCAGCCGATATGCGATCATTACGAGGTGGAGATCCAGTCGATATCGATCCACTCCCCCGAAGAGTGGGAGCGGCAGATCGGCGAGTCGTTCTTCCCGCTCACCGTGAACAATATCGACCCCTCCTTCGTGAGCCAGATCACGATCAAAGATCTCCCCAGGGGCATGCGCTTCTCCGAGGTACGAGCCGAAGGCAGCCACCTCAAACGCACCGAACGCCTCGTGCGAACGGCACCGTCGGATCACGCTCTCGCTCTCTTCCAGCTCACCGGCCGGGCCGTGATGCGACAGGGAAACCGCCAGGTGCTTCTCGAGAAAGGGTCGGCGGCACTCGCAGACCCTGGAACCCCATACGAGGTTGCACTGACGCGGGGCTCACACGAACTGGTCGTGCTGATCCCCATCGCGGCGCTGCAGGCGCACGATCTCGGCATCGAGGACGTGCGCACGCGGCTGCTGCCGGCATCTTCGATCTCCGTACGCTCTCTCGCCACCCTCACCACCGAGCTCGTCTCCAGCCCGGTAGAAGAGAGGGAGACCGAGGGAATCGCTGCTGCCGCCCTGGATATGTTCCGAGCAGCACTCAGCGCTGTCTCAACCGAGCCGCTCACTCCGGCGTTGACGCACGAAGCCCAGCTGCGGCTCGTCAAGGAGTTCATCGAAACCCGCATCGCCGACCCTCGGCTGGACCTCGAAATGATCGCACGCGCACACGGTTTTTCAGTGCGGCACCTTGCCACGCTGTTCGCGCAGGAGGGTTCTCCCGGCTCGTACGTGCGCGCCCGTCGCCTGCAGGGCTTCTGGCAAGACCTCACAGATCCCAAGTACGCGCTCGTACCCGGGCAAGAACTGGCGACGAAGTGGGGGTTCGAGCGCTACGCAACCGCATCCCGCGCCTTTCAAAGGAAATTCGGAATGACTCCCGCCGAGGCTCGGCGACGCGCCTACTGACGGCGCAAAGATGGACGGGGGCGGGATCACGCACGCCGATCCCACCCCCGCCCATCCGAGCGGCACCCGCCCTCAGCTCACGCGATCGTGCGCCCGCCGTCGATCCGCAGGTCGGCACCCGTAACATAGGAGGCTTCATCCGAGGCCAGGAAGAGCACCCCGTTCGCAACCTCTTCGGGTTCAGCGGGACGCTTCAGAACCGCGCGCCCGATATCGATGTGCCCGTCCCCCTGCTCCGCGAGCACGCGGGTCACCATGGGCGAATTGACCAGACCGGGAGACACGGAGTTGACGCGGATCCCGTCACCGGCGAATTCGGCCGCCGCCACTTTGCTCAGCTGCAGCACCGCGGCCTTCGTCGCCGTGTACGCGGCGCAGTTCGCGTGGCCGGCGATGTGCGCGTATATGGAGGCTATATTGATGATGGATCCGCCTCTGCCGGTCTTCCGCATGAGCGGCACAGCATGCTTCATGCCGAGCCAGACTCCTGTTTGGTTGACGGACACGACGCGATTCCACTCTTCGAGCGTGGTCTCTTCCACGGTCGAGAGCGATACGATGCCGGCGTTGGCGACGAGCACGTCGAGTCGACCGAATGCCTCGTCAATGGCCTCGACCGCTTTCGTCCAGCTCTCCTCGGAAGAGGTATCGAGCGTCAGAGCCAGGGCACGGCCGCCAGCCTCCGCCACCTCGGCCGCGAGCTGCTCGGTGCGTTCCGAGTCGATATCCGCGATGACGACCGCAGCACCCTCAGCCGCGAAGAGCCGCGACTCCACTGTTCCCTGACCGCCGGTTGCACCGGTGATCAGCACGACCTTGCCGGTAAGCCTTCCAGTCATATTTCTGTTCTCCTTCTTTGTTTTTCCAACGTTCTCTGGTCTCCCACCGGCTTTCTCGGCGCACTCGCGCGGCGCAAGGCTAGAAACCGCGCGCGTAGGGTCCCGTCGCCCTCGCGTAGGTGGGAATGGCGAGGTCGAGGTCGACCTCCGCCCCGCGCGCTGCATCCAGCGCCCAGTTCGGGTTCCGCAGCAGAGCCCGCCCGACGAACACCAAGTCCGCAGCACCGCTCGACACGAGATAGTCTGCGAGATCCGGTGACGCGACCGAGCCGACGGTGCCCGTGAGAACCCCGAGTTCGTGCTTCAGCTCCCTCGCGTAGTCAGCCTGGTAGCCCGGATAGACCTCGCCGGCATACCCGGGAGCGACGTTGCCCGCGCTCACGTCGAACAGATCCACCCCCTCATTCGCCAGACCCGCCGCAAGCCGGAGCGACTCATCGACTTCCGACCCGCCCCGCACCCCGTCCGTCGCGGAGAAGCGGACGAAGCAGGGCATGTCGTCTGGGATCACCCGCCGCACCTCCGCCACGACGCGCCTGAGGAGCCTGCAGCGATTCTCAAAGCCACCGCCGTATTCGTCCGTGCGCACATTTGAGACG
This sequence comes from Leucobacter sp., assembly GCA_047973175.1. Lineage (GTDB taxonomy): Bacteria > Actinomycetota > Actinomycetes > Actinomycetales > Microbacteriaceae > Leucobacter. The sequence goes on from JBKEBN010000158.1 coordinate 5,839, forward strand.
GGAGAGAGGAACTCGTGCAGCAGGTAGCCATGGGCCGCGTGCAGTTCGACGCAGTCGAAACCGGACTCGACCGCCCGTTTCGCCGCGGCTCCATAGGCCTCGACGATCCCGTCGATCTCCTCGATTTGCAGCTCGCGGGGCAGTTCGAAATCGCCGTAGGCGATCGGGGAGGGAGCCACGGCATCCGAGACAGTCGCCTTCCTGCCCGCGTGGGCAAGCTGAGCCCCCATGACCGCTCCGTGCTGATGCGCAAACTCGGTGATCCTCTGCAGGCCCGCAACATGCGCGTCATCCCAGAGCCCGAGATCCGATTCGCTGATCCTGCCCTCCGGAGCGACCGCCATGACCTCGGTCATCACGAGCCCGACACCGCCGAGGATTCGCGCGCCGTAGTGCACGAGGTGCCGATCTCCCGCGACGCCGTCGTCTCCGGCCATATACATGAGCATGGAAGACATCGCTACGCGGTTTCGAGTCGTCATGCCGCGAATCGTCAAAGGCTTGAAAAGCACGCTCACCAGATCGACAATCCGCCGGTCACGGGAATGCTTGCCCCCGTGATGTTTTTCGCCCGATCGGAGGCCAAAAAGGCAACGGCTTCCCCGATGTCTTCTGGGGTCTGACTGCGGCGGAGCGGAACCCTCTCCTCCTGCTTCGCCCACTGCGCGGGATCGAGGCCGTCCCACATGAGAGTCTTCACGATGCCCGGGCACACCGCGTTGACCGTGATACTAGTGGGAGCGAGTTCGAGCGCAAGAGTCTGCGTGATCGCCACCGCGGCGAACTTAGAGGCGTTGTAGGGCGCGTACTCGACGATGGCCTCCTTGCCGCAGAACGACGCCACATTCACGATGCGCCCTTTTCCCTGCGCGGCGAAGAGTTTAGCCGCAGCCTGCGCAGCGAAGAAGGTGGCTTTCGCGTTGACGTCATTGATGAAGTCCCAGTCGCGCTCGGTCACCTGATCGTAGGGCTTCTGCATGCCCACGCCGGCATTGTTCACCCAGATGTCCAGCTTGCCGAACGCGCGCTGCGCCTCCGCGATGACCGCCGCAGAGGAGTCCAGATCGAGCACGTTCTGCTCGACGGAGACGGCCTCACCTCCTCCGGCCCTGATCTGTTCGGCCGCAGCCTCTGCAGCTGCGCCGTCGAGATCGGTAATAACGACCTTGGCACCGTGCCTCGACAGCACCTCCACGACACCGAACCCAATGCCCTGGGCACCACCGGTCACAACAGCGACCTCACCCTGCAGATCTCTCATGGTTCCTCCTTGAATCCACCGGGCGGGAGTTCGCGACCGGGTCCCCTCAGCTTATTTAGTAAAGTTTTTTACTGTCAAATATTTGATTGATTCTTGACATCGATCAAAAGTTTTACTTTACTGATCCTCATGCCTACACCGCCGAGCAGAGCAGTCGTCATCGGAGCCACCGGGTTCGCGGGAAACCACATCGTGGCCGAACTCGTTCAACGCGGCTTCGACGTCACCGGAGTCAGCAGATCCCGCGGTGACACTGACGACGAGATCGTCCCCTTTGTGCGGGCCTCGATCCATGACACCGGCGCTCTGAATACCCTCCTCGCAGATGCCGACACGCTCGTCATCGCCGCACGCGCAACGCAGGTCGAGGCCGAAGGTGAGTCCTTCGCAGCCGCAATCGAACAGCTTTTTCCGCAGCTGGCCGCTCACCGAATCCGTGTCGGGGTTGTCGGAGGCGCGGGCAGTCTCCACCTTCCCGGGACCGAGACGATGGTGAAAGACGGGCCTACATTCAATACCGCCTGGATGCCCGAGGCCATAGCCCAGAGCGCTGTCCTCGATGCGCTTCGCGTCTCTCCCACCGCGGTGGACTGGTTCTACCTCAGCCCGCCCTCCCTGTTCGGTGCGCCGTTCCCGGGAAAACGCACGGGTGAGTATCGGCTCGGCACCGACGAACTGCTCTTCGACAACCAGCAGCGATCCACCATTTCCGGCGAGGACTTCGCCGTCGCCTTCGTCGATGAAATCGAGCACCCCCGCCATCGCAGAACCAGGTTCACCGTCGCATACTGAGCCATCGAAAGCGATCGACGGGGCAGAGCGGGAGCGGCACGGGGTGACACCGGAGCAAACCCGGCAGCGATGCTCACAAACCCATCGACCCGACCTATCCCAGGAGTTCGCCTCGGCGAACTCGATCCTGCGCCTATTCGAGCTTTGATCAGGGCTTCTCCCTCTCGCGTGAAACTTGGTACGGTTGCTGCTGCGCAGTCCTCGCAAACCCGAACGCGGTTTCGCACGGACGCGCTCCGCAGCAACCCGCCCGCCGCCGCAAGGAGCCGCATGAACGACCAGCCCGTCAACCTCGCGAACCCGCACGAGTACGATCACACGCACTCCTCGTCGGCGGGCTCGGGCTGGTTGCGCGCCGCGGTGTTCGGCGCGATGGACGGCCTCGTCTCGAACATCGGCCTCATCGCGGGCATCGCGGCAGCCGGAGCGAGCTCGGGGCTCATCGCGATCACCGGCGTCTCGGGCCTCATCGCGGGCGCGATCTCAATGGCGCTGGGCGAGTACACCTCGGTGCGCACCCAGAACGAGCAGCTCGCGGTCGAGGTGCAGACCGAGCGAGCGGCGCTCAACCGCAACCCGGAGGGCGAGCAGGCCGAACTGGCCGTGATGTTCGAAAACCTCGGCATGACCGAGCAGACCGCGCGAGACGCCGCCACCCAGGTGCACGCCGACAATGAGCAGGCGCTCAAGGTGCACCTCGCGCACGAACTGGGCCTCACCCCCGACGACCGGCCGTCGCCGATGGTGGCCGCGGTGTCGTCGCTCGCCGCGTTCAGCGTGGGAGCGGTCATCCCGGTGATCCCGTTCTTCTTCGCGTTCGGCACGCTGCTGTGGGGGCTGGTGTTCGGCGGCGTCGGGCTGCTCGCGGCGGGCTTCATCGCCGCGAAGTTCACCGACCGCAACCCGGTCACCGGGGCGATGCGGCAGCTCGTCTTCGGCGGCGTCGCGGTCGCCGCGACCTACCTCATCGGCAAATTGCTGGGAGTTTCGGCTCTGGGGTAGTTCCGGGCGGTTCGGGATCGGGCGTCCGTCGCTCCGCGACTCCGCCGCGCTCTGCTCAACCACCGCGCCGCACGTCGTTCCCCGCGACCACGACCGGAACCACGACGTACCCTAGAACCATGCCGAGTGCAGAGTTCGTCGAAGCCGTTCTGGAGGTCGTCGCGCGCATCCCGGAGGGGCGCGTCATGACCTACGGTGACGTGGGCCTCGCGGTCGGCTCGGAGGCACCGCGCGCGGTGGGCCGGGTCATGGCGCTGTACGGGCACGCGGTCGCGTGGTGGCGGGTGGTTCCGGCGAGCGGGCTGCCGCCGCAGGGGCACGCGCGTCTCGCCTATCCGCACTACCGCGAAGAGAGCACGCCCCTGCGCCACGTCGAGTCCCCCGAGAAATACCGCATCGCGCTCTCGTCGGCACGGCTCCCCTACACGCACGAGATCTACGCGAAGATAGCCCTGTGAACGACACCGCTACCGGCTCTGAGCACTCGTCATCCGACCCCGAGACTGCTGACGCTTCCGATACTCGGGCGGTGGATGCACCAACGGTCCCGAGTGCATCGGAGTCCGCTACCCCGCCCTCGCTCCGCCTCGGATTCACCCGAGGCACGGCTCCGGGCAAGTGGGCGCGGCGGTGGCGACAGGCCGGCGGTGCCCCGCTCGAGCTGGTTCCGCTTTCGACGGCATTCGGGCGCGGGCGCGATGGGAGCCCGGGAGCGGTGCCGGATCCCACGTCGCCGCAAAAGCCCGCCGAGGCAGGGGATCCCACGACCGGCACCCCGGCCCCGCTCGACGTCGTCATCGAGCGCACGCACCCGGGCTCACGCCCCGCCGACACCGACGGGCCGAACCGCACCCGGCACGCGATACGCCTCTACCGCGAGGCCGTGGCGCTCGTGCTGCCGATCGATCACGAGCTGGCCGATCCCACTCGGGGTGGGGCCACCGAGGTCGAGGTCGCCGACTTGGATCTCGTGACGCTGCTCGACCACCCCGACCACGCGCCCGAGTGGCCGCGCCCCCAGCCCTGGGCCGACCCAGCTTGGATGCCGCGCGACGCTGCCGCGGCTCTCGCGCTCGTCGCGACGGGAGCGGGGGGCGTGCTGCTGCCGCTGCCGCTCGCGCGCCACCTCGCGGCGAGGCGCGAGCACGCCGTGATCCCCGTGGTTGCGGCACCGGGTGACCCGCAGCTCGCGGCCACCGAGATCTGGGCGACCTGGGCGCTGGATCGCGACGCCCCCGACATCCAGCAGCTCGCGGGCATCATGCGCGGCCGCACCGCCCGCAGCCAGCGGTCGGCCGGTGCGCCTCAGGCCTCGAAGCAGCCTCAGCCCTCAGCCGCGAAGAAGACTCCGAAGAAGCAGGGCGCTAAAAAGCAGGGTCCGAAGCCGGGCTCGCGCGGTGCCCAGCTCGCTGCGGCCCGCGAGAAGGCTGAGCGAGCGAAGGCCGCCCGCCGCAGGGCGAAGAAGAAGCGCTAGTGTCCTGCGCCGGAAATTCGATTCGCATATCCCGGCACTCTCGGAGCGTCTCGCCGCGTTGTCGTCGTCGACTTCTGGCGCGGTGGCACCACCGCACCCTGCAGCAGAACGCTCTGCGTTCTGCCCCGAGCAGTGCGCGCCAGCAAAGCCTCCTCCTCCGCCTTGTGAGACACCCCGAGAGCACCGGTCTCTGCAAAGCAACTTCCGGCGCAGGACACTAGGCGCTTCCGGCGATCCGCCCGACCCAACTTCCCAGTCTCCGGCATCTCAGCTTCTGGCAGGCGACCCCGACCCAGCTTCCCCGCTTGCTTCCGGCGTGGATTCGACTAACGGCGTGAGCTTTCGGCCGATCCGGCGCGCCGTTAGTCGAATCCACGCCGGAAGCGCAGGCGGCTCAGAAGCACCAAGCAACCCTGGGTGCCCAAGAAGTCCGAAGTGCACAGAATACGCAGGGCGCACAGGGTACCCAGGATGCTCGGCACGCCCAGGAAACGAAAGTGTCCGGCGATCCCGCAGCTTACTGATCGCGCGGATAGGGACTACGGCTGCGGTGCGCTGATCTGGGATCTGGCCGCGTTGTCGTCGGAATCTTCACCACCAGTGAAGCCTTCCTCCTCCGCCTTGCCAGATCCCAGACCAGCACATCCTCGTACCGCAGCCCCTACCCGCGCGACCAGCTACAGCTCCGAGGCCGGCACGTCGAAGGTGGCGCAGGCCGCGGGGCCCTGCTGGTAGCCCCTCTGGAACCAGCGTTGCCGCTGCTCGGAGGTGCCGTGGGTGAAGCGCTCGGAGTTCACCTCGACCCCGGCAGACTCCATGATGTGGTCGTCGCCGACGGCGGCGGCTGCGCTCATCGCGTCGGCGATCTGCTCTCTCGTGATCGGTTCCAGGAAGGGCACTCCCTGATCGTCGGTGACGGTCGACGCGTTCTGCACCCACGCCCCCGCGAAGCAGTCGGCCTGCAGTTCGAGGCGCACCGATCCCGAGCTCGCGCCCGAACCGCGATCCGCCTGCTTCAGCGTGCCGATGAGGTTGGAGATGTGGTGCCCCCACTCGTGGGCGAGCACGTACATCTGCGCGAGGGATCCCTCGGATGCGCCGTACTCGCCGCTGAGCGTGTCGAAGAAGGCTACGTCGAGGTAGATGGCCTCGTCGGACGGGCAGTAGAACGGCCCCGTCGAACCCGACGCCGTGCCGCACGGCGACTGGGTCTGCCCCTCGAAGAGCACGACGTCGCCGGGGCTGCGGTAGCCGTCGACCTCGGACGCCCAGTAGCGATCGAGCGAGTCGCTGGTCGCCGCCATGCGGCACTCGGCGTCTTCGTTCGCGTCGGCTCCGGTCTCGCAACCGGCCAGCGCCTCGGATCGCTCGCCGGAGAGCGATCCTCCCCCGAAGAGCTGTTCGGCCGCGGGGGCGAACGGCATGAGATTGATCCCGAGCAGTTGGGAGCCGAGCACCAGCAGCAGCGCGATGCCCACACCACCGCCCGCAATCATGCCGCCGCGACGCCCGCCACTGCGCTTCGAAACCTTACCGGTGTCGATGCGAGCGTTTTCGTTGAAGGTCACTGCGATTCTCCCGTGCCCGCGAAGCGGTCAGTCGCGCGCACGAGCGCGTCGACGATGCCCGGCTCGCTCGAGGCGTGGCCCGCGTCGGGGATCATTTCGAAGGCGGCCTCGGGCCAGGCGCGGTGCAGGTCCCAGGCAGTTCGAGGCGGTGTGCACACATCGTAGCGACCCTGCACGATGACCCCGGGAATACCCGCGAGCTTCGTCGCCGCGTCGCGGATCAGGCGGCCGTCTTCCATCCAGCCCCCGTGCACGAAGTAGTGGTTCTCGATGCGCGCGAACGCGACCGCCGCCGCCTCGTCTTGGCGGGCGGCCTCGATCGCGGCGCGGTCCGGGATCAGGCGAATCGTGGAGTTCTCCCAGACGGTCCAGGCCACACCGGCCGGGGTGTGCACCGCCGGGTCGGAGTCGAATAGGCGGCGGTGGTAGGCGGAGACGAGGTCATCGCGCTCCTCCTCTGGAATCACCGCGAGGTACTCCTCCCACACGTCGGGGAAGAGCTGCGACGCACCCCGCTGGTAAAACCAGTCGATCTCGCTCTTGCGCAGCGTGAAGATGCCGCGCAGCACGAGCTCGGTGACGCGTTCGGCGTGGGTCTGGGCGTAGGCCAGCGCAAGTGTGGACCCCCACGAACCGCCGAACACCTGCCAGCGCTCGATGTCGAGGTGCTCGCGCAGTCGCTCGATGTCGGCCACGAGGTGCCAGGTGGTGTTGGTCGACAGGTCGGCGTCGGGCGCGCTCGCGTGCGGTGTGCTGCGACCGCAACCGCGCTGGTCGAAGAGCACGATGCGATAGCGTTCGGGGTCGAAGTAGCGGCGGTGATCGGGCACGCAACCGCCACCAGGGCCGCCGTGCAGAAAGACGACGGGCTTGCCCTCGGGATTGCCGCAGCTCTCCCAGTACACCTCGTGCCCGTCTCCTACCGCAAGCATGCCCCGGTCGTAGGGTTCGACGGGCGGGTAAAGCGTGCGCATTTCAGACATGCTTCCACCTTATGGTGTGCTCCCTGCAACAAGGGCAGGGATTCTGCTGCGGTGTGACATCCCGCGTGGCTCCCGGGGAGGGAAGGCTCGGGCCCGAGCCGCCGAACACCCTCGGCCCACCGCTCGTCTGCTGAATCCTCACGAGAGCAGTGGGTGAGTGACAGGTGGCTGTCAGGGTGGATATTGGACCAAGTAGGGGCTATGGACCTCACAATGACCACTATTTAATTGATCGCGCGGATAGGGGCTGCGGTACGAGGATGCGGTGACCTGAAATCTGGCAAGGCGGAGGAGGAAGGCTTCACTGGCGCGGGAGCAATAGAGAGACGCGTCGTGTCTCTCGCGACCGCGGTGCCGCCCACGGCGGCAGCCCACCGGAGCGAAGCGAGGGGTAGGTGAAGA
>JBKEBN010000076.1:0-4283 GCA_047973175.1 Leucobacter sp.
CCTCGGCCCGATGCATACGGCGGATCTCTGCCCAGTCTTCCATTCTGATCACCCTCCAAGAATCGTGGAGGGGTCAATTTTCCGAGACCCCCAGAGGGTCAGTATTCACGAACCGTCGACAGCTTGGAGCAGGCCGCCGCCGCGGTTCCCGATGCGGCCGGAGACAGCGCCGCGGAGGAGGTGCGGGCTCAGGTGCGAAGGCTCAGGCGTCTCCTCGATGATCTGGATCCGATCGACGATCAGTCGCAGGGGCTCCACGCGGCAGTCCGAGCGGTTGCCGAGAACATGCCCGAGTCTTCGGCCGACGTCGAGGTGTCGGGGGACGACCTGTTCGGCGTCAGCGACGGCGCTCGCCTCCTCATCCTGCGCTGCACCACCGAGCTGCTCAGAAACGCGCTGAGGCACTCGCGCGCGTCTCAGATTCTCGTCCGCTTCAATCGCGGCGAAGCGTCTCTCGTCATCGAAGTGAGCGATGACGGGGTGGGGTTCGATCCCGATCGCGCCTCACCGGCCGGGCACCACGGCCTGAACCTCGTCGACACCGTCGTGCGGGGGATGGGCGGCAGCATGAGGATCAGGAGCGGCGCTCACGGCACGGCCGTTCAGCTCGAGCTGCCGCAGGATTTTCTGCTCGATGAGCGAAGCGAATCCGGAGACTGAGGCTGAGCAACGCTGCGGTTGCTAGTGGCTCGACCACCTTGCCCTGCGGTCGACCTGCTGCGAATCCGGGTCTGAGGAGACCAGGACGAGGTGAGCGGCGGAGTGCGTGACCGTCAGCGACTCCGCCACTCCGACGGGACTGATCGAGACGGTGCTGCCGTGATGCTGGCACCGCACTCGCGTGTTCGGTGTGATCTGCGCCGCCGCAAACCGCTGCAGCAGCTGGGGGTCCGCCTGTGCGGGCTCGGCGAGCGCCTCGATTCTGACCGACACGGAGGTGCCGATGTGCCGGATGGCCACCTCGGCAAGACTCACGGACTCCCGGTAGTAGAGCCGCGGCTCCGACCCGCTCGCCTCTTCCGACCGGGGGATCGGGTTGCCGTAGAGGGAGCGGTGAGGATCTCCGAGGAACTGCGTGAGTCGATGCTCGAAGTCGTCGCCGATGTCGTGCGCCCAGCGGCTCGCCTCACGGTGCACCTCTTCCCAGGGAAGGCCGATGACGTCTGAGAGCAGGAGTTCCGCGAGCCTGTGCTTGCGAACGATCGCGGCCGCCAGGCTGCGCCCGCTGGGGCTGAGCGTCACCCGCCCGTCTTCGCGGACATGCACCAGACCCTGGCGCTCAATTCGGGCGATGGCCTGCGAAACAGCCGGACTGGTGTGACCGATGCGCTCTGCGATCCGCGCCCGAATCGGCACGATCCCCTCCTCATCGAGCTGCCAGATGATTCGGAGATATGCCCCTGTCGTGCCGGTGATATCGCCTAACGCGGTGGTGACTGTGGTGTCGGTGGTATCTCCCAAAACAGCAGACCTCCCAGACCACTCGCGCTGATACCTGCTCAGACTAACCGCGCTGCGGGAGGCTTGAAATCCCGAATTTGAGGGGTGCGCAGCCGGATGCGGTACTCGCGCGACCGCTCACGCGGGATTCTGGCACTGAGCGCAGAGACCGAATATCTCCAGCACGTGGCGGGTGACGGTAAAGCCGTTCTGCTCGGCGGTCGCGGCGATCCAGTCTTCGTGGGGCGGGTCGATGTCTACGGCTCTGCCGCAGTTCTCGCACACCAGGTGATGGTGGTGCGATCCCGGCTTGCAGGTGCGGAACAGCTGCTCGCCGGTCGCCGTGATGGTGTCGGCGTCGCCCGATTCTGCGAGCGCATTGAGTCGACGGTACACCGTGGCTATGCCGACGTGGTTGCCTTCTTCGGTGAGGCGGCGGTGCAGCTGCTGCGCGGAGATGAACCCCTCGTTCTCGTCGAGTGCGCGCCGGATGATCTCCTTCTGGTGGGTGCTGCGCGATTGGCGCGGCGGCGCGGGGCGAGTCGCTGTCGTCATGCTCGGGATCCTTTCGGTTGCTCGATTCGCGAGAGAATGTCTATCAATAGTATAATCACATTGCGATCTGTTCATATGTGTGATGGGATGGATTCATGGAGAGAGAGCCCGGGATCACCGAGGCGGCGCAGCTCTTCAAGGTGCTGGGCAACGAGTCGAGGCTCGGCCTGCTGCGAGTGATCGAGCAGGAGCCCCGAACCGTTGGAGCGCTTGCGGAGGCGACGGGTCTGTCGCAACCGCTGGTCTCGCAGCACCTGAGAACGCTGCGGCAGGCCGGCCTGGTGATCGCCGAGCGGCGTGGCAAAGAGGCGATCTACGAGGTCGCCGACCGCCACGTCACTCACGTGATCGCCGACGCTCTCAGCCATGTTCTGGAGTCCGCGCCCGCGGGCTTTCACGACCACGCACACTGAAGGAGAAGCACATGACGACCACCGACGTCCACGCAGAGCACACCACGGCGGAGCACACCCACGGCGACGACTGCGGCCACGAGACCGTGCAGCACGGCGACCACGTGGACTACCTGCACGGCACGCACCGGCACGCTCTGCACGGCGATCACTACGATGAGCACGAGGCGGTCGCCGAGCACACCGTGGGCGAGCACGAGCACGGCGACGACTGCGGTCACGAAGCGGTGCAGCACGACGATCACGTCGACTACGTGCACGACGGCCACAAGCACGCTCCGCACGGCGATCACTACGACGAGCACTGAGCGCGGTCGGTGCCGAGAAGCGGGGGATGGGCGAGGGGATCGCTCGTCCCCCGCTCGCGTCTGCGCCCGACCGCTCGTCCGCCCCGCTGACCGTCGCGACAGCGGTGCTGCGGAACGGGGTCACTCGGAGTGGCTGGAGGCGCTGACCCACGCGGGAAAGGGGTCGCGGTAGGCGACCCAGGCCTCGGGGCCCGCTGCGAGTTCTTCGTCGGTGAGTGCCGCCTCGTCGAGCGCAGCGCGCAGCGCCTCCGCATCCATATCGATGCCGATGAAGGCCAGATCCTGTCCGACCGCGAGCACCTCGGAGCTCTCCGGGGCATCGGCCTCGGGGCCGAGCGGTTCGAGGGAGAACATGTGGCCGACGTGATCCCACTCGCCGATGATCCCGGGCCGCGAAGCGAGTCCGCAGAACCCCGCAGAACGAATCACCGTGCCGAATTCGCCGGCGTCGATGCGGTCGTCGAGCAGTCGTTCGAGGCGTTCCGGGTGCAGCGGTCGCACCTGCTCGTAGTGCAGTGAGCTGACGCGTCGGTCGGTCATGTAGGGATCGTGGTCGCCGTTGAGGATCGCGATCCATCCGGCTCGCTCCTGAGCCGCCGAGTAGGTAGTGCTCTGCGTCGGCGGTTCGAGCGCGCCGTGATCGAGCCGCAGCCTGGCGTGCGGGCTGAGGTTGCCCACGAGTGCCATGAGCGCCGCGAGATTGGGGGTCGCGAGCTGCTGCCAGTTCACCAGCACGATCATCGAGGCGTACTCCAGCTGCGTCACGGTGAGCAGCGCGTGAGCCACGAACTCGGTCGTGGCCGAGCCGGGGCCGCCGTGCGGAGCGGTGTGCCGTTTCGCCGCGTAGCTGTCGCGGCGGAGATCGTCGATGAGGTGAGCGGCGTCTGCGACGCACACGATGCCCGAGAGGGCGCAGGTGCTCTCGGGTTCGGCCGCGGCACCGATGAGTTCGACGATGCGGGTGTCGGAGGGGAACTCGACGACGGCACCGCTGGGGCGGTCGGTCCAGGGGACGAGCGCCAGCGCCTCGTCGACGGGGTCTGCGGAGACGCTGAGGCGACGGGCCGAGAACAGTGTTCTGTCGGTCACCGCGGCGAGTCGCTCGGCGTAGAGCTCCCGCTCCGGGGCGCAGGTGCCGACGACCGCCAGTACATCTACTTCGGGCATGCCGAACTTCCTCTCGTGTCGATTACTCTAGTATTGTAATGATAACTATTTTCAATTGGAGGTTCGCATGAAAGTTCGCGCTTCGCTCAAATCGCTCAAGAACCAGCCCGGTGCGCAGGTGGTGCGCCGCCGAGGCAGGGTCTACGTCATCAACAAGCAGAACCCGCGCTTCAAAGGACGCCAGGGGTAACTAACTGATCGCGCGGATAGGGACTACGGCTGCGGTGCGCCGAATGGGAATCTGGCTGCGTCCGCGCCTGTGGGCGCGGCGGTTCAGGTGGAGCAACGCGATGCGTTGCTCTCCGAGCCTGAACCGCAGAATCTTCACTACCCCTCGTTTCGCTCCGGTGGGCTGCCGCCGTGGGCGGCACCGCGGTCGCGAGAGACGCGATGCGTCTCT